>JAIRRI010000116.1 GCA_031256055.1 Bacteroidales bacterium
AAATTTGATAATTAAATTGTGTAAATCTCGGATTGTTTTCCAAGTTCCCGTTGATAAAAATTTGCTGATTGATAATTTGCAGCGTATCGCCGGCAACAGCAACACAGCGTTTCACAAAATTTTCACGCTTGTCGATAGGACGCACAATGATTTCGCCAAATCTTGCTCTATTTCGCCAAACTTCATCTCTGCCATATTCTCGAACCAATGAATAATAATCCGCAGAACTTTGATAAACCGTCGAAACCGTATCTCCCACAGGAAAATTAAATACCACAACATCGTTACGCTGCACCATTCTACGCTGAAAAAATCGACGATAATCCAACTGGACGGCATCAATATATGACTTTCTGTTTTGTGTCAATGGTAACGTGTGGTGAACAAGCGGAAATGCAATCGGCGTTTGCGGCATTCTTGCGCCATACGCTAATTTGCTCACATAAACGAAGTCGCCGATCAACATGGATTTCTCCATCGAAGATGTGGGGATTGTGTAATTTTCAAAGAAAAACATCCGAACAATCGCTGCTGCAAACACCGCAAAAATAATCGTATCAAACCAATCGCGCACTATGCTTTTTTTGAATGGAGGCAAGTCTTTCGGCTGAACATAAACTTCTTTTTTTACAAAAACCAAATACGGAAAATACAAAAACGGTAACACAGCTGCGCTAAAATATTCCCATATTGCATTACGTTTAAAACCAACTGAAAGCTCTACAAAAAGTAACATCAACACAAAAAAATTGATGAATGGAATGCAAAGCAGCAAAATCCACCACCAAGGTTTGTTTGTGATTTTAATCAATACCCACAAATTCCAAGGCGAGAGGATGGCTTCCCACCATTTTCGACCTTGTTGTTTGAAAATAACGTAAATACTTGCGACAATCGGCGCAACGATGATTAGGAGGATTAAGAATGTTTGCATATTTTGAAAATTACGAATTGAGAGTTATCATCCTGAGCGAAACGAAGGATCTATTTGATTTGTCTTTAACATATCTGACATGGTATAAATTCCTGTTTTTCCGATCAGCCATTCCGCCGCACAAACCGCGCCTTTTGCAAAACCTTCACGGGATTTGGCTTCGTGTTTGATTTCGATGGTATCTTCGGCAGACTCATAACGAATTTGGTGAATGCCGAAAACTTCACCTTCGCGAATAGATGTTATATTTGAAATTTCTAATGGATAATGCGGCATCAGATCTTCAGCTAATGAAATCGCCGTACCGCTTGGTTTGTCAAGCTTTTGCAGATGATGAGTTTCTTCGATATGAACCTTGTAATCGAGGTAGTTTTTCATCATTTGCGCTAATAGTTTGTTCAATTCGAAAAATAAATTCACGCCGATACTGAAGTTTGATGCGTAAAACAGAGTTTTTTGATGGTGTTTGCAATACGAAAAAACCTCGTCTTTTTGTTCGTTCCATCCTGTTGTTCCAACCACAATCGGGATATTCAAATCAAAACATCTAAAGATATTTTTCACAACGATTTGCGGTGTTGAAAACTCAATGGCAACATCGGCTTGTTTTACCTCGCTTTCTAAGCGTTTCCAATTGTCTTCGTTGTCGATTTTCGCAACAATGGTATGGCCTTTTTGCAAAGCCATTTTTTCGATGGTTTTGCCCATTTTGCCGTATCCGAGTAGTGCGATGTTCATTGATTTTTATATATTAGCAAATATTTGTGAATGTGCAACGTAGGGGTGGGTTTCAAACCCGCCCCTACATATCATTTTAATGTGAATGTTAGCCGTAATCCGCCCTGCATCGGCAATCGTTGATTTTGGAGAGCATAATTAGAAAAATCCGGCGATGAGTAGGGTTGTATACGCAAAGATAAATTGTCGCTTACGTCAAACGTTGCTAAATGCGCAAATACGCAAGCATCAACGATATTTAGAATATACAACAATCCCGAAAAAATATAGATTAATTCAATGTTTCGTCGATAATATTCTCGCATGCTTAAAATTTGGGCATCATTGTAAGGTAACAAACTCTGGTTTCGAAGACTGTCTGGTACATCATTTAGTCGTTGACGATATTCTGTTTGGAAAATATTGCGTTCTTTCACATTCATATTGTGAAAATACAACAGTGTTGCACCGCCACCGTAAATGATGGGGACTTTCCACCACTGTCCGTTGTAAACCTGCCCCGCGCCTGGAATTGCAACGGAAAGCCATGTGGCGACTTTCGGGTTTTTCTCTCTAGGTATGGCAAACGACCTGTTTCTCGAAGAAATTTGAGGTGGCTCTGTACTTGATTGTGTGTTTCTTCGAACTGTCGGAGGTGGCTCAACAAGGTCTTCAGCAATAGGTTCTATTGCGGCTTCAACCACAGTGTCAACAACGGGCTCAACAGCAGTTGTTGTATCTTGTGAAAATCCTACAACATTCAGTACACATAGAAACCCAACGAGGCTCAATTTTATGATGTTCGCATTGTTCAAAACAGTTATTTTAACATCGAAATAATGCGTTCAAAATCTTCCTGGGATTGAAATTCGATGATGATTTGCCCTTTGCCGGTTTTCGAAAATTTGTATTTGACCGGTGTTTCCAATTTTTGCGACCATTCGTCGTGCGTTTGTTCCAACTTATCGGAAATGGTGGCTTTGCTTGTTTTCTTTGGTTTTTCTAGTGTTTCGGAAGGTTGTTGACAACGTTCTTCCACTTGACGAACCGATAATTTTTCGTTCAAGATTTGGTGTAAAATTTCAATTCGCTTCTCGTCGTTTTCCAAAGAAATCAAAGGTTTTGCGTGCCCCATTGAGATATTTTCGTTTTGCAAGGCTAATTGAATTTCGGCAGGAAGTTTGAGCAAACGCAAATAGTTGGCTATAACCGGACGACTTTTCCCCATACGTTTGCTTAACTCGTCTTGCGTCAGATTTTGCGCATCAATCAAGGCTTTGTAGGTGAGTGCAATTTCTATCGGATTTAGATTTTCGCGTTGAACATTTTCCGTAACGGCCATTTCCAACGTTTGTATGTCGGTGGCTACACGAATGTAGGCGGGTATGGTTTTCTTACCTGCAATTTTAGCCGCACGAAAACGGCGTTCGCCGGAAATAATTTGGTATCTGTCTTGATTTTTTCGAACCGTAATCGCCTGAATAATACCCACTTCTCGAATAGAATCTGCTAATTCGTTAAGTTCAATATCCGAAAAATCTTTTCGCGGATTTTCCGGATTTGTATCAATATCGTGGACTGAAATCTCTGCAAAACTTTCAACAATGTCGGTTTCGCGAGTATTCGGATGCTGTTTTTTTGGATTTGTAGCCTCAATATTTCCTATTAGGGCGGCTAAACCTTTACCCATTGCCGGTGTTTTACTCATGTTCGGAAAGTGTTTTATCAGCGTTTTTTATATGTGTTAAATCGTTTCTTTGCAGGATTTCTCGGGCTAAATTGAGATAGTTTACAGCACCTGTTGCTTGAGCGTCGTGCTCCAAAATACTTTTGCCATGACTTGGCGCCTCTGCCAATTTGGTATTTCGATAAATCATGGTATCGAAAACTAATTTTTCCAAATGTTTTTGAACATCTTCAACAACATCTTTAGCCATACGCAAGCGCGAATCGTACATCGTTAGTAAAACGCCTTCAATAGTCAGGTTTTCATTAAATTTGTCCTGTATAATTTTCATCGTGCTAAGCAATTTGCCAATTCCTTCAAGTGCAAAATATTCGCATTGTACGGGAATGATAAGCGAATCGGAAGCTGTCATCGCGTTCAACGTGAGCAAGCCCAACGATGGAGCGCAATCGATAATGACAAAATCGTAATCCTCTTGAATTTTGTTAACTACTCGACGCAAAACCTGTTCGCGAGCAGGGTAGTTAACCAATTCTATTTCAGCGCCAACCAAATCAATATGTGAAGGAATTAAATCTAAATTCGGTATAGTTGTTTTGAGAACAGTTTGGTGCGGATCTACGTTATCTAACATGCATTGGTAGATACTCGTGGTGATATTTTGTAGATCAAATCCAAGCCCGGACGTGGCGTTGGCCTGTGGATCTGCGTCAATCAACAAGGTTTTTTTCTCCAAAATTGCCAAACTTGCTGCCAAATTGATTGCCGTTGTGGTTTTGCCCACACCACCTTTCTGGTTAATGATAGAAATAACTTTGCCCATATATTTTGTGGTTATTAGAACTTGCAAAGATACGAAAAAAAAAACTAAAACGCAAATGCGTTTTAGTTTTTTTCCATCGTAGGGGCGTATCGCATACGCCCTGTCGGCATTTGTTTCAAAATCAATCGGGGGCGTATGCAATACGCCCCCCCTACGATATTTATTGTTTCACAATTTTCACAGGAACAACAACTTTGTCCGTATGAATACGAACTACATAATTCCCTGTTTGGAGAGATTGCAAATCAATGGTTTGCTGATTTCCGCGAAGGTTCACCACCATTTTACCGTTCATATCAAATACGAAAATCGATTGGATAGTTTGTTCAGTTTGGATATGCAACACGTCTTTCACAGGATTTGGGTAAACGCGTACTGTTGTATTCATGTCGTCAACGATAACATCTTGAATTGAAGTACCTAACGCTTCAACTTCCGACCAAAAATACGTTTGAGTGGCAGTTGCCCATGTCGTATAGGGTGCATACCAGCAATCACTGTTACCTAAATAGTGTATATACGTGTTAACTTTATGGGTAAAATGAAAATCACCTGCTCCGGTTGTGTAGAAATAATAGTCTTTCCAAATAATCAACTCGTCGATTGGTATTGTCCAGTCTGCATCATACTCCCAGCCGTTGAGAGGTGTTGTTCCGATTTCGCCACACCAACCCATGGTTTTTGTTCTTGCACCATTGGATGCATGTTCGTAAGTGAACGAACCGTATAAGTCCCAATTACCTGTTGGCATCCAAGTATCCCAATCAATTTCAGGCATATAATGCCAAGATTTAGCGGGCAGTTCAACAGCATCAAGTTCGCGTACAATCTTGACAACGGGATCCCACACGATTCCGCCATCCCAACTTTCATAAAATTCGTTTGTTATTAATGTTCCGTTGGCCGTAAATGTGTTTATGAATTTTTCTCCGTAAAAACCACCGGGATTTATGATTTCTCTTAAGGTCCATCTTTCACCAATAAGGAAATCGGCGAACGCTGAACTGTAATCAATGGTTGCTATCTCGAATACTTCCCATACACCGGGATTGAAGTTATGGAATATCACACTTTGTGTCGATTCCATTCTCCAGGATACACCGGTACTTGGGTTTGGAGTCCAAACAATCGTAGTTGTCATATCGTCTATCCACGCACCATCTACGAAAGATTCACCGCGTGCAGAGAGCGGTTTATAGTTATTGGCTGCATTATCGTATGTGTAGTAATGTTTGTAGTTGTAGAAACAAATGCCCCAACTACAAATGTTTCCGGACCAATCGCCTGTTATCTTATTCCAATAATTGTGTTCAGTATAGGTTACTTCTGGTCGAGTATTATGCATTTCAAATGTGTTGATCATTTGTTCATCGGGAATCCAGGTTTCTGTGGCCAGATCATAACTCTCTATTTGCCAAAATGTTAAAATCATGTAGTTTTGAAAATACTCATATTGGGTTTTGTCTATCCCTTTCCAAACGTAATCCCAGTTACCGGGGCTAACTTCAGCAAAATCCCAACCCCAAGATTCATAGGTCAATGTTCTTCCCAGATGGTCTACAGTGCGTGATTGTTCAGCAGCTAAATGCCAAGCACCATCGCCATACACGTAAATGTGTACCTCAATTGGGTTGTCGTTTGCATCATAGGCCACATAAACATCCATTTGGTCATACAGCCAAACACCCGGCATTCCTTCCAAATGAGCTTCGCCATCATAGTCCAGTCCCCATACGGTATCAACACGGTTTTGTGCATCGTAAGAATAGACGAATTTTTCGCCTTGAGGCCAGCCCCAAGAATTAATTCCGAAATCAGAATGAGATTTAAGATAACCTTTTAAAGCACCTTCGGTGTGCCATTCGAAAATAACTTCAGCAAGCAACTCGCCTTCGACAATACCACGACCAACAACAGTTAATTTGTGTGGGTAATAATAATCGTCTATAACGGTATAGGAATAATATGCAACTTGATCATATGTTATCATATCATTCGGATCATCATTAAACAATGTAACACTGTCGAGTTTGTGGAAAGTTTTTAAACCTTCAGCTTTAGGGTTTTTCCAACTTACATTCGGACTGAAATCGCGAATTAATTTAGTTAACGAATTTTCTATTTTCCTTTCTGTTTGAGGATTAGTGCGTTGGTTTTTTCTAGCCTCATTGAGGGCTTTGCTGTTCTCCATTTTTTTCTGCAAATCTCTTTGGAATCTTGCTTCACGGTCTAATTTTTCATGTTTTTCCGGTTTAAAATTCGGCATGAAAGCTTCGCGAATTGCCTCGCGTTCTTTTTTGTACTGTGCTTTGGCTTCTGCCATAGTTGTTGGTTGATTGGTTGCAAATGCAATCGTAGCAATCAACACACAAGAGATAGATAAGATAAGTTTTTTCATGTTGTTTTGGTTTTAGTTTTAGGTTTAAATTTTTTTTGCAAAGGTACGAAAAAAAATAACAATTAACAATAATGACAGAATAATCTTTCGTGTTTCTTTGCGTCCTCTGTGGTTAAAATATTCATAAGTCATAATTTTTTCGTATCTTTGTAAACTTAAAATCCAAATCACTATGGGAGCATTCAAAGCCTACGACATTCGGGGCATTTACAACACAGATTTCAATAAAGATACCGTTTATAAAATTGGTTATTTTTTGCCGGAATTATTAAACACTACTAAAATTTTGGTGGGACGCGATGTGCGTGTATCATCACCTGAGATTTTTGCAGCGCTTTGTCAAGGTATCAACGACGCTGGTGCGGATGTTTACGATGTGGGATTATCCACCACGCCAATGGTGTATTGGGCTACGGCGAAATTCGGATTTGAAGCGTCTGTAATGATTACGGCATCGCATAATCCGAAAGACTACAACGGGTTGAAAATTTCAAAAAAAGATGCACTTCCGGTGGGTTTCGACACTGGTTTAGGACAATTGGAACGCTGGATTAATGAACGCGTGATTATTCCGAAACCCGAAAAAGGACAAGTGATTCCATATCCTGTTTCCAATCAATACTTAGAGTTTCAAAAAACATGGCTGCAACCGTTTGACAATCTAAATGTGGCAATGGATTGCTCCAACGGCATGAGCAGTTTGTTTGTGAAACAACTTTATGGCAATAAAATTCATTACATTTTCGATGAGTTGGACGGCACATTTCCCAACCATGAACCTAATCCGCTCGAGCCCGAAAACATTGTGGACTTGCAAAAATTAGTTCAAAAAACCAAAGCCGATATCGGTGTGATTTTTGATGGCGATGCCGACCGCGTGATGTTCACAGACGAAAACGGAAAATTCATTTCTCCCGATTTAATGATCGGCGTTTTGGGGCATTATTTCTTAGAGGAAAAAGGTCTGAAAGGTAAGGTCTTGCAAGACATTCGGAGTTCAAAGGCCGTTGGTGAATACGTTACACCAATGGGTGGTGAAATTGAGATGTGGCGTGTTGGACGTGCTTTTGCTGCGATTAAACTGCGCGAAATCGACGGTATTTACGGCGGCGAATTAGCAGGGCATTATTACTTCCGTGATTTTTATTATTCCGATTCGGCACTCATGGCTTGTTCGCTGTTGTTGCATATTTTCAGTACATTCAAAGCAAAAGGAATCTCCGTTTCGCGGGTTATTTCTAAGTTGGCAACCTATTCAAATTCGGGCGAAATTAATTTCAAATTAGACAAAAAATCGGAAGCAATGAATGCCGTGAGAGATTATTTCCAAAACTCTGAAAAATGCCTGAAATACTATGACTTCGATGGCTATCGTTTGGAGTTTGAGGATTGGTGGTTCAACATTCGTCCATCGAACACAGAGCCTTACTTACGATTCATCGCGGAAGCGAAATCGCCGAAAAAACTTACTGAAGTAGTAGAAAAATCACGGGAGATTGTTGGACGCTTTCAATAATTTTTCGTATCTTTGCAAAAAACAAACAAGACATGAATAAAAACTATTATTGTGTGATTATGGCGGGTGGTGTTGGCGCTCGGTTCTGGCCGATGAGCAGAACTTCACAACCTAAACAATTTATTGATATTCTTGGAACAGGTGAAAGCCTATTGCAGCGCACGTTTCAACGTTTTTTGAAAGTTTGTCCTCCGGAAAATATTTTCATTGCAACCAACTCGATTTATCGCGACTTGGTCAAACAGCAATTACCCGGAATTTCTGATTTTCAAATTTTGTGCGAGCCAAGTCGTCGGAATACCGCGCCCTGTATTGCTTATGCGAATTACAAGATTCACCAAATCAATCCGAATGCTACTGTTGTTGTAGCTCCGTCTGACCATGTCATTACAAAAGAGGACGAATTTACAAACGTAATTCTGTCGGCAATGGATGCTGCTACGCATAACAATTGGTTGATAACATTAGGTATTCAGCCGTCCTATCCGAATACGGGTTACGGTTATATTCAGTTCGACGAAAACGAAGTTTACGCCAAAGACAACCGTTTGAAAAAAGTGAAAACATTCACCGAAAAACCTGAATTGGAAATGGCCAAACAATTTCTACAAAGTGGCGATTTCCTTTGGAATGCAGGTATTTTCATCTGGAAATTAGAAAATTCCATGAAAGCCTTTAAACAATATTTACCGGAAATCGATGAATTGTTTCAATCGGGCTTATCATGTTACAACACACCTGAAGAGCGTGAATTTCTTGATAAAACCTATCCGATGTGCAAAAATATTTCCATTGATTATGGGGTGATGGAAAAAGCTGAAAATGTGTATGTGCTTTCGTCTGAATTTGGCTGGTCCGACCTGGGAACATGGGGTTCTCTCTACGAGCATTTGCCAAAAGACAAAAACCGCAATGCGATTGTAGGACGCAATGTGATGATGTATAATTCGCAAGATTGTATCGTGAATATGCCGAAAGATAAATTAGCCGTTATCCAAGGTTTGGATGGCTTTATTGTTGCGGAAGATAGCGGTATTCTGCTCATTTGCCGCAAGGATGATGAACAGCAAATTCGGCAATTTGTGACGGATGTTTCGATTGAAAAAGGGGAGAAGTATGTATAGGTTGTCATGTCGAGCGTAGTCGAGACATCCCTATAGCAAGTGGATTCCTCGACTACGCTCGGAATAACAGTAAAAAAATAACAAATTATCATCATGAAAAAATTAATTATTACCCTCTTTATTCTGCTGTCCTCGCAAATGCGCGCAGACGAAGGCATGTGGATTCCACTATTGTTAGACCGCAATCACGCAGATATGCAAAAATTAGGATTAAAACTCACGCCCGAACAGATTTTCAGTATCAACAATTCGAGTTTGAAAGATGCGATTGTGCAGTTTGGAGGTGGATGTACGGCAGAATTGATTTCAGGAGAAGGTTTATTGTTAACCAATCATCACTGCGGTTACGCTCAAATACACGCACTTTCGACGGTTGAAGACAATATTTTGGAAAACGGATTTTGGGCGATGTCGAGAGATCGAGAAAAGCCCTGTCGAGGTTTGACAGCGCGTTTTTTGGTTCGCATGGAGGATGTAACGGATGAAGTGAAAGCCGTGCTAAATGATGAAATGACCGAAAGTGAACGCAATAGAAAAATCAGTGAGATTTCGCAAGAAATGGTGTCGAAAGTACAAGAAGGAACGCACTATACTGCACGAGTGGCACAGTTTTACGAAGGTAACCAATTTTATTTATTCGTTTACGAAGTTTTTGAAGATGTGCGTTTGGTAGGAACTCCGCCTGAAGCCATCGGCAAGTTTGGCGCAGACACCGACAATTGGATGTGGCCTCGCCATACGGGTGATTTCGCGTTGTTTAGAATTTACATGAGCCCCGACGGAAAGCCCGCGAAATATTCCGAAGACAACGTGCCTTATAAATCGAGACACTTTCTGCCAATTTCGTTGGACGGTGTGAGAGAAGGCGATTTTGCCATGATTATGGGCTATCCCGGGCGCACCGATCGTTTTGCAACATCGTGGAGTATCAACAATTCGATCGAATTGAAAAATCCTGCAATCGTAAATGTTCGAACCAAACGGTTGGAAATTATCGACGAATTTTCCGGAAAAAATCCTGCGGTAAGATTGTTGTATGCCAACAAATACGCGAGTATTGCGAACTATTGGAAATACAGTATCGGGCAAACCGAACAACTGAAACGAAACAAAGTTGCAGATAAAAAAATACAAATCGAAAACGAATTTCGCGAGTTTGCAAAACAAAATCCGGAGTATGTCGATGTTTTGAAAAATATTGAGGAGGCATATAAAACCCTTGATCAGTACGAGGTGATGACTCGATACAACATAGAAGCTATTAGGGCGATAGAAGTATTTACGATTGCAAACCAAATGGAGGCTCTTGAAACTGAACTGCAAAAAACACAACCCGATACCGAAAAGATCAAAGCAACAGCCGATCGTTTGAAAGGCATTGTTACACGAATTTTTGACAATTCATACCAACCTTTGGAGCAAAAAAATGCAGAAGAAATGTTGAGAATATATGCCGAGAATGTTCCGAAAAATCAACAACCCAAAGAGTTTGTTGCATGGGTTGAAAAAAATAAAAACGACTTTTCTAAAATGGCTCAAGAACTTTATAAAAGCCCATTTTCAAACAAAGAACAAGCACTTGCATTTTTGAATAATCCTAATAAAAAAGTGTTTGAAGGCGATGTAGCCTATAAAATGGCACGAGCATTTACCAAGCATACAGCGGAAACGAACGCAATACTTTCCTCAACCAATGATCAACTGCGCAAAGCCAATCGTTTGTTTGTAGAAGGTTTGCTGAAAATGAACCCTGGTAAAAACATTGCACCGAACGCTAATTCGACCATGCGCCTAACGTACGGACAAGTGTTGGGCTATTCGCCTGCCGATGCGATTTGGTACGATTACAAAACCACGCTTACAGGCGTGATGGAAAAGGAAAATCCCGCGTTGGCGGAATTTACTGTTCCTGCGAGATTGAAAGAACTTTACGAGAAAAAGGATTTTGGGATTTATGCCGAAAACGGAAACATCGTAACGTGCTTTATTTTTAATGGTGACATCACCGGCGGAAACTCCGGAAGCCCTGTATTAAATGCCAAAGGCGAACTTATTGGTGTTGCTTTTGATGGCAACTGGGAAGCTATGAGTGGCGATATTTTCTTTGAACCCGAACTTCAACGTTGCATTAATGTCGACATTCGTTATGTATTGTTTATCATCGACAAATTTGCCGGTGCGAAGCATTTGATCAATGAAATGTCGTTGCGGGCGAGGTAATTTGTAATTATGTTCTAAAACGAAAAAGCACTCTTTTGAGTGCTTTTTGTAAAATTTAACATAGGTTGCGGAAAGCGAGGGATTCGAACCCCCGGACCTGTTACAGTCAACGGTTTTCAAGACCGCCGCAATCGACCACTCTGCCAGCTTTCCGATGCAAAGTTACAACTTTTTTTTGAATTTACAAAATTTTTATGCTCAAATTCGTATTTTTTTTGTATCTTTGTAGTTTGTATGACCAAAAAAATGATTAGAAAGTTTTTTATACTCGCTCTTTTATCTGCTTCGTCCGCGGTTTTTGCACAAGATTGCAGTTTACTGAATAGTTTGCAAATTCCGGACACGGTAACCGCTTGCAGAAGGGATACCTTGCACATTGAATTTCAACCCACACTCGAGTATGAATGGAGTGACGGCACTACAAATCCGTTTTATGTATTTCCATCCACAGGTAATATTTTTGGAGAAATCTGGGTTCGTATCACTGATATTGTGAATGAGTGCAACAGTCTTTACACAATTGTTATTGACACGTTTCCCATTCCAAGAATAATCGGCAAACTAAACATTGATACAACGTTATGTTTCGGCGATACACTCTTCCTGAAAATAGGGGAAACTGAGTATGTAAATGATTTCCATTGGTTAAACCCGGAAGGTTTCGGAAATGTTCGAGACTCTATTTTAGAAGTGATTTTTGATGTTGCCAGAAGTTCGATGGCTGTCAAAAGTTATGTTATTAGATATATAGGGGCTTGTCCGGGAGACTGGGGTTATTTTGATTCCAATCCGTATCACTACTATGCTTTTGACACAGCATCTGTGTTTTTTGCAAATCGTCCTGACCTTGATTTAGGGCCCGATACAACACTTTGTTACGATGGCGAAGGGTATACACTACCTACACAGTCATGGAATTTTCTGACTTCTAAATACGAATTCCTTTGGAGTAATGGTAGTACAGAAAATTCCATTACAATTGATTACGACGATGATAAAGACGAGTATTTTGTAACGATTTGGAACAGCACGTGCAAAGAGAGCACTATAGTTTCAGACACGGTTACCATCAATTTTTGGCCCAAAGAATGGACAGAATCCCAATTGCTCCAAGACACGTCAGCTTGCAGAGGGGAGACTATCAGACTTGATGCCACTGTGCCATCATTTCCGCTAACCAAGTACCATTGGGAGGACGATACAACGAACACTAATCCCGTAAGAATTGTCAGGGTTGAGGGAAGTTTGAGCTACACGGTTGTTTTGACCGATATTGCAGGTTGTCAACGTGAGTTTACAGCCAATATTTCAGAGATCAATTGCACGCCGCAAATTAAGGAGCATATACCCAATATTTTTACGCCTAACGGTGATGGGATTAACGATGTTTTTATACTGATTAATCCAAGTCAACTGAAAGAGCAAATAAATGACTTCCATTTGCGCATTTTCAATCGATGGAATCGTGAAGTTTTTAGATTTGATGGCGACCCAACGGAGGTCAAATGGGACGGAAGAAATGGAGGCTCGGATGTTCCCGATGGCACATATTTTTGGGTGATCAAAGTCCGAAATAAACTTGGTAGAAGTTACGAAGAACGAGGCACGGTAACGATTTTACGTTAGCAAAAGTACGTCATGTCGAGCGGAGTCGAGACATCCCATAGCAAGGGGATTCCTCGACTCCACTTTGTTTCGCTCGGAATGACGATTAGACGAATTTTCCAAACGATTGACAATATTGACTGATGCCACATTCGTTGCATTTTGGCGATCGTGCTGTGCAAACATAGCGTCCGTGCAAGATGAGCCAATGATGAAAATCTGAAACTTTTTCGAGTGGAACTAATTTCATTAATTCGCGCTCGGTTTCCAACGGTGTTTTGGCATTCGGTGTAAATCCGATTCGTGCAGATACACGAAATACGTGCGTATCTACGGCTAATGTGGGTTTATTATAAATCACCGAAGCAATCACATTCGCCGTTTTTCGCCCTACACCAGGCATTTTTTGCAACAAATCAACATCGTCGGGAACAACGCTGTTAAATTCATTCACCAAAACATTCGCCATGCCGATCAAATTTTTCGCTTTATTGTTGGGATACGAAATGGATTTTATCAATAAAAAAACAGTTTCAACATCCGCTTTCGCCAATAATTTCGGCGTTGGAAATTGTTTGAAAAACGCAGGTGTGGTTAGGTTTACACGCTTGTCTGTGCATTGTGCGGAAAGAATTACCGCAACCAGCAATTGATACGGATTTTTGTAATTCAATTCCGATTTTGGCAAGGGTTTGTTTTTTTCAAACCATGCGATGATGGCTTTACAACGAGCTAATTTTGTCACGACGTAAAAATGATTTTATAACTGAATTCATATCTTCCGAAACATTCCAAAAAAACACGAAACATCCTGCTATTATTGCTAAAATGGAAGAACGATATAAACTATCGACCAACGGGTTTCCAACAGTTGGCAATACAAAATTTATTAACACTATCGTTGCAATAATCACAAGTATTTTCAACATATTCATCGAGAACGGATGTAATTTTAATTTCCATTTTACAAATGAAAGCATGAGAATATTGTAAAGCACAAAGGTTAATGCTGTGGAAAACGCTGCTCCGGAAATGGCATAAATAGGGATGAATGTAAGATTTAATCCTATCGTTACAAACATCAGAAAAAACATAAAAAACAGCGAATAATAATAATATTTGGAGTACGCTACCAATGTTCCTGCAAAGTTCGCAATAGCGTCAAAAATCTTAGCAATTCCGATGAATAGCACCACATATTTTCCGGTACGATAAATTTCAGAATTGGGAATGTAATAAAATATCGTGTCGATATTAATCCAAAGAAAAATAAAGATCAAAGAACCTACCAACAGTTGGTTCAGACTCACTTTTTTGAATAATTCTTGTGCTTTGTCGTGGTTATTTTCTTTGATGGCTTGTGCAGCTACCGGTGAAGAAATGGCTTGTAACGAGCGATTCGGAATTTCGACAATTACTGCCATATACACGGCAATACTGTAAATTCCGGTATATTCCAATCCCATCATTCCGCTCAACATAAACATGTCTACTTTGGTTACAACAGCCCCGCCGAGAGAGGCTAACAGAAGAAAACCCGTATAATTTCGCACATCTTTTTTCAATGGTTTTTCGATGTAACCGGAATCGTGTTTCAACGAAAATTTTCCCATCGTTGCGATGTAAATTCCGTTCAAAACCGTCATGATTCCATAAATGGCAACTAATGCGAAAATAAATTGCGAAAGCGTGAAAAAACCAAAAAAATAAAGCAAAATCACAGCGATGTTCATCAATCGCAACAACACCTCACGAATGAATTTGGGAATTACAATTCGCATTAAATTTGTAGCATACGTTTCAAATGCAATTGTAAATGCTACGAATATCGATAGTGGAATTACATAGTAAAAAAATCGATTAAACAACGGCGATTCCGTTGCAAAATAATTGGTAATTCCTGTTTTTAAACACACATACAAAAGTCCGAAAACGATAGCTCCTACAGTCGGAAACAGTAGCAAATAAAACAAAAAACCATTATTGTGCGAATTTTTATCCGTTTTAAAAAACGGGAAAAATCTCAATCCCGACGAACTTATTCCGAGAGTCATCAAGCCTCCTAAAATAGTTGCGGCTTCGATCATCACACGCGTCAGTCCGAGTTCTTCGGGCGTTAAAAACTTCGTTGAAACAAACATCGTGGTGACAAACCCGATGAATGCTCCAACGTAGTTTACTATTGTTCCTTTCAGACTTTGGCGAATGATAATTCCCATGAGTCAAAATGCAGTTTATTCAGCAGCAAAAGCTTCGTAAAAATAAGGAATGGTTTCAATGCCTTTGTAGAAACGTTCCAGTTCGAAACTTTCGTTTGGCGAGTGAATAGCGTCCGCTTCTAAACCAAATCCCATTAAAATGGATTTCAAACCAAGCACTTTGTCAAACGTTGCGATGATTGGAATACTTCCTCCGCTTCGTACCGGAATTGGAGTTTTGTTATAGACTTTTTCGTATGCTTTCTCGGCCGCTTTATAGGCTGGCATATCGATTGGAGAAACGTAAGCATGACCACCATGAAGTGGTTTTACATTCACTTTTACATATTTTGGAGCTGTGCTTTCCAAATGTTTTTTGATGAGTTCGGAAATTTTCACATGGTCTTGTGCAGGTACCAAACGCATGGAAATCTTAGCTTTTGCAACAGATGGCAATACGGTTTTCGCGCCTTCACCAATGTAGCCCGACCAGATTCCATTCACATCCAATGACGGACGAATTCCGGTGCGTTCATTGGTTGAAAACCCTTTTTCGCCCCACTCTTCGGCAATATCTAATGCTTCGTTGTATGCTTTTTGCGAGAATGGTGCTTTGGCCATTGCAGCACGTTCTTCGGCGGAAATTTCAATCACATCATCGTAAAATCCGGGAATTGTAATGCGATTATTTTCATCCAGTAGATCGGCAATCATTTTTGCCAAAATATTGGCAGGATTAGCAACAGCGCCGCCGAATAATCCCGAATGTAAATCTTTATTCGGTCCTACAACTTCCACTTCAACATAACTCAAACCACGCAATCCTGTGGTGATTGAAGGAATATCGTTAGCAATCATACTCGTATCGGAAACTAAAATCACATCGGCTTTTAACATATCTTTGTGTTCGATGCACCAGGCTTCCAAACTTGGCGATCCGATTTCCTCTTCGCCTTCGAGCATGAATTTCACGTTGCAGGGCAATTGTCCTGTTTTCACCATAAATTCAAAGGCTTTGGCGTGCATGAATAATTGACCTTTATCGTCGTTTGCACCGCGTGCGTAAATTTTTCCGTCTCTGATATTAGGCTCAAACGGTGGAGTTGTCCACAAATCAAGCGGATCGGCGGGCATGACGTCGTAGTGACCGTAAACCAAAACCGTTTTGAGTTTCGGGTCGATGATTTTTTCAGCATAAACAACGGGATTGCCTTTGGTTGGCATCACTTCCGCCTTGTCAGCACCGGCTTCCAAAAGCGATTTTTTCAGATATTCGGCACAAGCTTCCATATCTTCTTTTTTACCTCCCGAACTGATGGACGGAATACGAATTAAACCGAACAATTCTTGAAGAAAGCGGTCTTTGTTGGTTTCGATGTAGTTTTTCAAGTCTTTCATAAGTGTTGTGTTTTTGTTTTTTGCAAAGATACAATTTTTTTCGTATCTTTGCAAAAAAAATAATACTATGAGTAAAGTTTTAGTTATCGGAGCCGGTGGCGTTTCAACTGTTGCCGTTCACAAAATGGCTGAAAATTCAGATGTTTTCAGCGAAATCGTTATTGCAAGTCGAACCAAATCCAAGTGCGATGCCATTGCTGCCGCACTTCCGGGGAAAAACATCAAAACTGCACAAGTTGATGCCGACAATGTTCCCGAAATGGTGAAATTAATCAACGAAGTTAAACCCGATTTAGTGGTGAATTTGGCGTTGCCGTATCAAGATTTGCCCATTATGGACGCGTGTTTGGAAACAGGTGTGAGTTATTTGGATACAGCCAACTACGAACCTATCGACGAAGCCAAATTCGAATACAAATGGCAGTGGGCGTATCAAGATCGTTACAAACAAAAAGGCATTACTGCGATTTTAGGATGTGGTTTTGATCCCGGTGTAACTAGTATTTTCGTGGCTCATGCGGCGAAACATCATTTCAGTGAAATTCATTATTTGGATATTGTAGATTGTAATGCCGGTGACCATGGTAAAGCATTTGCAACGAATTTTAATCCCGAAATCAACATTCGAGAAGTGACGCAACCCGGAAAATACTGGGAAAACGGCAAATGGATTGAAACCAAACCGCATGAAATTCATCAACCGATCACGTATCCGAATATCGGACCGAAAGAATCGTATTTGATTTATCACGAGGAATTGGAATCGTTGGTGAAAAATTTCCCAACGTTGAAACGTGCACGTTTTTGGATGACGTTTGGTCAAGAATATTTAACCCATCTCCGAGTTATTCAAAACATCGGAATGGCCGGTATAGAGCCGATTGTGTATGAAGGTAAAGAAATTGTTCCTATACAATTTTTGAAAGCCGTATTGCCAAATCCTGGCGATTTGGGCGAAAATTACACGGGTTGGACATCTATCGGCTGTCGCATCAAAGGTTTGGATAAACAAGGCAAAGAAAAAACGTACTACATTTACAACAATTGCAGTCACGAAGTAGCTTACAAAGAAACCGGCACACAAGGTGTGAGTTACACCACCGGCGTTCCTGCGATGATTGGTGCAATGATGTATCTGAAAGGACTTTGGAAGAAACCCGGTGTGTTCAACGTTGAAGAATTTGATCCCGATCCATTTATGGAAGAACTTGGCAAATGGGGTTTGCCGTACGTTGAATTACATGATGTAGACTTGGAATTGTAAGCGACGAAAAATGTAAGGGCGAACCGGCGTGTTCGTCCTTTTTTATAACCAAATTCTAAATTAATAAACATTTAGTTGTTTTAGAAAAACTTATAATATACAGGCACGCCATCTAAATTAGCCAAACAATATTTTTTTTACAAAAAGTTGCACATCTCGTTTTTTTTACTTCCATACTGCAAAGGTAACATTTTTTTAGTACTCTGTTCTGTGTGTACGGAATTGGTTAGGAAGTCCACTCAGCTGTGCTACAACCAAAACCCCAAATTAATAAACACCCCAACAGGACTGTCGTTAGACCCGTGAACCGTCACGCCGATAGGTCCGATAGTTGTGTTAATCGATGCAGAGATTCCCGCACCAAACGTGGTGTTTCTTAAATCAAACATTTCTGAATAATCCGATTCACTTTTAAGCGCACCTATACGAGCCGTGAGGAAAAAGTTTTTGAACACTTGGTATTGTGTATTGATTTGAACATTAGCGCCATAAAGCCCAACTTTTTGCATGAAGTGTAATCCCACAAATAGTGTTTGATTGACGTGCGGAATATGGAACAATCCTCCTTGGTAAAACTGCTGCTGTTGACTGATATGACCTGTAGACATATCTTTCTCTTGAAACACAAGTGTTCCGGCAATCATAGCACTCGGATATAGAGTCAGGCGTTTTGAAAATGAAATAGCTTGTTGTACATCAAAATAGTATGTTCCGGATGTTCTAACCCAGGTTGTGCGCGGGGTATTGCGATCTAAGGCATGCAGCAAGCGTACTCTTACATTTATTATTGTGCCTTTGGTCGGATAATATCGTTTGTTGAAACTATTTCTCAGGTAGTAAAATTGCGGATACAAATAAAGTGCAGATAAGCGTTGTCCGGTTCCGGTTCCGCCAACGCGCTCGTTCGAAACCGTATGATCCAAATACAGACCCAATCCGAGTGTGTTGCTTTTCACATTGAACTCTGCACCGATAGCACCTCTATTACCGATTACCGAGTATTCCGTATCTCGAAAAATTTTGGCGCTATCAGTTGCTATGTTATAATCGTAAATTTTCAAATTGCAAAACGTGTACGATGCAAACAGTGTAGGTTTCCAAATCGAATACCCTTTTTTTGTCGAACGACCCATTACAGGCGAAAAGCGATATTGTACATCGACAATCGGTAGCATTGATAAATCCAAATTAACAGTAAACTCCGAATTCGAATGCAGGAGATTTCTCATTGTAAGCCCTGCCAATAGTGATGGACCACGAATATTATCGTAACGAAATCCTAATTTAACCATGTTTGAAGGAGCTTCGAGAAGAACAACATGCAAGGTTGTGTATTCCGATCCGGAAGGCGAAATATTGAAATGGTAAGTTACTTTTGTAAATGACATGGAGCCGAATAAACGATGAACGGCCTCTTCAATATCTTTGAGATGAATAGGAGTGTTTGTTTTCAGTTGAAGTCGTTGCAAAATTTATTGATTGGAATAGTCGCGATTGCCTTCCAAAATAATAGTGTCCAAAATAATCGTCGTATTGGGATGATACAATTCTTTAGGTTCGGTTTGAGATCCATATTTTTCAGACAACAGATCGGCCAATTTTGACAATTCGGGATAAGCTGCTTGTGCAGCTTGGTAGCCTTTTGACAAAAGGCTATCGTAGCGCATGAAACTGAATGCGGCTAATTTACCCAAATCAGGTGCGATGAGGATATCGCAATTGTCTACGTTTTTTTGTTGAATGTCCTGTCCAGCCAAGAATATAACCTGTTCAAGAATATTTGCAAGATTTTGCAAGTCGCTTTTATCCTTGTATTGAAAGCCGACATCCACTCCGATGATAATATCTACACCTCTTTGACGCATTTCCAAAACTGGAAAATTGTTGAGCACACCGCCATCAACCAAAAGCCTTCCATCGATTTCAATAGGTGCGAAAACCGTTGGCACAGCCATACTTGCGCGAATAGCCTGAGCTAAATTTCCGCTGTCTAAAACAACATATTGTGCAGTGATAATATCTGTTCCGATACTGAAAAACGGAATTTTTAAGTCTGAAAAATCAGGTGTTTTGTGGGCTTCAAAAAGATAATGATTGAGCATGTTATCGATATGTTGCCCATCAATTGCACCTTTTGAAAATAACGCAATATCGTTTGGAGCAAGAGATAAACGAAGTTGATATTGGTCGTTATTTTTTTTCTCATGAACACCGACATATTCTCGTCTTGGAAAATCATTAAACAAGCTCATCCAGTCTGTTGTTCGAATAATCGTATCAATTTGATCCGCTGTATAGCCCATTGCATAAAGACCTCCAATTACTGCACCCATACTTGTTCCGCCGATATAATCAATCGGAATATTTAGTGCTTCGAGCATTTTTAACGTTCCGACATGGGCAATCCCTTTGGCTCCACCACCACTCAAAACAACACCTATCTTTGGGCGTTCCGGACCGGAGTGAAACGTGTCCAATTTGGATGTAGTTGCAGAAATTGTGCTACAAAACATTAAACATAATATGATAGCAAATTTTTTCTTCATGCTTTTCGATTAACATTACAAAGATACGAAAAAAAATGATTTTTTCAAAATACATTTATTCTTGATAGTAGACGCGTTTGACCCGCCTCGAAATCCCTGTAAGAATTTCGTAAGGAATGGTATCGCATTTTTTGGCGATGTCTTGAATGGGTGTTTTATTTCCGAAAATTTCAACTTCGTCGCCTTCCTGTGCTGAAATGCCTGTCAAATCTACCATACACATGTCCATGCACACACTACCGATAATTGACGCTTGATGTCCGTTAACCCAAACCGAGCCATTTTCGTATCCTAATCTTCGACTTAAGCCATCGGCATAACCGATAGCAATTACGCCAATTTTTACCTTTGTTTTGGCTTTGAATTTTCGATTATAACCAACGGTTTCATTTGACGAAATCGTTTTGATTTGTGAAATTGTGGATTTGAGTGTACTCACATTTTGCAATCGGTTTTGTTCGTTTTCGTCAAACCCTACGCCGTATAAACCGATTCCGATTCGCACCATATCAAACTGTGCCTCCGGAAACCTCGAAATACCGGCAGAATTGAGAAGATGTCGCAAAATCGGATACTTAAATTCTTGCATCAAAGATTCGCTCATCGACGTAAATTTTACAATCTGCGAACGTGTGAAATCCTCCAAACTCGGATCTTCCGAACCGGCTAAATGCGAAAAAATCGAACGCACTTTGATACGCTTTTGTGTTTTCAGAAGTTTAATTAATTTGGGTAAATCCTTTTCCAAAAAACCCAATCGGTGCATACCTGTGTCTAATTTCAAATGAATGTAAACCTCCAAAATATCAGGTGCTTCAGCAAGTTCTTGAATGAGAAAATTTAGCGTTCTGAAATTGTAAATTTCGGGTTCTAAATTAAAACGCAACATTTTTTCGATCGCAATTTCTTCAGGATTCATTACCATAATTGGCAGTGTTATACCGAAGTTTCGAAGTTCAACACCCTCATCCGCATAAGCAACTGTGAGATAATCTACATTGTTAAACTGCAAAAAATTCGAAATCTCAAAACTTCCGCTTCCATACGAAAACGCTTTGACCATCGACATAATTTTGGTTGATGACTTGATTTTCGAACGATAATAATTGAGATTATGTTGCATTGCGTTCAAATCAATTTCCAAAACGGTTTCGTGAGATTTCTGTTTCAAAAAATTATTGATTTTCTCAAACGCAAATATTCGCGCACCTTTCAGCAAAATGGTTTCGTGATTTAACGATGAAAAATTGAATTGTTGCAAAAATGTTGGCGTGTCGGGATAAAATTCTTTTTCGATGGTGAAATGCTGCGCTTGCGCAGATATGGCAGGACCTATACCAATAAGCCTGTCAACTTGTTTTTGCTCCAAAAGTTTTGCAATCTCTTGATACAACTCCAATTCGTTGCGTCCGCTTTGAAACATATCCGACAAAATAACCGTATGTTTTTTATGCTGTTTTTGCTGACTCAAAAAATCCAAAGCAATCATCAACGAACTAAAATCGGAGCTGTAACTGTCGTTGATAATTGAGCAATGATTAATGCCTTCCTGCAATTCCAAACGCATTTCGAGAGTCTGCAAATTTTTCATGCCTTCCGCTATTTTTTCATTCGGAATCTCCAAAAGCAAAGCACAAGCCCAGCAATGCGTAAGGTTTTCAACCGAAGCAAAATCTTGAAATGGAATAACGATTTGAATGTTTTCGCCTTTGTAAACCGCCGTAAGCAAGGTTCCCAAATCAATTTTTTCTTCAGATTGAATGTACAAATCTACATCTTGAAATTTTCGTCCCCACGTGAAAAAATTGACATCTCGAAAACTTTCCAACGAATGTATTCGATCTTTTATTTCGATATGATCAGCACAATAAATCAAGTGTTCAACCTTTGTAAAAAGGCGTAATTTCTCTGCAATTTTTTGTGTTAAATTCACGAACCCTTCGTTGTGAGCACTGCCGATATTCGTGAAAATTCCAATTGTTGGTTGAATAATTTTTTGCAGATTTTCCATTTCGCCCGGCTCAGAAATTCCGGCTTCAAAAATACCGATTTCGTGCGATTCGTTGATTTCCCAAACCGAAAGCGGAACACCGATTTGACTGTTGTAACTTTTTGGATTTCGCACCACATTGTAAAACGGTTCAAGTAAAATCGATAACCATTCTTTAACCATGGTTTTCCCATTACTTCCTGTAATGCCAATAATTGGAATGTTGAATTTTTGGCGATGCTGAGCAGCTAATTTTTGTAAGGCTTCGAGTGTGTTTTTGACTACCAAAAATACTGTACCGCTTGGAATTTTGAAATCTGGTAAACGCTCAACCACAAAACATTTCACGCCTTTTTCGATCACGTTCGAAATGTATTTATGCCCGTCATTTTTTGCTGTTTTCAATGCAAAAAACAGCGTGTTATCAATCGTTGAAATTTTCCGACTATCTGTACAAATATCCGTTATTTCCGAGTTTTGAAAATCTTTCGGAAACGGTTCTGCTTTCAGAATTTGAACAATTTCGGCAATATCAAAATGCTTGAAACTCATTATTCTCGCGTTTAAGTTCAAATTTCAGCGGGTTTTTGCTCAATTCGGCGTATTCTTTTTGGTGTCGCAACACATCGTTCACTTTATAAAGTGTTTCTCTGAAAACGTCTTCGATATTGGTTATTTTAGTGATTGGTGTTGCCAAAATGATAGGCGCTTCGGCTTCGAACAAAATGTTGATGCCATTGTATCTATCAATTATAGCGTCGGCTTGTTCGCGGTTTACAAAGCAAAACCCGTCGAATCGCAAATGGCTGTCCGAAGCAAAAAACATTTCACTTGAAAATGGGCCAAATACCGGCACCAATTTTTCAAATGCTTTTTGTATGGTTGGTATTAAAATTTCCTTGTCTTCTTTTGATGCTTTTCCGTCCGAATTTTTCGATGTGGACATTACTGCCAATTTCGGTAAAGGTAAGCGGAACATAGATTTCATAGCTTCCGAAAATTTTTCGATACACATAATATTTTTTTCCACATCGGGTAAAAAACCAGTGTCGTTTTTGTTATCTGAAATCAGTGTGATATAGTGTAAATCTCCACAAGTTGAAACCTGCAACGAATCATTCAGTGCTGTCCATTTTTGACGCCACAATTTTGGAATGTCAACGCCTTGCAAAGGCATGGCAATCACGGCATCAAAGCCCGAAGTCGCTTCTTCCAGTGTTTTTTCAAGTCCGTCTACTCCACCCGGGAAGAACGTTACTTGAACATGATCCAACACTTGATGATCCAACAAGGTTTTGTAAACCGCTTCCAGAGTCGATTTTTCAGCGTTTCCAAGTGTTACGGCTATTTTTCGTTTTTGTGTATCCATTGTAATTGTTTATTTTTTATGATTGCAGAGACGCACGGCCGTGCGTCTCTACTGTAATTTCTCGAAAAAATTCAATAGCAATCTCACACCGAAACCGGATGCTTGATTGCCGAAATATTTGTATGTAGAGGTGTTGAACGCTACACCGGCAATATCCAAATGAATGAAAGGATAATCTGTAAATTCGGTTAAAAATTTTCCTGCCGTGATTGCACCGGCGTACCCTGAACCGCAGTTTTTAATATCCGCAACTTCAGATTTTAATTCTTCGGCATACTCGTCCCACAGCGGAAATTCAACAATACGTTCGCAAACAGTTTCGCCTGCTTGTTTCAGTATTTGAAGGAATTTTTCTGCGTTGTTTTGCATGGCAACAATGCCGTGTTTTCCAATAGCTCGAGAGGCCGATCCTGTGAGTGTTGCCGCATCAATCACAAGGTGAGGTTTGTAAAGTTTGGCGTAATCTAAAGCGTCGGCTAAAATCAAACGACCTTCAGCATCGGTGTTCACGACTTCAACGGTTTTTTCCGAACGCATGGTGATGACATCACCCGGCACCAAGGCATGTGCGCCCGGACGGTTGTCAGTTGCAGGAATCAGCGCAATAACGTGATGCTTGGATTTTGTTGCAGCCAAAGCAAAAATCGTTGCAGCTACGGTTGCACCGCCCGCCATATCATACTTCATATCGTTCATGAAGTTGTCCGTTTTTAAATTCATTCCGCCGGTATCGAACACCAAGCCTTTACCCACTAAAACAATAGGTTTGGAGTTTTTTACCGATTGAGGTTTCCATTCCAAAATTGTGAATGTTGGAGGATTAATACTACCTTTATTCACGCCTAACAAACCTCCCATTTTCAAACTTTCGATGTGCTTTTTATCGAAAATTGTGGCTTTCACACCAAGTGTTTTTGCTTTGTTTGCAAGCGTTTTGCTGAATTGTACTGCACTTTGAAAATTGTGAGGTTCATTGATTAAATCTTTACAAAAATAAACCGCATCACAATACAAATTCAAAGTATCAATTTTTGTTTTAGACAGTTTTTTCGAAACAATTTGAATGTCTAAATACTGATTTTTTGGCTTGGTTTTATGTTTGGTGAATTGGTAATTCGACAAACGTAATCCTTCTGCAAAAGTCATGCACAATATGGGGTTTAAACACTCGTCGATTAGTTGTATCGTTGAAAATTTGAGTTTGCTCAAACGTGTCTGCATATTTTTTCCTGCGATACGCGCTTGTTCAAAATTCGCAACATCGCTTTTTGAAGTATCCAAAACAGCAACAAAATCGGTATACACAAAACGATTAAATTCAAAATATGCAATTTTGTGGTCTTTGTATTGCTGTTTTACGTAGTTGATTTCGTCTTTTGAAAGTCTTGTTTTTTCAAGGTTTTTAACATCATCAATAACGTAAGCTTTAGATTTATTTTTGAGTATTTTTTCAGATTTTGCTATCATTTTACGTTTACTTATTTTCTTACTATCTTTTTTACTTATTTACTTTTCCGTGATGAACATCGTAATATTTGCAATCTTCATGACGCTCGGAGTCGCAGACACAGCCAATCTTTTCGCCCGATTCAAATTCGATAGTAGCACATTGTTTTTTGAATTCACCACCTTTTTTGACGAACATTTTTATTGCAATTCCGGCGAGAGCAAGTGCCAATAATCCGAGTGTTATTAGAAAGAGTTCCATAATTGAGAATTGAGAATTGAGAATTGAGAATTGAGAATTGTGGGTTATAGCCTTCATTCTCCATTTTCCATTCTCAATTAAATTTTATCGGTGTTAATGTATATCCATTATTTTTCAATAATTGTACAAGCCCTTCATCACCGGCGAAATGCCCCGCACCAACAACGATGAACGTACTTCCGGCAGCAATGAACGTTTGAATTTTCTTAAGCATATTGTGATTTCGTTCAATTAAAAAACGTTCCATAAACGTTTCACTTTCATCGGATTCAAGGATGAGTTGATAAAGCTTGGTATCATCTTGGCTAACATAAGTTGTGACTAAATTTTCAACTTCAGTTTCCAAACTGTTCTTCAAATCGGGATTGCGAATCAGCTTAAGCAATCCTTCCAACTGCTCATCAAACGGAATATTATCAATGACATTTATTTGTTCATCGAACGATTCCAATTCCAAAATTGTTTTATTGCTTTCTCGCGCTTTTTTCAGCAAGAATAAATCCAAAGGATGGTCTTCATCCATAGCTAAAACCGACTGAGAAATCAAAGCAGAAACAAAAAACGGTTTCATCCGTTGTATGGCGAAAAACGGTATTTCCGTGTGTTCCTCAATCACGTTTTTTAATAGTTGATAATCTTCTTCCGACAACAATTCGGAATAGGATTTCGACATCATCATTCGCGTCGCCATTGCATGTTGATTTACGCTTTCAAGATCAAATTCCAATGCAAAATTTGATGCTTTTTCGAATCGGTTCCAAACTTCGGAATCTAACTGAAACACACGTTTGTCTTGAATATGAATGGAGCCGAACAAGTACGATTTTTCAGATAAGCCGTTGCCGGAAATTTCCCAAAGCAAAGCTTGTCCGGGCAGTTGAAACGCGCCTAAACCGAAAAAAAACAGGCCAACTACGGATTTAAGTTGTGTGGTTTTCATGGGTTGATTTTTTATGGTGGTGTATTTTATGATGATGTTTTGATTTCGGATGGAAAAATAGTTTGTAAAAACCTTGCAATTTGTTGGATTTATCGTTGATAATAATTAAAACCGACGTTACAACGATTGAAAAAAGCACTACAGCATACGTGATATTTTTGATTTGCGTTCCTTCCGGAACACCTGCCATTTCAGGGATTGTAGCCAATACAGCGGCAGCTAATCCTTTTGGCGTCATCATTGAAATCACGGACTTGTCGAACAAGTTTGCTGTTTTTGGCGAAGCGTACTTGGCAATAAACAAGCGAACAGCATAAATTATGCCTGTGAAAATCGAACCGATAATGAGGGCTCTTGCATCTTCGAAAAGTATCGACATTCCAATGTATACGAAGAAAAACGTTTTGAGCAAAAAAGACACTTCTCTCAAAAAAACCAACTCTGTATTGTTGAATTTATTGCCTTCGCCCCCCATAATTTTTCGAAAGATAAGCGCCTTAAATGTATCAATATTTGCCATTGTAATACCAAACGACAAAGCAGTTATAGCTCCATTAAAACCAAGTAGTTCCGCCACTCCATAAAGTATAAAAACAAATGCAGGAGTAGTAAAAATTGAATCTTTAATTCGACGAATGTATCGGATATATCGCGACCAAATCATAGCACCCACAATGCCTATCAATGCAGCAAATGTGAACGATGAAATAACAGATCCAATCGTTAAACCTAAATGGATTTCGCCTTGCGTATAGACCTGCACACAAGCTAAAACCAACACAAAACTCAACACATCGGTCAGTGCAGCTTCAAGAGACAGCACCGTTTTTGTTTCTTCGCCAAGTTTCATTTGTTGCACCATGGGAATAACCATGGCCGAAGATGTTCCGCCCAAAATTGCGCCGATCATGATAGCACTGGTGATCGAAAATCCTAAGAAAACATGAGACATCAAGCCAAGAACCACGACAGAGGATAAAAATCCGGTCAAAGTCAGCGTCATCGTACTTTTCCAAGACGAACTCAGCGTTGCGATGCTTAAATCTGTTCCGCCAACAAATAAAATTACAACTAATGTTATCGTTGTAAATACCGGGCCGAACGCTCCAAAATCTTCAGGCGCAACCAATCTCAAAACCGGACCGATAATCAAGCCGATGATCAACAACATCAGTACATCGGGCACCATCTGCTTGCGATAAAACGCAGCAAACAAATGAGCCAAAAAGACCATCAGGCCAAGGAAAACGAGAGATAGGGGAATGGCATTACTCATAAAATATAGGTTTCTAAAATTCGCATGGAATTTGTTGGAAAAATTTGAACGGTATTAATAGTTGCGGGAATTAAGACTAATTCGCCTGTTTTGATTTCGACAGATACTTTGTTTGCAACCACAGCCCCTTGACCTTTCACGCAAAACAGCGTTACGAATGAATCTAAGTCTGCATAATTTTTCTCTACGCCTTGTGTGAGCGCAATTTCGTTGGTGTGAAAATGCGGACTTTTGACGAGCGACGACGTTCCGTTGATGATGCCTTGCGAGCGTGTTGCGCCGTCGTTGCGTGCATTGTAGTTGATGGCTTTGAGGGCTTCATTCACATGAAGTTCGCGACTGTTACCGTTTTCGTCCACACGATTCCAATCCCAAACGCGATAGGTGATGTCGGACGTTTGCTGGATTTCAGCCAGCAACACGCCTTTGCAAAGAGCATGAATGCAACCCGAAGGAATGTAATAAGCATCACCGATACACACTTTTTGTCGCGAGAGGATGTCTAAAATCGTTTTATTTTCGAGACTTTCAAGAAATTTGGGTTGATTCATGTCTTGATTGAAGCCCAAAATAATTTCGGCATCTTTTTCGGCCTCCATGATGTACCACATTTCGGATTTTCCGTTGCAGTTGTGGCGTTCAAGAGCCAATTCATCGTTGGGATGCACTTGAACGGACAAGTCGTCATTTGCATCAATCACTTTGTACAGCAACGGAAACTCGTTGCCAAATGTCTCAAAATTTTTCTCTCCAACCAATTCCGCCATGTAGATTTCGATGAGTTCGTTAATTGTATTTTCTGCTAAAAACCCGTTCACGACAACAGTTTTGTCATTTTCAACACCCGATAAAATCCATGCTTCTCCCGTTCTTTCGGTGGCATTTTCGGAGATTTGCAATTGCGCAATCTTTTTTCCGCCCCAGATTTTATCTTTGAGGATGGGAGTAAATTTTAGTGGATACAGTGTCAAC
>JAIRRI010000209.1 GCA_031256055.1 Bacteroidales bacterium
ACTGCAAAATTGCTTTGTAAAGGTCTTCCTGCCGGTCCGGGTGCTGCCGTTGGTAAAGTGGTGTTTACTTCGGAAGATGCTGTTGAATGGGTTCGTCGTGGCGAAAAAGTAATCTTGCTTCGCAAAGAAACCAATCCCGAAGATGTAGATGGAATGCGTGTTTCCGATGGTATCCTAACTTCTTTGGGCGGTATGACTTCGCACGCTGCTCTTGTGGCTCGCGGTTGGGGTAAATGCTGTGTGGTTGGCGCAGGCGCGTTAGATGTTCACGAAGACAAAAAGGTGGCTTATGTAAAAGGTACTGACATAGCGATTAAAGAAGGCGATATTTTGACGTTGAACGGAACCAAAGGACACGCTTACGAAGGCGCGTTGAAATTGATGGAATCTTCCGAAAATCCGCGTTTCCAAGAATTCATGAAAATAGTGGACAAATTCCGCACGATGGGCGTTCGCACCAACGCGGAAACTGCTGAAGACGCTACTTTGGCACGTAATTTCGGTGCAGAAGGTATCGGTTTATTCCGTACAGAGCACATGTTTTATGGAAAAGGCGCGGATCAACCATTATTTATCTTGCGTAAAATGATTTTGAGTACGACTGATGAAGAGCGTCAAAAAGCGATTAACGAACTTGAGCCTTTCGTGAAAAAAGATATGAAAGAAACGATGGTTGCCATGGACGGACTGCCTGTTACATTCCGCTTGCTCGACCCACCGTTGCACGAGTTTGCTCCGCAAACTGCCGACAAACAAGAGGAAGTTGCAAAAGCCCTCGGTATTCCTACTTCTGAAGTTGTTAGACGTATCGACGCTTTGACTGAAGTTAACCCAATGATGGGACATCGCGGTGTGCGTTTGGGTATCACACATCCTGCAATCACCGAAATGCAAGTGCGCGCATTGTTCGAAGCGACTGCAGAATTGTTGAAAGAAGGCAAAACTCCGAAACCTGAAATCATGGTACCTGTTACGATTGGCGGACGTGAGTTGTTGATCACAAAAGTCTCTGTAGATAAAATTCATGAGGAAGTTTGCAAAAAATTCGGTGTAAAAATTGAGTATTTATATGGTACGATGATTGAAATTCCGCGCGCTTGTTTCTTGGCAGAAAGCATGGCGAAAACTGCAGAGTTTTTCTCTTTCGGAACAAACGATTTGACGCAAATGACCTACGGTTTCAGCCGTGATGATGCAAGTGTATTTTTGCCGGAATATCTCGACAAACGAATTTTGGATAATGACCCATTTCAAACGATTGACCCAAAAGGCGTTGGCGAATTGATTACGATGGCTTGCGAACGTGGTCGCAAAGGACGTCCGAATATCAAAATCGGTATTTGCGGTGAACAAGGTGGTGATCCGAAATCGGTAGAATTTTGCTTCCTGAATGGTTTGACCTATGTGAGTTGTTCGCCGTATCGCGTGCCTATCGCACGTTTGTCGGCAGCACAAGCAGCGATTAAACATGGAAAATAAAAAAAAGGCGGAACGTAACGTTTCGCCTTTTTTTTAATAATTTCTTTCCGTTCATTTTTTTTGTGACCAAAAAAACGAACCAAAAAAAAGTCTTTGCTAAAAAATACTGTTCTTCATTTTCTTTTGTCGCAACAAAAAAACGAAGACTATAAATATGAACAATTAAAGAATTTTTCGTACCTTTGCAAACGTAAAATGACACAATCTAAAATGTCGAATATAAAAAAACTTGGTTTAATTTCAGGTGGTGGCGTGCTACCAACCGAAATCATTAAATACTGCAACCAAACAGGCAGAGAAATTTTTGCCGTAGGCATTGAGCCTTATTCGTGGGAAGAGCAGATTAAAGACGCTCCACACATTTTCGCCAAAATAGGCGAAGTGGGAAAAATTTTGAAAACGATGGAAAAGAACGGCGTACAAGAAATTGTGCTCGCTGGCGGCATTAAACGTCCATCACTCAAAGAAATAATTCCCGATTGGGGAGGTGTAAAAATGCTCGCGAGATTGGCTATCAAAAAAATGGGCGACAATGATATGTTTCTCGCAGCCATAGACGAAATTGAACGACATGGGTTTAAAGTAGTTGGTATTGAAGATGTCGTTCCGGAAATGTTGTTTTCGGAAGGTGTATACGGAAAAGTTAAGCCTTCGGTAGAGGATATGGACGACATTCAACGTGGCATTACAGTGGCCAAAGCATTGGGTGCTGTGGATGTGGGACAAGCAGCAGTGGTGCAGGAAGGTATCGTTTTAGCTGTTGAAGCTGCGGAAGGCACAGATATGATGCTTTCTCGCGTGAATGCTGTTAAAAAGGAAGGCAAAGCACCCGTGATGGTCAAAGTGAAAAAACCTCGACAAGATACGCGTACAGACTTACCTGCAATTGGTTTGCAAACCATTGAGCAATTAAAAAAATACGACATAAAAGGCATTGCGGTTGAAGCAGGCGCTATTCTTGTAATAGAACGCGAGGCTGTAGTCAAAATGGCAGATGAATGTGGAATTTTCATCGTTGGAATAAAAATTTAAAATATATTTATGAAAAAAACTGTTCTCAGCGGCATACGCCCAACAGGAGATTTACATCTCGGCAATTATTTCGGAGCTTTGAAGAATTTTGTAAAAATGCAAGATGAATTTAATTGCTATTTTTTTGTGGCGGATTACCATTCGTTGACCACACATCCGAATCCTGAAAATTTGCGAAAAAATACGCGTCGCGTGTTGGCGAATTATGTTGCGGCAGGTTTGGATCCGAAAAAGTGTGCATTGTACATTCAGAGCGATGTTCAAGAGGTTGTCGAGTTGTATTTATTTTTGAATATGAGTGCGTATTTGGGCGAGTTGGAACGTAGCGTAACGTTTAAGGATAAAGCTCGTCAACAGCCCGATAATGTGAATGCGGGTTTGTTGACGTATCCGGTGTTGCAAGCTGCCGATATTCTCATTCACAAAGCACATTTTGTTCCGGTTGGAAAAGATCAGGAGCAACATTTGGAAATGGCGCGAACATTAGCCAATCGCTTCAATCATTTGTATAAAGTGGAGTATTTTGCCGAACCGCAAGCCTATAATTTTGGCGAACAATTAGTAAAAATTCCGGGCTTGGATGGTAGCGGAAAAATGGGCAAATCGGAAGGCGAAGCCAATGCAATTTTCTTAGGCGAAGAGCCCGAAAGCATTCGTAAAAAAGTGATGAAAGCCGTTACGGATTCCGGACCGACAGAACCCAATCAAGAAAAACCCGAAGCCATCAAAAACATCTTTCAATTGATGAGTGTGGTTTCCAAACCCGATACGTTGGACTTTTTCGAAAACGCCTACAACACATGTCAAATCCGCTATGGCGACATGAAAAAACAATTGGCAGAAGACATGATTTTGTTCACTGCACCCTTTCGCGAGCGTATCAATGATTTGCTTGCCGACGAAAAAGGGTTGGACGCTATTGCTGCCGAAGGCGCTGAAAAAGCCCGTATTTCCGCACGAAAAACGATTGATGAAGTTAGGGGAATTATTGGGTTTTAATAGATACAAAAAATAGTTTTTACATTAATCGTTTCCGAAGGTTTCGTGCCCGCGACTGAAATCCTGCGGAAGCGTCTTTGTATTGCAAATCAATAACCGAAAATAATTCACCCAAAAGATCGGGTTCATCCTCTGCAATTTTCGCTAAAATCTCCATAGAAAAAACTTTGGATGCGATTTTTTCTTTGTTGTTTTGCAAGATATCAAAACAGTAATCAATTAAAAAACCTTGATGCTTTTTCGGAAGTTTACGCTTGGAAAGTATGGATAAAACAGGGCGTTTGACGGAGTCGCTTTGTACATTTTCGAGATGTTTTAACAGTTTTTCGATATGAGGGTTTATCAATTCGGGATGTTTTCTGTCCAAAACATCCAATGTCCAACCTGCACGATTGGAATGTGGGTATTTGCCAAAAAGCGTCAAATCAACTAATATGGAAAGGGCTTTAGAATCTTCACCGACCAATTTCAAAATATAGTCGATTTGATTGCGCGATGCTTCGGCTTCGAGCAATTCTATTAAATCATTTTTCATGCTTTTATTAGACCGTCATGTCGAGCGCAGTCAAGACATCCCATAGCAAGGGGATTCCTCGACTGCGCTCGGAATGACGACCTTGATTTATGGTTTCAACTGATAGATACTCGAAATATTGCGCCCATATCCATCATAATCCAAACCATAACCAACAACAAATTCATTGCTAATGGATCTTGCAATGTATTTGATCGGTACTTGTTTTGTATATTTTTCAGGTTTAAAAAGTAAGGTGCAAATTTCCAGCGAAGCCGGTTTTTGTTTCAACAAATCGTTGTAAAGTCCGTCGATGGTGATGCCTGTATCCACAATATCTTCAAGGAGAATGATATGTTTGCCCTCCACGGATTCTTTCAATCCAAACAATTGTTTCACATTTTCGGTAGATTGCGTGCCATCGTAAGACGACAATTTCACAAAACTGATTTGGCATTTCAAGTCAATATGTTTCATCAAATCCGATGCAAACATAAATACGCCATTCAACACGCCAACAAAAAGGACTTCTTTTCCTTTGTAATCGGCATTAATTTTTTGAGCGACATCGTTAACGGCTTTGAGCAGGTCGGTTTCGTTGATGTAAGGAACGAAAATGAGGTCTTTGATTTGGATCATGATAGTTTGTAAATCTTATGAACTACAAAGATACAAAAAAATTTGAAATTGAAAAAAAAGTTGTATCTTTGTAGGATACTTTTAATTTACAAAAACGGAAATCATGCAACGTTCAATCATTACCCTATTATTTATTTTGTCGTCGTTTGGAATACAGGCAAACGATAAGTTGGTATTAGCAAAGGTAAAAGATGTATCACATCTTTATGCTTTGTTTGAAAACCCGTTTCTAAACATCCATTACTACAACGACAGTTTCATCATCGCTTCTGTTGAAGATGACCAAAAAATTGACAGCGAAACCATTGTTTTAGATCAAAAGGCTTTTGGCGATGTCGAGGGTTACTATATAGTTTACTGTCCACCATCAATGCGTCAATCTTATTTAGCCAAAATACAAAATATAGTAGACGTATTATACGCAGACACCGACATTTTAATTGTAAAATCAAATGTTCAGGTGCCTCTGGCTAAAAACGATGGTTTGGTTTACATTTCTCAAACAAAAGCATCTCTACCCAAAACAACCATTAATTTTCCTGTTATCACAGAAATAGACCCTTTTATTCAATACATGACCGAAACGGTGAATACCGACAGTATTATGTCGTACATACAACATTTGGAGGATTATGGAACACGAGTATACTATAAACCACAGGCCTATGAGGCTCAAAACTGGTTGTCAGCAAAACTTGAAGCCATGGGCTTGGATGTGGAAATACAAGATGTTACTGTCCCTTGGTTTCCGTTCGGTCCTACTACATCTTCAGGAAATGTTATTGCAATTCAAACAGGGACGGTATACCCTGATGAGTATATTGTTTGCGGTGCACATTATGATTCATGGACATGGGATCCTGATGTTGCTCCCGGAGCCGACGATAATGCCTCCGGTACAGCAGGAATAATAGAGTTGGCACGAACCTTAAGCCAATTTGAGTTTGAGCGCTCCATAATCTATTGCCTTTTTGCTGCCGAAGAAGCGGGATTGCACGGAAGCCATGCTTATGCTTCTCGCAGCAGACAACAAGGCATGAATATTTTAGGATACTTCAATATGGATATGATCGGTTATTTAAAATCGGGAACAAATATTAACATCAGCTTGATTTATCCTTCTGTGGCAACATCGTTGGCAAATTATTATACAAATATTGCCAATGTATATTTTCCAAATGTTCCGATTACCCACTATTCTGCGCTGCCTGGTGGCGACAGCGATCATACATCATTCAATCAAAACGGATATCAAGGTATCTTTCCTTTTGAAAATATCAATTACAATTACGATAACCCCTATATTCACACAGCAAACGATGTTATCGGACTTAGTGTTAACAACCCCGAACAATGTCGTGTTTTTACTCAACTCACCTTTGCTTCGATCGCCACTTTGGCAGGGTTAGTTAATACAGATATCGCTGTAATAGCTTTTACCGCTGATAAAACCCAAATAGAGGAGGGTGATACGGTCACATTTTTCAATCTGTCTCAAAATTGTACCGGGTCTTACGAGTGGTATTTTCAAGGCGGACATCCTGAGCGAAGTATTGAAGAATCTCCAATTGTGGTTTATCCTGTCAAGGGGTTCTATGACGTACATCTTAAAGTCACAAATGGTGCGGGAACAGACAGCATAATAAAATACAACTACATCTCTGTAGTCCAAAAGACAAACATTACAAGTTATATTAATCCGGAAATATTGATCTATCCCAATCCAACCACCGGAAAGTTAAATCTAAAAACCGGAGGTCGAAGAATTAAAAATATTGAGGTTTTTGACACTTTCGGCAAAAAAGTGTTAGAGCAAAAAAGGCAGAATGAAATAGATATTTCTACGTTACCAAACGGTGTTTATGTCGTACAAATAACAACAGAAAACGAAGTCGTAACTAAAAAAATTGTGAAGCAGTAGTAGAATTTGATTTTTTTTTGTATCTTTGCAAAACGTATTAACCTCATTCAAATTTTAAAAATTATGGCACACACATTCACAGACGCAAATTACGAAGAATTAGTTTTAAAATCCGACAAACCCGCCGTGGTTGACTTTTGGGCAGAATGGTGCGGTCCCTGCCGCATGCTCACGCCGATTATTGAAGAAATGGCTGCCGAGTACGAAGGTCGCGCTATCATCGGAAAAGTTGACGTAGACAGTGCTCCGGGTATTGCTTCGAAATATGGTATTCGCAATATTCCGACTATAATTTTCATCAAAAACGGTGAAGTTGTTGACAAACAAGTTGGCGCTGTTCCGAAATCTGCGCTGACTGCGAAGTTGGACGCTATTCTTTAATGAACTAAGAGTTAAGAACTAAGAGTTAAGAGTGGTTTCGCCTAATTGTATTCATTCTTAACTCTTAACTCATCATGATTACAAATCAAGAACTCGAAAAATTTTCCCCTTTCGAACTGCTTGCACACCAAGTCGTAGAAGGGTTCATCACGGGTTTGCACAAAAGTCCGTTTCATGGGTTTTCAGTTGAATTTGCCGAACATCGGCTTTACAATACCGGTGAATCCACTCGTCATATTGACTGGAAATTGTACGGAAAAACCGACAAACTTTTCATCAAACGTTACGAAGAAGAAACGAATTTACGATGTTATATTGTTATAGATTGTTCGCGTTCGATGCACTTTGAGCAAAAGTTGGATTTTGCGTGCAAAGCAGCAGCGTGTTTGGTGCACATCATCACACAACAGCGCGACGCCGTTGGTTTGACGTTTTTTTCCGACCACATCGAATTGCAAACCGAATTGAAATCCACGGTTTCGCACCAGAAATTTTTGTATCAATCGTTGGAAAATTTTGCGAATGGTGGCAATGTTGGCGATGGAAACCCTGTGGGGGCGAACCCACGTGTTCGCCCGCCCCAACAAACCATCCCCCAATTATTACACGAATTGGCGGAACAAATCCATAAACGTTCATTAGTGATAATTTTCAGCGACATGTTCGATGATTTTTCGCAAACGGAAATACTTTTCAGTGCGTTGCAACATTTAAAATTTAAGCAAAACGACGTAATTTTGTTTCACACCACAGCGAAAAATAAAGAATTGGATTTCGATTATTCAAATCGTCCGCATCGGTTTATTGATTTGGAAAGTCAAGCCGAATTAAAAATAAATCCGATCGACGTGAAAGAAGCCTACATTCAAGCCATTCAACAATTTCAAAGAGAATTGAAATTCCGTTGTCAGCAATATCGCGTAGATTACGTCAATGCTGATGTTGACGAGGGTTACTACCCTATTTTGCGGGCTTTTTTGGAACGGCGACGAAAATAACTTTTTTTTGATTTTTATCCTGAATTTCAAGAAATTTTGGAAATTGATTTATTTTTTGTATCTTTGCGGAAATTAAAGTTCACCCCATAATCTCTCGAATTATGAAACCAGAACGTTTTATTATGAAAAGTCCGGTCGGCAATATCGCCGCGACGGTCAGCGCTCATGGATTGCAAGAGTTGAAACAAACTTCCGAAACACTAAAACCTCCAAAAACTCCATTTGGTCGGGAAGTCAGAGACCAACTCAAAAATTATTTTGCAAGAAAAAATCCACGGTTTGATTTCGAGTTAGACTTACAAGGCACAGATTTCCAGAAAAAAGTTTGGAACGAATTGCGAAAAATTCCTTATGGCTCGATGGTTTCTTACGGCTATATTGCACAACGTATCGGTAAGCCAAAAGCCGCTCGTGCCGTGGGTTCTGCAAATCATAACAATCCGTTGTGGATTGTTGTTCCCTGTCATCGTGTAGTAAGTTCAAACGGCAAACTTACCGGTTATGCCGGAGGTTTGGAGATGAAAGCGTATTTATTACAGCTGGAAGGTGCGTTGTTGGTTTAGAATTGTTAGTGTTAAGCTTTACAAAAAAGCGAATAGCTACACCATTCGCTTTTTTGTATTTAGAATCTCAACAGAATCCCGAAACGAACTACCAGACGCAACGAAGCACGTTGCATTTAGTTTTACCCAAGTACTGGATTTTGC
>JAIRRI010000033.1 GCA_031256055.1 Bacteroidales bacterium
AAATTAGTATTAATTCGCCATGGTGAAAGCCAATGGAATAAAGAAAATCGTTTTACGGGGTGGACAGATGTATCACTTTCGGAAAGAGGCGTGGAAGAAGCAAAAAAGGCAGGTATTGCTTTAAAAGAAAAAGGTTTTGTTCCCGAAGTGGCATACACTTCTTATCTCATGCGTGCTATTAAAACGTTGGATTTGGCGTTGGAAGAGATGAAAATGCTCTATATTCCTGTTCATAAAACGTGGCGTTTAAATGAGAAGCATTACGGTGATTTGCAAGGTTTAAACAAAGCCGAAACTGCACAAAAGTTTGGAGAAGCGCAAGTTTTAGTTTGGCGTCGCAGTTTTGATGTGCCGCCAAATCCCATTCCTGAGACCGACGAGCGTAATTCTAAGTTCGACCCGCGTTATAAAGACCTATTAGATAAGGAAATTCCCCGCACAGAATCACTGAAAGACACGGTAGAACGTATTGTCCCTTATTGGAAATCTGAAATTGCGCCCACGCTCAAGGAGAAAAAAAATGTATTGGTTGCAGCGCACGGCAATAGTTTGCGAGGTATTGTGATGTATTTGAAAAACATGACGCAAGAAGAAGTCCTCAAACTTGATTTACCGACTGGTGTTCCATACCTTTTTGAGTTTGACGATGACCTCAATCTGATAAAAGATTATTTTTTGGAAGATGAAGAAGTGTTGAAAAAGAAAATGGATGAGGTTGCTAATCAAGGGAAAGTGAAATAAATACCATGTTCTTTATATGAAACCTACATTATTAATTCTTGCAGCCGGAATGGGAAGCCGTTATGGAGGCATCAAGCAGTTGGATACCATAGGACCATCGGGCGAAACTATTATGGATTATTCCGTTTACGATGCCATGCGGGCAGGTTTTGGGAAAGTGGTTTTTATCATTCGCAAATCTATTGAAGAACCTTTTTGTGACATTGTCCTCCGAAAATATCAACAATCTATTCCTTGCGAATATGTCTTTCAGGAAGTGGATAAACTGCCTGTCGGCTATCAACCTCCCGAAGGACGACAAAAGCCTTGGGGAACGGGACATGCTATTCTCATGGCTGCCGATGTGATAAAAGAACCGTTTGCAGTAATAAATGCCGACGATTTTTACGGACGGGATGCTTTTTTGCGGATGGGACGATTTCTGCAAAATACAGATATGGGAAGCAGTCATTGGGCAATGATAGGTTATCGTTTGGCGAATACATTGTCCGATTTCGGATTTGTTTCGCGAGGTGTTTGTTGTGTTGATGGAAACAACATGCTGGTCAATGTTACGGAACGTACCAAAATAAAACGCACCGATTGGAGATTGCGGGTCGAAGCCCGCAATGACAAGGTGCGAGCGATTGTATATCAAGACGAAAACAGCAACGAAATTGTATTAAACGAAGACCTTCCCGTTTCGATGAACTTTTGGGGATTTACGCCCTCTTTGTTTACCTGTTTGAAGTCCGGTTTTGAAAATTTTCTGAAAATCAACAAAGAAAGCCTTACTGCCGAATACTACATTCCATCGGAAGTAAGCCGTCAGATTGACAGTAAAAACGCCGATGTACAAGTAATTCCAACAACAAGTAACTGGTTTGGAATAACTTACGCAGAAGAAAAAACAGCCGCTGCAGAGCAGATTAAAGTGTTGGTTGAAGTAGGGGGGTACCCGATGAATTGTTTCTGACAGTCGCCAATTTCCAAAAAATAAAATAATTGATACATAATGGCTTATAAATTTCGACAGTCGTCTCTTACCAAGAAAATGCTTGTGGCGTGCGCAGGTCTTTTTGTAATTATATTTCTGCCGGTACATCTGATAACCAACCTGTTCGTCCTTCCGATTACTCCCGACCATGAGCAAACATTCAGGGAAATAACCCATTTTTTGGCGACATTTCCGGTAATAAAAATCATTGAGATTGTTTTGATGGCGGCAATAGTTGTTCATGTTGCATATTCGGTCATTCTCTATTTGCAAAACAGGCGCGCCCGTCCGGTGCGTTATAAAAGACCCGGACATTCGGAACAGACGCCATTTTCACGCTTTATGATACATACGGGAATTGTTCTCGCGCTCTTTATCGTCATCCATTTCATCAACTTTTATTTCATAAAATTGGGACTACTTCCCGTGCCGGAAGGAATAGAAAACAGAGAAGATTTTTACCCGATGATATACCGTTTATTCAGCGACCAATATTACTGTATTGTATATATTATCTTGTTGATTCCGACAGGGTTTCACCTTGATCATGCTTTTCAATCTGCTTTCCAGACATTGGGTTTAAACCACCCGATTTATACGCCCATTATCCGTGTCATCGGACATATTTTTGCCATTGTCATTACGATTGGCTTTATCTCTATTCCGGTTTATTTTTTATTAACTTCAATTCCAGTTTTTCATTGTCCCATTTACGGTACTGTTCAATATCAAGATTTATGATTTTTAGAAGTTTAGGAATTATCCGTTTGTCCTTGTGCTTAATTAACTGGTTAATAATTTCTTCT
>JAIRRI010000100.1 GCA_031256055.1 Bacteroidales bacterium
CGGTGCAAAGATACAAAAAAAGTCTGAATTATGATTTTTTTTTATTAATTTGGTTGTTTCATTTTTTTTTCGTACCTTTGCACCTCAAATTTCATAATTTATTCATTTAAACGAAAGGAAAAGGTATTTAGTATGATTATTGTCCCGCTAAAAGAAGGTGAAAACATTGATCGCGGTTTGAAAAAACTCAAACGCAAATTTGAAAAAACAGGTGTTGTTAAAGAGTTGAGACGTCGCAAGCAATTCGAAAAGCCTTCGGTTATCAATCGGGCACAACGTAAGAAAGCCGTTTACGTTCAACAGTTGCGCGATGCAGCTGAAGAAAGTATGATGTAGGCTTTATACTAAACCAAACAACAAAAAATCGAAACGCAAAGCGTTTCGTTTTTTTGTTGCGTTTATTACAATTATTTGTAGGCAAGGCGTATACAATACGCCCCTAGAATATTTACGCCAATCTCATCACCAAATCCGCAACACGGTGCGAATATCCTGCCTCATTGTCGTACCAAGCTACGATTTTTACGAAATTGCCGTCCATTATCTTAGTCAAACCTGCATCAAAAATTGCCGAATGTGGGTTTCCAATAATATCCACGCTAACGATTGGATCTTCGGTGTATTCCAAAATACCTTTCATAGTGCTGTTTGCAGCTTCTTTCATCGCGGCATTGATTTCTTCAACAGTTGCAGCTTTGTTCAATTCACAAGTCAAATCTACTACAGAGCCATCCGGAGTTGGAACGCGCATAGCAAAACCGTCCATTTTGCCTTTCAATTCTGGAATAACCAAACCTACGGCTTTTGCAGCACCAGTACTGGTTGGAATAATCGACATGGCTGCTGCACGTGCACGACGAAGGTCTTTGTGCGGTGCATCCAAAATAATTTGATCGTTGGTGTACGAGTGAATCGTATTCATCAAACCGCGTTTGATACCGAATTTATCGTTCAAAACTTTGGCAACGGGCGCCAAGCAGTTTGTTGTACAAGATGCATTGGAAATGAACTGCAAATCTTTTGTAATCACCTGGTCATTAACACCTAAAACCACTGTTGCATCAACATCTTCGGCTTTATCGGCAGGAACAGTGAGAACCACTTTTTTCGCACCGGCTTTGATGTGCTTGCCCATTTTTTCACGATTGCGAAAAACGCCGGTTGCTTCGATCACAACTTCCACGCCAAGTGCAGCCCAAGGCAGGTTTTCGGGATCTTTTTCGGCATAAATTTTGATAGATTTGCCGTTTACAACGAGCATATCGCCGTCAACACCAACCGTGCCCGGAAATTTTCCGTGAACGGAGTCGTATTTGAACAAATGCGCCAATGTTTTTGCGTCCGTGAGGTCATTGATTGCGACAACTTCAACGCCTTGTTTGTCTAAGAGATTGCGGTAGGTAATGCGTCCGATACGACCAAAACCATTGATTGCTACTTTTACCATGATGAAAGGTTTTTTATGAGTTAATAAATGAATTCTAAGATTTGACTGCAAAGATACGAAAAAAATTACAAATAGCAAGGGGATTCCTCACTTCGTTCGGAATGACAACTTTTAATTCATTTTTTTTTCGTATCTTTGCATGTTATTTTAATCAAATTAACAAACGTATGGCAAAAAAACAAAAAAAGATTCCCGTGTTGGGTTCTATCATAAAAACGGCGATAGATTTGCGCAGTAAGATTTCGTTGATTGATTTCGGACGGGTGAAAAATCCACGAAAAGCACAAGAAAAAGTTTTGCGAAATATTCTGATAAAAGCCAGTTCCACGCATTTTGGCGATGCTCATAATTTTCCCGAACTTTTGAAAGAACACGATTTGATTTCAGCATACAAAAAAGCTGTGCCGACGCATGATTACGATAGTTTATATAATGCTTGGTGGCATCGCACACTGACAGGTGAGCCCTATGTGTGTTGGCCCGGAAAAATCAAACACTTTGCACTAAGTTCCGGAACTTCCGGATCATCAAGCAAATACATCCCCATAACGCCGGATATGAACAAACAAATTCAGAAAACAAGTATTCGTCAGATTTTTACGCTGGCCAAATACGATTTTCCGAGGGAAATGTTTGAAAAAGGATTGTTGATGTTGGGCGGAAGCACACATTTGCAGTACAACGGAACGTATTATGAAGGCGATTTATCGGGCATTACAGCGGGTAATATTCCATTTTGGTTTCAACATTATTACAAGCCCGGAAAACGGATTTCCAAAGAGCGCGATTGGCAAGTGAAATTGGACGAAATCGTAAAAAACGCACCGAATTGGGATCTCATGGCCATCGTTGGAGTTCCTGCATGGTTCGTGATTTTGATGGAAAAAATTATCGAAACGTACAATCTGAAAACCATTCACGATATTTGGCCGAATTTGCGAATTTTTTGTCATGGTGGGGTGTCGATTGAGCCGTATCGCAAGAGTTTAAATAAATTATTCGCTCAACCTGTTACATTCATTGAAACGTATTTGGCTTCGGAAGGATTTTTGGCGTTTCAAAGTCGTCCGAACGCATCAGGCATGGAATTAGTGTTGGATAATGGTATTTTCTTCGAATTTGTGCCGTTCAACACCGAAAATTTTGATGAGAGTTTTAACCTCAGACCTAACCCTCAAACCTTCACCATTGATGAAATTGAGGAGGGCAAGGAATACGCGTTACTCATTACGACATGTGCCGGCGCTTATCGTTATTTGATTGGCGATACCGTGAAGTTGGTTGACAGAGCATACAACGAAATTATCATTACCGGACGTACAAAGTTTTTCCTCAGCATTTGTGGCGAACATCTTTCGGTGGATAATATGACAGCTGCTGTTAAGAAATTAAGCGATACGGAAAACGTTGAAATTCCCGAATTTTGTGTGATTGGAGAGGAACATGGAAATATGTTTGCTCATCGCTGGTTTTTGGCTTGCGACGAGCCTTTGGATGCAGACGTTGCAGCACAAGAAATCGACCAATGTTTGTGCGAAATCAACGACGATTATCGTGTTGAACGATTGGAAGCCATTCGTAATGTTACGGCAGAAGTTTTGCCAACAGCGGTATTCTACGATTATATGCGAAAAATCGGCAAAGAAGGCGCACAGAACAAATTTCCGCGCGTATTGCGTGGTGAAAAAATGGAGCATTGGTTAAACCATCTTAAAGATAAACGATGATAGAAGCCATAATTTCCGGTGTTGGATTAGGATTGGGAATCGCAATCATGCTTGGTCCCGCTTTTTTTTCATTGCTGCAAACAAGTATCGACAGAGGGTTTCGAAATGCCATACAATTTGCAATTGGAATTGCGTTGAGCGATGCATTTTTAATTGCTGTTACGTTTTTAGGAATATCGTCCCTCTTCGGAAAACCAATGGCGGGAGAAATTGTCGGATTAGTTGGTGGAGGGATATTAATCGGAATTGGTATTCATACATTTTTAAACCGATGCAAACGCCCCGAAATGTGCGTCGAAGTTGAAATAAAAGAAGCTGTCAAATTTGAAAAAAAAATCATACTTCCTAAAGTGCCTAGACCCATTGTTTTTTTTGTAAAAGGATTTTTGTTGAATTTGGCAAACCCCGCAATTTGGTTTTTTTGGATATTTTGGGTAGGTGTAATCAGTACGCAATATACCAAGACTGACGGAGGTTTGGATATAATTTCTCTGATGGTTTTCTTTACATGTACGCTGGCTACCATATTGTGCACGGATATTCTAAAAGCCTATGCTGCCAACCAGTTGAAAGGTCGAATTAACGATAAACTGATGACCAAAGTCAATATGCTTTTTGGGTTGATATTAATCGGTTTCGGTGTCTTTTTAATTATAAGATCTGCTTATCCGATTATTGAACTCATGATCAAACTTAAATATCTTCAATAATAATCAATGTAAGGGCGAGGCATGGTTGCTGAGCGAAGTCGAAGTATGCCTCGCCCCTACCGTAAAATTAATTTCATGGAAACTACTAAATGTTTAATCATCGGCTCCGGTCCGGCAGGCTATACTGCGGCCATTTACACGTCTCGCGCAGAACTCAAACCCGTTTTGTATCAAGGTATTCAACCGGGCGGGCAACTAACGATAACAACTGATGTTGAAAATTTTCCGGGTTATCCGAATGGTGTTACGGGTCCCGAAATGATGGAGGACTTACGCAAACAAGCTGAACGTTTTGGTACAGATATCCGTTTGGGCATTGTAACGGCCGTTGATTTGTCAAAACGCCCGTTTTTAGTAACCGTTGATGATAACAAACAACTTTTTGCCGAAACTCTGATTATTTCGACAGGTGCTTCCGCGAATTGGTTGGGGCTCGAAAGTGAGAAAAAGTTTCAAGGGATGGGTGTTTCCGCATGTGCAACGTGCGACGGATTTTTCTATCGCAATCACGATGTTTGTGTGATTGGTGGTGGTGATACGGCAACTGAAGAAGCAGCGTATTTAGCAAATTTGTGCAGCAAAGTGTATTTGATTGTTCGCAGAGACGAATTACGCGCTTCAAAAGCCATGCAAAGACGCGTGTTGAACCATCCGAAAATCGAAATTGTTTGGAAGCATAAACCTAAAGAGATTTTGGGCGATAACAGCGGTGTTACAGGTATTTTACTCCATCATTCCGACACAAACGAAGAACGTAAACTTGATGTTACAGGCGTTTTCGTGGCAATCGGACATACTCCAAATACAACTTTATTTCACGGACAATTGGACCTTCATCCAGAAGGTTATATCAAAACCATTCCCGGCTCAACACGTACAAGCGTTGACGGTGTTTTTGCAGCAGGCGATGTGCAGGATTTGCACTATCGACAAGGGATTACTGCCGCAGGAACCGGTTGTATGGCTGCCATAGAAGCAGAGCGTTTCTTGCAAGAACAAGAAAATTGAAAAGCTATTTAACATACACTGTGCTTCAGCAGTTTGTGTAAAAACCTCTTGTTTTTTTCATTTTTTTTTCGTACCTTTGTATTTCATTCAGTGTCTTACAAAATTATGTCTTTATGAACATTATTATTCTGTCTTTTGTAATACTCGCTGCATTGGCAGCATTAGCAGCAATCGCTGTGTATATTGTGGCAAAGAAATTTTATGTTGAGGAAGATCCTCGTATTGATAGGGTCAACGAGTTGTTGCCCGGTGTGAATTGTGGTGGTTGCGGATTTCCGGGATGTCGAGCGTTTGCTGAGGCTATCATCAAACAAGGACGTTTGGATGGGCTGAATTGTCCTGTTGGAGGCGCAGATTGTATGAAAAGTATTGCGCCTGTGCTGGGTGTTGAAGTGGTTGTTGAAGATCCGAAAATTGCAGTGGTTCGTTGTTCGGGAAGTAAAGAAAATTCGCCGAGAACTGTGGATTTTGAAGGTTTTCAGAATTGTCGTTTTTCGTTTAATCTTTATACCGGTGTAACGGGCTGTCCACACGGTTGTGTGGGTTTGGGCAATTGTGTGCAATCCTGCCAGTTTGATGCAATGTATATTGATGATGAAACCGGTTTGCCTGTTGTGATTGACGACAAGTGTGTTGCCTGCGGAGCATGTGTGACGGCATGTCCGCGAGGTGTAATCCAGCTGCGATTGAAAGGCAAAAAAGATCGCCGAATTTTCGTGTCTTGTATCAATAAAGAAAAAGGCGCTTTGGGTAAAAAACATTGTTCGGTGGTGTGTATCGCTTGCGCGAAATGTCAGAAAGTATGTGCGTTTGGTGCGATTACCGTGACCAATAATTTGGCGTATATTGATCACACCAAATGTAAATTGTGTCGCAAATGTGCACCCGAATGTCCAACTGGTGCAATTCATGAACTGAATTTTCCCGAACGAAAAATTGTATAACCATGTAGAGACGCACGGCCGTGCGTCTCTACAAACAACATAAAATATGAAGACCTTCAAAATCGGCGGGATACATCCCGATGAACATAAAATCAGAGCAGAAGATCAAACCATTACTTTGGACTTGCCAAAACAAGGCATTGTGTTTGTTTCCCAACATTTGGGCGCACCTTCGGAATGTATCGTGGCAAAAGGCGATAAGGTAAAAGTGGGACAACTTTTAACCAAAAACGAAAATTTTATCGGTGCAAATGTGCACAGTCCATTTTCGGGAACGGTGAATAAGATTGATACGATTTACGATGCAAGCGGTTATCGCAAAGAAGCCATTGTGATTGATGTTGAAGGCGACAAATGGCTTGAAAACATTGATCGTTCGGAAATGATAAAACGCGAAATTTCATTGGATAAAAATGAAATCATCGCCAAAGTGAAGGAAATGGGCATTGTCGGATTGGGTGGTGCGTGTTTTCCAACGCATGTGAAATTGATGGTTCCCGAAGGAAGAAGTGCCGAATACCTCATCATCAACGGTGTTGAATGCGAACCGTATTTGACCGATGATTATCGATTGATGGTGGAACATGGCGAACAATGTTTGGTCGGCGTTTCCATTTTGCAAAAAGCACTTGGCGTGAAAACGGCGTATATCGGTATCGAAAACAACAAGCCGAAAGCCATCGAACATCTGAAAAAATTAGCAAATTCATTTGAAGGAATTGAAGTTGTTGCACTTCAAGTGAAATATCCGCAAGGTGCTGAAAAACAGCTCATCAATGCGATTACAGGTCGCGAAGTGCCGTCAGGAAAACTTCCGATTGACGCAGGTTGCGTAGTTTGCAACATCTGCACGGCTCATGCGGTGTATGAGGCTGTTCAGAAAAATAAACCACTTATTGACCGAATTGTTACGGTTACCGGACTTCACGTGGAAAAAGTATCAAATTTGTTTGTTCGTATCGGCACGCCGATTTCGATGCTTTTGGACGCTGTTGGCGGAGTTCCAGAGAATACAAGCAAAATTATCAGTGGTGGTCCGATGATGGGGAAAGCCCTGTTTTCAGCGGATACAGCCGTTACAAAAGGAACGTCTGCCTTGTTGTTGATGGACGAAAGCCTTGCACATCGTGGCGAAACCACCAATTGCATTCGCTGTGCAAAATGTGTGAATGTTTGTCCGATGGGCTTAGAACCTTATCTTTTGGGGGCTTTGGTAGAAAACGAAAACTTCGAACGAGCAGAAAACGAAAGCGTGATGGATTGTATCGAATGTGGCAGTTGTTTGTACACATGCCCGTCATATCGTCCGTTGTTGGATTGCATTCGGGTTGGAAAGTATACAGTTCGAGTATTACAAAGTAAACGAAAATAATTATGAACAACAAACTAATCATCTCCGGAGCACCCCACGTCCACAGTCCCGAAAATGTCAATAAAATCATGTGGGGCGTGGTCATTGCACTGATTCCGACTTTGCTCACCTCCATTTATTTTTTCAGGTTCGAGGCGTTGCTTACGGTTTCCGTTGCTGTGGCGTCGTGCTTGTTTTTCGAATGGGCGATTCAAAAATATTTGCCTAAGCAAACTCCTACAACAAGCGACGGGTCTGCTGTAATCACAGGGCTTTTGCTCGCTTTCAACCTACCGAGTAATTTGCCGATTTGGATGACAATTCTTGGTTCATTGGTAGCTATCGGTATTGCGAAAATGGCGTTTGGCGGACTAGGAAAAAATCCGTTCAATCCGGCGTTGGTGGCTCGTGCGTTTTTGTTGATTTCGTTTCCAGTGGCGATGACGTCTTGGCCTACGATTCGCCCGCTGTTCGGCGATGGTATTGTGGATGCAATGACCGGTCCTACGCCGTTCGGATTTCTTAAAGAAGGCATTGCACAAGGCATTCCATTGAGCGAGTTAATGCAACACGCACATGTTCCGTCGTATGCAAGTTTGCTGTTTGGAGCAAATGGAGGCTCGCTCGGCGAAGTTTCAGCATTGGCGATTATTTTAGGTGGTTTGTATATGTTGTGGAAGCGAATTATCACGTGGCATATTCCTGTTGCATTTATCGGAAGTGCGTTTGTGTTTGCTGCTATTTTGAGCGCTATTAATCCTGAAGTTTTCATCAATCCTTGGGTGCACATACTTTCAGGCGGTTTGATGCTTGGTGCAGTGTTTATGGCAACGGATTTAGTCACTTCGCCGATGTCGCCGAAAGGTCAGTTGGTGTTTGGTTTGGGGTGTGGTGTGCTCACGATTGTGATTCGCGTTTGGGGTGCATACCCCGAAGGTGTATCGTTTGCGATTTTGATTATGAATGCGTTTGTTCCGCTTATAGATCGTGCGTTTAAACCGAGAATTTTTGGAAAATGAAAAAACTGAGAGTTGAAAATACAAAATGGTACGAGGTACCGGGTTCTGGGTACGAGGTATATAACAACGCACACTACGCACTCGGAACCTCGTACCTGGAGCCAATCAAAAATTGAAACTATGAAAAAAAAACCTTCCACATTAAAGAATATGGTCATCTCCTTGACGCTGATAGCAGGTGCTGCAGCCTTGAGCGTAGGCATTGCAGATGCTATTACTACAGAACCCATTGCATTGGCCAAACAAGCTAGATTAGAGGCTGCCATCCGAGTGGTGTTGCCCGAATTTGACCAACTCAGTGAGCCCGATACCTTGACTGTTGACGGCGGAGAACTCATATTTTACAGGGCTTACAACAACGACGAATTTATAGGAACAGCCATTGCAACATTTTCCAACAGAGGATTTAGCGGACAAATCCGATTGATGGCGGGCTTCCTTCCCGATGGAACTATTCACAACATTGATGTTCTCAGACACTCTGAAACACCAGGACTTGGCGATAAAATCGAACATCGAAAATCCACTTGGCCTCAACAATTTCGAGGACAAAATCCTGCAACATTCAACCTGCGCGTTAGAAAAGACGGTGGCGATGTGGATGCGATTACGGCGGCGACCATCACGGCAAGAGCATACACCGATGCTGTGCAACGAGCGTTTGACGCATTGGAAGGTAAGAGGTAACTGGGTGCGAGGTTGGTTACCAAGCAATCTACAAAACCCACCTCATACCCAGCCACCCCAGCACCAGTTAATTAAATAATCAACTCAGCGAAACAAGAAACAAAAATATGAATAATTTAGCCGTCTTTACAAAAGGCATTCTCAAAGAAAATCCCATATTCGTTATGCTTTTGGGATTATGTCCGACTTTGGGCGTTACCTCTTCCGCTATGAATGGCATGGGAATGGGAATTGCCACCATGTTCGTTCTTATCATGGCGAATGCGTCTATCTCCCTACTAAAAACACAAATTCCGGACAATATACGCATTCCTGCGTATATTGTTGTAATCGCTGCGTTTGTAACTTGCGTGCAACTTTTGATGGAAGCCTTTACTCCCGATTTGTTTACACAACTCGGCGTGTTTATTCCGTTGATTGTGGTAAACTGTGTTGTGTTGGGACGTGCCGAAGCGTTTGCCGCAAAAAACAACGTCTGGTCGAGTTTACTTGACGGTGCAGGAATGGGATTGGGTTTCACAATTGCTCTGACGATGCTCGGAGGCATTCGTGAAATCTTAGGTAGTGGCAGTATTTTCGACTATAAATTCATCACCGGCGACGGAATTCTCATTTTTATTTTAGCACCCGGGGCCTTTATTGCGTTGGGTTTCCTCATCGCTTTGATTAACCATCTTAAAATTAAAAAAGCATAAACTATGGAATATATTTTGATTATCATATCCGCTGTTTTCATTAACAACATTGTGTTTGCACAGTTTTTAGGGGTGTGTCCGTTTTTAGGTGTATCCAATAAAATGTCTACAGCCGTAGGCATGGGCGGTGCCGTATTGTTCGTGATTACGTTGGCAACCATCATCACATTTTTAGTTCAAACTTACCTTCTCGATCCATTGGGATTAGGCTATTTGCAAACGATTGCATTCATTTTATTGATTGCAACTTTAGTGCAAGTGATTGAAGTTATTTTGAAAAAATCAAGTCCGAGTTTATATCAAGCGTTGGGCATATTTTTGCCATTGATGAGTACAAACTGTGCGGTTTTAGGAGTTGCCATTTTGGTTATTCAAAACGATTTGGATTTGTTGCGAGCCGCCACACTCGCCATTGGCACGGGATTGAGTTTCCTGTTTGCTTTGGTTGTTTTTACAGGAATTCGCGAACAAATGGACCTCGTAGGCGTTCCCAAAGGCATGAAAGGCGTACCGATTGCCTTAGTTACAGCAGGAATTTTAGCATTGGCATTTATGGGGTTTTCAGGGTTGGTGTAGGTTTTTTCGTCTTTGCGTATATTTATGAGTTAGTCGTCAGCGGGCACTGCAGAAAGAAGATGAAATGGGAAATTTATCATTAAAAAATAGCAATATAAACAAGTTAAAAATTGAACATTTATGAATCAAAAAATCATTGAAAGAGCAGAAGAATTATTAAGAAGTAAAAGCAATTACGTTGGCAAAGACAACCTAGCGGGAATGGAAGGCTTTGTAACACTCGCTTTAATTGATGAAAATGGCTATCCATCGCAAAGTTCTATAACCATATCAAAAACAGATGGTATTAAAAGTGTGACGTTTTTAACCGATATTAATTCAAATAAAGTAAAAAAAATTAGAAAATGTAATAAGGCATCAATAAGTTTAGCATCACCTGAGTATATGATAATACTAAAGGGAACTATTGAAATACTAACAGATTTAGAAAGTAAAAGAGCTAATTGGCAACAAGTATTGCAGGAGGCTTATAATGCAGACCTACCAATGAAGATTGGTGTGTTTTAAAGTTTACGACTGAAGAATACAATATTTTCTTCCCGGATATGGGTGATGAAATAGATGCAAGAGGCACTTTGAAAGTTGCAGAGAAAAAACAGCACCTTTGATTGAACCTCTGTTCCAATTTGACAAACAGTGCGAACAAGCAATCAAATTGTATAAAAAAGCGTTTAATGCAGAAGTTAAAGTGCTTATGCGTTTCTCGGAGCAGACCCGAAAGATTGGACGAATTTTAAAGAGAAAGATAAATGAGAATAGAAAAGATTACTCATAACAAAAAGCAATACCTTGACTTGTTGCTATTAGCAGACGAGCAAGAGAATATGATCGACAGGTATTTGGAAAATGGTGATATGTTTGCACTATACGATGACGACTTGAAGACTGTTTGCGTTGTTGTAGCCATAGACAGCGAAACCTGTGAATTGAAAAACATAGCGACCTATAAAAAATATCAAGGTAAAGGATATGCTAAGGCACTGATAAAATTCGTCTCTGATTTTTACAAAAACAAGTATAAAACCATGCTCGTCGGAACAGGTGAAGTGCCGTCCATATTGTCATTTTATGAAAGTTGCGGATTTGAGAAATCGCATGTTATCAAGAATTTTTTTACCGATAATTATGACCATCCCATGTTTGAAGAGGGAATACAACTTATTGACATGGTTTATCTGAAAAAAAAATTATAAATGCCTGTTGCTAACTGCGAGAATGATATGTTGAAATTTTAGCTCTTTGAAAACTATATGAACATAGAAGAATTACGGAATTATTGCCTCGCCATAAAAAATGCGGAAGAATGTACGCCCTTTGGAGAAGATGTGATCGTGTATAAAATCATGAATAAAATGTTTGCATTTTTTCAGTTAAATCCGAAAGATAACGAACATTTTGTTGTTATGAAATGTTCTCCCGAAAAAACGTTGGAATTAAGGGAAAAATACGAAGGCATTACGAAAGGGTATTATGCAGGGAACAATCTGAAGTGGAATTCGGTATATATTCAAAGCGATGTTCCCGATAAGTTAATTATAGAGTTGATAGAACATTCTGTTGAAGAGGTTATAAACAGTCTTCCTAAAAAGAAACAGGAAGAGTACAGAAAATTATAAAAAATGATACAAATGAAAAGAATACTTTTTTTAATCGTTGGTTTATTAGCGATAAATGTGGCTCTTGGACAATCTGATTTTTTCGTACGATTGGCAGATTCAGCCTTTACGCTGACCAAACAACAAGTTACATACGACCCTGCATACGTTCAAATTGCTTATCCGAATGGAGATGTGCCTGCAAATAAGGGCGTTTGTACAGATGTTGTGATACGCGCATACCGAAAATTAGGAATTGATTTGCAAAAAGAGGTTCATGAGGACATGAAAGTGAACTTTGATAAATATCCTAAAAAATGGGGACTTTCTCGACCCGATAAAAATATAGATCACAGACGAGTTCCTAATTTAATGGTGTTTTTTTCGAGACATGGAACCGTAAAGAACATTTCAAAAAATCCAAGCGACTATAAACCCGGCAACATTGTGTGTTGGGATTTGGGAGGAGGGCTAACACACATTGGGATAGTGTCGAGAAAAAAATCAAAAGATGGGGAAAGACATCTGATTATTCACAATATTGGCGCAGGACAGGTTTTGGAAGATTGCTTGTTTAGTTTTAAGATAATTGGGCATTACGCTTATCAGAAATAGCAAAAAAAATATTTGTAAATTTCACTAATTTGTCGTATCTTTGCAAAACATTTCGTATCTTATGGGGAATATCATTGATTTAGCAGTTGGAATTGAGCAGAGCGTGCACCGTCTGCTCAAAAAACAGGCTGATTTATCTTTAAAAAACAGCACATTGGAGACGAAATGTACAGACATGGAACAAATTATTCATCACCAAAAACAAAAAATAACCGAATTAGAAAACAAAATCAACGTACTAAAAATAAGCGGAGGGTTTTCCTCCGGTAAAGATTCGACGAAAGCCAAATTGGCAATCAACGAATTGGTGCGAGAAATAGATAAGTGTATCGGACTTTTAAATCAGTAGAAATCATTATGGAAGAGCAATCCATTACTGTAACGATAGCAGACCGCCCCTACAAACTCACCGTCAAACGTGAGGATGAGGAAATCTTTAGAGAAGCGACCAAGTTCATCAATGAACGCTTGAAGAGTTATGCGGCGAACTTTGCGTTTAAAGACAGACAGGATTTGCTCGCCATGGTCGCTCTGCAATACACCACTAATTCTTTAAGAAACGAGCGTGTTTTAGCGTTTCGCGACAAAGAATTAGTCGAGAAATTG
>JAIRRI010000166.1 GCA_031256055.1 Bacteroidales bacterium
TAAGAAAATGCTTCGCGATGCAAGTTCCATTCTTCGTCAATTTTTTCCCACGTAAAATCAACTTCTGCGCGCAGTTCCCATACTCCGTCTTTAAACCTGTAAACCGTTTCCGAAGTTTGCTTAAACTCTGTATCGAAGGTTTGAGTTGTTTTGCCATTGTAATCCGGCATACCCCAATGAATTACTCCTCCATTCCAATTTTGATTTTCTTTATTCCAATTTTCAATTCGCTGCTCGGTAAATTGGCCTCTAACGTTAAATTCATGAAAACTTCTTCTGAAAGGCTCCCAATCTTCTTTGGTTTCGCTCCAAAGCCAGCCTTGCAAGAATGTTAAAAAGTCCGTTGTAGTGCTTCCTGGCCAATATTCTTTATCCTCTCTACCTTGCCCAATCCATCGTGTTCCCCAACTTGCAACCCATTCGCCTAATTCATCATCCCATACTTCATCAAATTCTTTGAAATAGGATCTGTAGGTGAGTTGTCTGGCTAAATTATCGTAGGTCGCATATTCTCTTAGAATATGTACATATTCGCCGTTTGATATTCGCCAAACGTACGCTTCAATCGCATTTCCGTCATATCTAAAAACAAACAAATCGTCGGGTGTCCAGCTTTCATTATTCCAGTCGTATTTGTACGTCCACATGGTGTCAGCAAGTTTGTCGGCATTGTAGGAATAGACTTCTTTAGTTGCTATCATCCAGCCATAATGGATATGGGTAAACGACTTCATATAGCCTTTCAAATTGCCCTCTTCGTGCCATTCGTAGGTCATTTCTTCGTCAAGGTAGCCATGCCCAATGCCTTGCATAACAGTAGGCCAACCATATGTGTCATTATAGAAAAACAACGCTTTCTGAATTTCATGTCCGGTAGGATCGTCTATATCCACAATGCTGTCGAGTCTTTGCACAGTTTTCAAATTCATAATTGAAAGTGCCGGACGATTAATGCCGGGTTTGAATTTTTCAAGTTCGTTTTTGAAACCCGTAATCGGTTTTCTTTGGTTTTCTTTTCTCGTGTCCGTTTTAGTTTCCATTTGCGGATTCACTTTCAAAGAATTTGGCAATAAGTTTTTACGCGCTTCCAAAGCGCATCCTTTGGTTCTTTGAATGGTTTGAACTTGTTTTTTGGGTAGTCCTTCTGCCATAATAGACGAACCTACCAGCAGAATACCTGCAGATAATGATAGAATTTTTTTCATGTTATTTTGTATTAAATTTATTTTCATTACTAACTTTGCAAAGATACGAAAAAAAGACCGTAGTAAAACTAGTGTTTTATAATTTTCACGAATTTATGTTCCGAATGGATAATGTATGTGCCGCTTGGTGCAGACATTGCATCCCACACTTCGACATTGGATTTTGCAATACCTTGATGTATCAATGTCCCCAAAATGGTATAAATACGCCACGATTGCCCCTCTGTTAATCCGCTAATATAGAAATTACCGTTTTGTGACCATGCTTTCAGCGAATTGTTTTGGGGTTCTTGATTTGGATTTATGCTAGTGATGGTATAATCAATTATTCTTCCAACATTTGACGTATCTGTTCCTTGTGCAGTCATTACAACTACCATAAACTCGCTGATTAAGTGCAGGTATGGGTCTGCATCCGTGAATATTAAAGTTTGTTCTTGCCATGAATTCTGATACACCCATGGAGTTGGCTCCGGACCTTTACCCGAAGGATACACTTGTATCCATGGACCATTGTCAATACGACGATGCCATTTCCATTCGATTATAGCTGCTTCTTCCGGAAGAACTGTAGCCGGAATTTCTATCATACTATCGCTATAATATCCAATCGTATCCGGAATCGTTACAAAAATTGGCTCATGAATATTTATTCCAATTCCATCAACTGCGAGGAGCTCAGAATCAAGTGGGTCAAGCCAACTGTCTAACTTTCTGCGGTTGTCTGATGCGTTATTGCTTGTCCAAGAATAGCTGATTTTTCCATACCAGTCCGGTTGTGTTTGAGCATTACAACTTGCATATCCACCATGCAATTGTCCGATAATTCTGCGATCACTGTTGATTAACGGAGAGCCGGAAGATCCTCCCTCTGTAGTTCCTTCACTCCAAGTAACTCTCCAATGAGTCGCACCTACACTTTCTGAATTATTTAAATAGTATGTTGATAAAGGAGCTATGATATAAGGCGTAATTTTTTTGATATCACCACTTGGATGGTGTATTCCTACTCCTCCTATTCCAACATTTTCCGAACGATCCCAGCCAAGATAATACGGTGTAACTCCTGTTGCTTCAGCTGGATTTTCAGTCAGTTGAAGTAGTGCAAAGTCGGAAACGTTATTATTAGATACAACCGTTGCCCCCACTGTAGAGTATATAGTAGTGGGTAAAGCATTCACACAGGTTGGAGCTTCATAATGCCAATAAAATGACCAATGGCTCAAATTAGGCGCTGTTATAGCATCATATTTCACATAATTATTTCCCCATCCTCCTAAACAATGGTCAGCAGTCAGAAATAAAGGACGATTATCATTTGCCGTAGTATTAATTAATGAACCGGAACAATATCTATTTCCGTTAACCAATATTAATGCAACCGCGTTTTTTTCATCTTGCCAATCTTGTCCTTGAGGGCAATTGACGTTTATATTACAGCTACCTGAAGACTTTTCATGGTTGTCGGGTAGAAGAATGTATCTGTAACCGTGCACCACATAAGCAATAGAAATAAGTCCTGTTTCCTGTACATGATTCGGCAAATAATATTCCAAAATGATTTGATCGCCATATATTAAGCCTGTAGCAAATCCTTGCTCATCATTCTTCGTTCCTTTATTGTTTACAGACGTCATCGCACCAATGCTTTGTTTGCGGTCATTGCTATAAACAAAAAATTTAGCGCCATTGGGTATCCAAAATTTATCGTACAAAAGATTGATAGACAATGCGCCTTCGCTTGATATAGCCAATCGCCATATTCTGTCTCCATTAGGCAATTTCGTCCATTCGCCAGAATTATCTAAACTGTAATTTACTTCATGTTTATAGCCAAAGCGTGGCGGTATACCGTTTGTTTCATCTTCCCTATCCTCTTGCCTAATTCTTTCAATATCAAATGAATGCAAGTGTTTTTGCGTGCTTTCATTCATTTTTAATGCAGAAATATTCATTCTGAAACTCACCGGTTCTTCTCGTGTAGTTATTTGTCCGTACGTAACGCAATAGAACAAAGCTGCGATAATTGATGTTAAAATAAATTTTTTCATGATTTTTTGGTTTAAGTTTGTGCAAAGTTACGAAAAAAAATGAATATAACAAATTGTTTAATAAAAAAATCCGAGAAACAAAAAAGGTAATTAATATTTGATTATTTCAGAAATAATTTGTAACTTTGCAGTCGGAAAGGTTGAAGAGGCTCTAAAGAAGTCAATCTTTCTATAAAATTGTTTGAAATTTTAAAAAGTCGTTAAGGCTGCTGCCAGCAGAGTCGGTTGCTTAACGACTTTTTTTATTTACTAGATATTAACAGACATCGAATAATGAAATGAAAATCGTCCTTCATTTTTATTTTGCCATAATATTGGTTGTTTCATAAATAATTCGTATCTTTGCAGTGTCAAAGCACTACGACTAGTTATGAGAGGCGATCAGTCAAGTCTCGTGTCGTGGTGCTCTTCTTTTTTTGAGGAATGATATTGACTTCGTGGTTGTAGAAAAATTTTCCGTCTGTTCTGAGCATTACCGAAAGTCGAACGTTTTCAATCATTCCGTTAATTTTAACTTTTCCTTTGAAATTTAGAAATCCTACAATATTTGTTTTGTCATCAGGTTTCCTTACTCCGAAATTATTGTATTTTGCAACACTCAAAAGTTCAGGTAAACATTGAACTACGGCAACTTTTTTGGCGTATAATGTTTTACTTCCATAGGCAATTTTTCCTTTTCCAATGCTTGTGAATGAAATAGTAATGCCAAGATGTTCGTTGATAATGGAACGTCCTTGAATGTTTTTCTCATAATAAGATTTAACATACTTTCCAAGATGTTCAACAACTGGCTCATTTACGTTTGGAATAATGGTTTGTTTGTACTTTTTTGTTTTTTTCATATTTTTTGATTTTAGGTTTCTACCCTATATAACGCTCAACTTTCGATTTTCGTATATTTTTTTCTAAAAAAATGTCAAAATGTTAATAAATTGTCGAGTTATTAACATTTTTTGTATCTTTGCAAAAAAGTTGCGTGTATTTATGAGATGTGGCACAAGCAACGGACAGCATAGCAAACAATAAAAACTATAAAATTATGAAAAAACTCCTCACATCATTTTTCGCAATCGCCTTGTCGTTTGGCGTGTTTGCACAAAAAACCGTTGCCTCTTGCAACAATAATACCCCTGGTTGGGGAGAAAGTCTTGGCACGGTCTCATTTGCTTCTGAAAAAACTTGGAAAATTGGCGACCAAACTTGGTCTGATGCTGTTCATGCTACGAGTTGTAATAAAACAACATTCAAAGGCGGTAAATCCAGAAAATTCAATTCGGATTGCCGTTCAAATCCTGAATATAACGGTGATTTATTTTCTTGGTGTGCCGTCGCTAATTTTGGAGAGATTCTTTGCCCTAATCCTTGGCGTGTGCCTACAGTTCAGGATTTTGTTACTTTGGACAAAGCCCTGGGTGGTAGCGGTAAAAACAGAGAAGATTATGGCACTCCATATCTTTATCTTTTTGATTGGGGTGGTGCTTTAGGTGGCTTCTGTAAATCGGATGGTTCTCCACTGACGCAGACTTTTTGGGGGAACTACTGGCAACAATCAGACCATGCGGATAGTTTTACTTTCTCCCTCACACCTGCCTACGTCCACACCCAACTTCGGCGCTACAAGGACATCGGATTGACGCTACGTTGCGTTCGAGATAATTAGAACAAAAAAACATGATACAAAAAATACATTAAAAAAAATGCCTGCGGCTAACGGCGGCCGGCTTTGCGCTGTTGTGGTGGGGTGGCGAAGCCACAACACCGCAATTGCGCAAAACTGGAGATGTACGAAGCCCCGCAGGGCGGAGTACGTCGCCGGTGGAGCCGGCCGCAAGATGTGTCGCAAGCCCGTAGGGGTTGCGACACATCTTGCGGTTTGGCGAAATGGCGTTCACCACTCCGCCGAAACAAAATGGAAATAAAAAACATGCCGCCAACAGTTTTTGGTTCGCCACTTCGCCAAGCCGCCGGGACGTCGTTATACATAAAAAAATCCCCACAGAACCTGCAGGGATTTTTCATTAAAACGTTATTACGACCATTTCATCTCAGCCAAACGCTTGTACTGGTTGTAGCGCCATTTCGCGTTGTCTTCAGCGGCTTTGAACAATTCGTCTGCTTCGGCAGGGAACGTTTTCTTGAGCGAATTGTAGCGAACTTCGCCATCAATAAACGCTTGGAATTTGCTCCAATCGGGTTCTTTGCTTTCGAGAACAAACGGATTTTGTCCTTGGTCTGCCAACGTTGGATCGTATTTCCA
>JAIRRI010000190.1 GCA_031256055.1 Bacteroidales bacterium
TTCGAGAATTTCAGGTGTTAGTTCCGGAATATCCAAATAAATGGTTTGAAGCTCACCTGACGGCGAATTTTTTGAACCTCCGCCACCAATTGGTACAGACCCGACATTATTCATATTCATTCTTAAAACGGAATGAAATTGATCTTTAGTTGCGGCAATTCCTTGCTGAATTTCGTTTTTGTTGCACGAAGTAAATAATGTTCCTAAAATAAATAAGGCTGTTGTAAATAATATTTTTTTCATCGTCTTTTTTATTTAACGTCTGTTCCTTAGCAGACTGATTAATTAGTTTGATTTTAATCCACAACTTTCACAGGAGGCTGTTTTGTTGTACCAATTAAATTTTGTTGTTCACATACACACATAAAAGAAGCGTGGTACCTTTTAGATACTCCGCTCACAAAGGTATTTAGCGTGACCCGTCAAAACAGAATAAGTATAAAGTCCACGCTTGGCGTGAACATTTCAACTTAAAGCTTTTTTTGACCTTCCACTTCTAATCGCTAAATTTTTTGTGAGAAAGAATAAACTAAAATGCTTTTTTCAGTATTTCAAGATGTGCGTATTATCAGCACATTATTTTTCCATAGGCAGGTTATTTGGTTTGTAATTCAAGTGCAAAGATACAAAAAAAATTGAGAATGAAAAATGGAAAATGGAGAATTAAGATAAAATTGTTATTTTTTTACAATTTTCAATTATTTTTCGTATCTTTGTAAAACAAATAACAAAAAAAATTGTAACACTAATCACAAATTCCGTTTCGACGGAAGGGAACCGCAACGCAAAGCGCAAGCCCAGCGAAGCAAAAACTTTCTAAATTATGAACGAAGAACTAAATCAACAACCTGAAAACACAGAGGTGTCCAATGTTTCAAACGAAACTGTTTTGTCAAATTTACCTGAAGGTGAAACGCAGGAAACTGCTGCCTCAAATGAGGAAATTACTCTTGACGAAACTACAAATGAAAAAAACGAAGAATTAAACCAAAAGCCTGAAAACACAGAAACATCCAACGTTTCACACGAAACGGTTATGTCCAATTTAGCCGAAGTTGAAGCACAAGAAACTACTGCCTCAAATGAGGAAATTATTCTCGACGAAAATACAGAGGAAAGCACAAGTGAAGAGCATGCAAGCGAAAAAACCGACGAAAAAGACGACGAAAACGAAGACGATGCAAAAACAAATGCAGAAAAACGCCGTTTGAGAGAAGAAGAGGAACGGATCAAGCAAGAAAACTTAAAACTCAAACTCGCGGCATTAGAGGAATTGCGAAAATTGATTGATTCGGAAGAAAGTTTGAAAACAACTTACGATGAGTTTAAAAAACTTCAAGAAAAATGGCGAGAAATCGGCGCTGTTCCGAAAAATGAAGTTAATAATCTTTGGCAGAATTATCATTTTTTAGTTGAAAAATTCTTTGACAAAGTCAAAATTAACAAGGATTTGCGAGATTTGGATTTGAAGAAAAATTTGGAAGCCAAAATCGAACTTTGCGAAAAAGCAGAAGAATTACTTTTGGAGCCTTCCATCAATAAATCGTTCAAATTATTGCAGGAATATCACGATAAATGGAAAGAAATCGGACCTGTTTCGACAGATAAAAAAGATGAAATTTGGGAACGTTTTAAAACCGCTTCCGATGCCATAAACCAGAAACGACGCGACCTTTACGAAACTCAACAAGCACAGTCCGAACAAAATTATTTAGCCAAACAAGCCCTTTTCGAACGCGTTCGCGAACTGCTCGAACGCCCGTTGGAAAGCATTAATCAATGGAATAAAGCCAACGACGAAATCAACGAAATTCTCAATCTTTGGAAAAAAATCGGACGCGCCGTTGCTGCAAAAAATGAAGAAATTTGGAGTGAGTTTAAAAAACTTTTGAATGCGTTTTTCGAACGTAAACGCTTGTTTTTTTCGCAAGTCAAAGATGTTCAACTTGAAAATTTAAACCGAAAAATCAATCTTTGCATTCAAGCCGAAGCCCTTGCTGCGCAAGACGATTTCAAAAATGCAACCAAAGAAATTTTGGCTCTGCAAAACGAGTGGAAAACCATTGGGCCTACTGCAAAAAAACACGCTGAAAAAGTTTGGAAACGCTTTCGTACAGCCTGCGATAAGTTTTTTGAAAAGAAAAATGCATTCTTTAGCGAGTCGCGAACTCAAGAAAAGGATAATCTGAAACTCAAGGAAGATTTGATCAGCGAAGTAAAATCTGCAAATTTCGAAAATACTGAAAAAGCCTACCAACTGCAGGCTATCAAAGATTTCCAAAAACGTTGGATGAATATCGGATACGTTCCGTTGAAAGAAAAAGATCGGTTGTATAACGAGTTTCGTCAAGCGATTAACACGTTGATGGAGAATTTGAATATTATGCCGGGCGAACTTCGCGCGTCTGAATTTGCAAGAAGATTCACCAATATTCAGAATCCCGAAGATGCCGATGCGTTGTCGAATAAAGATGTTTTTTCTCTTCAAAATAAAATCGAAAAAATGCGTAACGACATCTTACTTTGGGAAAATAATTTAGGATTTTTCAGCAAGTCAAAAAACGCAGAAGTGTTGAAAAAAGAGGTAGAAGATAAGATTTTACGTGCAAAACAAGAGTTGGCATTGTTGGAGGCAAAAATGAAAATTATTCGTCAACGATGAGAATTGACATCATCACGTTGTTTCCGGAAATGTTTGCAGGTCCGTTTGAACATTCTATCGTAAAACGTGCGCAAACAAAGGGATTGGTAGAAATTCATCTGCACCAATTACGAGACTTTGCGACCGACAAACACCGTCGTGTAGACGATTATCCGTTTGGTGGAGAAGCCGGAATGGTGATGATGATTGAGCCGATTGTTAACTGTATTGAATATTTGACTAAGGAAAGAGCGTACGACGAAATTGTGTTTACAACGCCCGACGGACAACTTTTTGATCAAAAAGAAGCCAACACGCTTTCGTTGAAACAAAACATCATCATTCTTTGCGGACACTACAAAGGCGTTGATGAGCGCGTGAGAGAGCATTTTATCACGAAAGAATATTCGATTGGTGATTTTGTTTTGTCGGGTGGAGAGATGCCTGCTGTGCTGATTACAGATGCGATTGCGCGTTTGATTCCAGGGGTGATTGGCGATGAAACTTCGGCATTGAACGATTCGTTTCAAAACGATCTGCTCTCCTACCCTGTTTACACGCGTCCTGCAGAGTTTCGCGGTTGGAAAGTGCCTGAAATTTTACTTTCCGGTCATGACGCGAAGATTCGTGAATGGCAGCAAGAACAAGCCATTCAGCGCACGACAGAACGACGACCGAGGTTAATAGAGAATTGAAAATAGAAAATTGAGAATTATTTTTATGCAGCTTATTTTTGGAAATACGTTATCAGACTTGCAAGCTTTTTGCAAAACTCACGGATTGCCGAGTTTCAACGCCAAACAAATTTGCGAATGGCTCTACAAAAAACAAGTTTCGAGCATTGATGAAATGACTAATCTTTCGCTGAAAACTCGCGAATTGTTGAAACAGCATTACGATATGGGGATTTCCGAACCTGTCAACGTGCAAATTTCATCAGACGGAACCAAAAAATATTTGTTTAAAACACAGAAAAATGGTTCTATTGAAGCGGTTTACATGCCAAGTTCGGAACGGCATACGCTTTGCATTTCGTGTCAAATGGGTTGTAAAATGGGTTGCGAATTTTGTGCAACAGGCAAACAGGGCTTTCAGCATAATCTCACAGCAGGCGAAATTTTGAACCAACTGCGTTCCATTCCCGAAAGTACGCTGATGACGAATATCGTGTATATGGGCATGGGCGAGCCTTTCGACAATTTGGACGAAGTTTTGAAAAGTTTGGAAATTCTCACTTCGGATTGGGGATATGCTTGGAGTCCGCGCCGTATCAACGTTTCAACGATTGGCTTGATTCCGGAAATGGAACGATTTATCAACGAGTCGGAATGTCATTTGGCGATAAGTTTGCATTCGCCGTTTGATTACGAACGTCAAAAATTCATGCCGATTCAAAATAAATATCCGATTTCAAGTGTCATCAAAGCATTGAAAAAATACGATTGGTCGGGACAACGCCGTTTGTCGTTCGAATACATCATGTTCGACGGAATCAACGATAAACACGCACATTTGGACGAATTGACCAAACTTCTGAAAGGACTTTTTTGCAGAGTGAATTTAATCAAATATCATAGCCATCCGAAATCCGATTTTCAACCTTCATCGGAAGAACGCATGATTGAATTCCGTGATTACCTGAACGAACGTGGTATCATCTGTACCATTCGCCAATCGCGTGGCGAGGACATTATGGCAGCGTGTGGGTTATTATCAACAGTTGAGAAAAATAAAACAGCAAAACAATGATTATAGGAATTACAGGCACCATCGGCGCAGGAAAAGGCACTATTGTAGATTATTTAGTTTCGCAAAAAGGTTTTTTGCATTTTTCGGTGCGGGATTTTTTGAGTGAGGAGATTGAACGGCGAGGATTGCCTGTTAATCGCGATACAATGGTAGATCGGAAGAG
>JAIRRI010000120.1 GCA_031256055.1 Bacteroidales bacterium
GCGAAGCCACAACTTTTCTCCAACCATTGCCTTTTGGATCTTCGGCAAAAACAGCCCCCGTTTCAGCACTGTATTTGTCGGCTTCTTCCTTAGTGTAGTATGGTCCAACAGGCTTTGTAGGTTTCGCGAAAGCAGGGTCATTTTCATCAACAACAACTTGCGTAACCAATGTAATGACGTTCTTTTTCACATTTTCTTTAGCAAAGATTTTTCTAAATGCAAGTTCGATGAGATAACCGATAGAACCTTGTGTTTCTGCTACGCAGAGATCCATCGGCATAGCTTCGATGTTATACACTTTTTTACCGGCTTCGTGTTGCAACATCACGTTGCCTACTTGTGGTCCGTTGCCGTGACCGATTACGAGATTGTAATCACGTTTGTAAAGTTCGCTAAGTGACAGACATGTGTCCATCACATTTTGCATTTGTTCTTGATACGTGCCTTTCTGTCCGCCGCGTAGAAGCGCGTTTCCGCCAAAGGCTACCATTGCTAATTTTTTCATAATTTTTTGTTTTTTTATTCAGTTATAATAATTCTCGAAGTTGTGTAACGGTCATTTATTTTTGCTCTGAGCAAATACACGCCAGGAGTGATATTGCCGGTGCTTATAACAACCTTGTTGGAATTAGATTTTTGTAAAAGTATCAGTTTACCGTTGACATCAAAGATTTCAACATATTTAATAACAGATTTAGCCTCAATATTAATGACATCTTTTGCAGGATTTGGATAAATAGCTATGGACGCTTCGAGATTTTCATTATCTAAAATGCTTGTCGGAGGTAGGCATTCCACGTAAGCTTTCCAACCGGAGCGGGGTGTATAGCTATCGGTGATAAACAAAAAGGTGAGTGAGCCGTCAGGTGCGCTTGATGTAAACGGTCCCGGAAGGTTTGTTCCGCAAAATTTTCCTAACAAAGGTGATGAAGTTGTTGGACCATCATAAATATTCAAGTAATGGTTATAGCAAGTAGGTTGAAATTCCACATTAAATTCAAGAAAGGTTATTTTCAAAGAAGAATTTTCGGTTTCCGGCTTAATAGTCATCATAAGGTTAGAGTTGACGGAATAATTATTGCCTGAACCTCCTTCATCAAAGAAAAAACCGTCGCAAAATTGTATCGTGCCATTTTGCATATTGTGATGTGGTGCAACATGAATATAGTTTTCTTTAGTGATGGTTTTAGTTCTGAAGTCGTCCGAAACTGTTAAACTCACGTCAAAAAGGCCTCTATTGGTGTATGTTACAACCGGGTTTGCGATGTTGCTTGTGCTTGGTATACCACCTTCAAATACCCATGAATATGCCGTTATCGAGTCTACCGAAAAAGACTCATCAGTGAAATATACCGAACCGTTGGTATCCACGTCGGTCTGACTTGCCGAAAAATTAGCAGTAATTCCACCGCTCAGTTGCACATCCTGAACAATTTTTTGTTTGTCGGCAATAGTAACCGTTCTGGTTACTGTGCCATAGCCTTCCGCAGTGTAAGTAAGAGTATACGTTCCGGCTTTTACCGGACGCACATAATAACCGGTACTTACATCCGAATAGACATGAGAATTTCTTTTATCGTGTCCTTCAATTACAATTTTACATTGCACGGGAAACCCTGTTTCGGCGTCGGTTACAGTTCCGTGAATGCCATATAGCCCTTGTTCAATAAAATTCAAAAATGAGCGATAATTATAATTCCAAAAATTAGGTAAAGTGTTTGCGGATGGCATTTTTGAGTTACTTATTTCTAATGTAAATTCTCGACAATGGTCATAAAAATTTGCATAATCTTGACGCGTTCCTTCAGCAATATACCAAGCAAAGCCGTTAGTTATTCCATTATTTAGAGCTCGCATGTAATTAGCGGGTGCATATGCATGAACAGTATCCGCATATTCTCGGCAAATATACCTCCACCAACTGTCGTCGGCGGCTAATGGAGAACTGTCGTCCCATGGATAATTTACAACTTCTATACCTCCATGGATGTTGAACCCTAAATGAAATTTCTGTTGTGTCTGAAAAGTCATAAATGCTAACGTTTCGGCCTGCCATGCTCTACCATCAGGATGATCGCCGTAAATTTCGTTTCTATAATTTCGGTTTAAATCTACGTTGTTTGCATTACCTCTGGTTGCACCGTTGACATTGCTGTTGCCCGTTCTGTAAGTTCCGTCAGGATTGGCATTCGGGCAGATCCAAACTTCTGCATGATCCAGTATGTTTTGAATACGTGGATCAGTGGCATAATTATTCAATAAATAATCAATCAATCGCAACAACAAAACATATCCCGTAGTTTCGTCGCCGTGCATGGTGGAACTAAGATGAATTTTGACTTTTTTATCCGAATTTAAATTACTCGTTAATTTACAAGCTATCAATTTTCTGTTTTGAGTAGTCGTGCCAAACTCTACCGTATCACACAGATGTGGAAAATTGGTTTGAAAATCATTCATCATCGCAATGTATGCCTCATAAGTAGGGTATGCATTCCATTCGTTCCTTGTTTTTGCACGATAATCCTCGAGCGTAAACATGACGTGCTTTTCCAGCATCGACGGCGGTGTCAAAACAGTCAGTTCAATAGAAAATTCAAGAAATTTTGCAAACCCTTGTTCATTCGCGTACGCAATCACATTGCCCTCTTCGTCTACATTATCAATAGAGAGGATTCGGGTTAATTGATTTAGGATACTTAAATCTTTAACTTGAAATGAAAAATAGACCTCTCCACGTTTGGAAAAATCGTGATATTGATTTGAATTTTGTGCTGAAATGTTTGACAACAAACAAATAGCAAGTGCAAATAATGCAATTTTTTTCATTTAGTTTTTATTTTAAGCGACATAAAAAAGAATGCAAAGATACGAAAAAAAACGATGTTATGCAACTTCTAATTTTTGTTATTTTTATTTTCCACAAAACCATCACATTACCCAAAGTTTCAAAAAATATTTTATAAAACATTTGGAAATGTCATTTTTTTTTTGTAATTTTGCAGTCCCTTTTTTCAAGGGAGGTTAGTTTTTAGACAGGGAGATGTAGGTTCATAGCTGC
>JAIRRI010000134.1 GCA_031256055.1 Bacteroidales bacterium
CTGTCTTACCTGCAACGGACAGCTTGTTAGTCCTGACCATGTGGACGCAGTTGAATTATAAAACAAAACTTCGTTGGACGAATGTTTTCTCCACTCGCTCTCCGAAATTCCCAAATTAGATATAATCGGGATATTGCCTTTATAGGTGAGCACATCAACGAAATGGCATCCTGCCTGACCCCAAGGCACTGTATCTCCGTTGCGACGACTGCTTATGAAATTGACATCGGGAGCATAACCAACAATGATTCCTTTTGCGAAAGTAGTTGAACAGTTGCCGTTGAATGTAACAGTTGCAGTTAACAAAGCCACCAAACAGGCATCACCACTTACGTTACGTTGAAAAGAAATTGGATTTGAGTTGAGAGGCTCGTTGGTTGTCAAGCCACTTCCCGGATGCCACAACACTGTTGCACCGGAAGGTAAATTTGAAATTTCGTACTGGGGTGGAGCTGCAGGTACAATCTTTCCACCACCGGGAACACTAACAATTTCGTTAGGCCCGGAGATAGAGCCGGTAGTCCAATTACAGGCTTGAATATTCATTTCGTCAACAATAGAACCTTTGATCATTGCTGTAAGAGTTCCGGGTTGTCCGGTTGGACATGCAACAATTTTTATCCAATCGGTACCGGTTTCGGAAATAGAGAATCCTTCCGTTAAATCCCAATCATAAAATTGGAAATTATCATCGTTTAATGTGTAAGTGCCTATGGCACAAATGGTGGACGGTCCGGAAATTTTCACGCCACTTGGAAGGCCGGCTTGAATATCCTTAGTATATTTCTCTCCATTAGACAATGTCGCGGTAAGTGTTCCGGATTGTCCATAAGAGCTTTTTACCTTGACTATTGCGGAAGTTTCGTTGGGGTCTATAACCTCAAAAACATCTTCAGGCTTTACGCTCCAAGTAACCGAACAGTCATCGGGGACATACAACACATAGGTTTCGGAATCGGTGATCAAATCCGGACCGTAAATTTCTCCATATGCAACCAGAACAGCTCTGTAGGCATCAACCAAACCGTAGCCCATTTCTTTGTTCCATGTGCCGTTAGGACGTCCAGGGGTTTCTGCATAATCGTAGTCGCCTACTTTTCGGGCGGTGCGTTCGATGATGTCTCGCACTTGTTTTGCAGTTAAGTTTGGATTAACAGATAATATCAGGGCGGCAATACCGGCTACGTGAGGAGCAGCGGCGGAAGTGCCTCCAAAACCGGAAAAGTAAACACCGCTTTGTCCGTCATTAATAACAGTTCCGTATTCGTCGTCCGGTACCCCTAACATACCGGTTGTGTATATATCAACACCGGGGGCAACAACATCAAGATCATTACCATAATTGGAAAGGTCACGAAACCCACTTCTGTTTATCGCTCCAACCGCGATAACATTTTGCAAACTTGCAGGATATAAAACTGAAGAGCCATCAAAATTTCCAGAAGCACAAACAACCACACAGCCTAAACTAACCCCATTTCTTTTTCTACCTTCTGTTACTGCCCTATTGATTGCATCGGTAATATGCCTTCCTTCATAGCTATTATTCCCCCATGAACAATTGATAACATCGGCTCCACCTTCCCTCCATGTCCAGTCTATTCCGGCAGCAATCTTCTGGGGTTGGTGAATGAAGTTAGAATTAAACTTACCACTTATTGATAGTAATCTACTGTTTGGCGCAACACCTGCTATACCAACATTATTTCGCACTGCACCTATGATGCCGGCAACCGCAGTGCCATGAGCTCCATAAACTTGACTTGAAGGCAGTCCGGCTTCGATATCGTAACTTAACTGATGATGTATATTGGCCCACAAATCAGGGTGGTCTGACTTGATGCCGTCATCAATAATTGCAACAGTTACATTACGTCCTGTTGAAATTTGCCAAGCAGCGCAAGCCTTTATGTCTATGCCGGGTGTGCCACTGTTTTTCAATCCCCACTGGTCGTTAAAATAGGCATCATTGGTGCATTGTAAAAGATTATTAAACATCAAATCCGGCTCTGCTGTTTCAAATAAACCGGATTCATAAAAAAGATTGGCACTTTCCATTGCATTGAACTCTGATGCTTCGGTAACGCTTAATACATACCATAAGGGCATAAAAGGGTCTTGCTCAATAACAACGGCTTGAGTTTGCATGGCCATTTGAACCAGCAGTGTTGTGTCTTCTTCATCTTTTAGTTTTACATAAAAGAAGTTAGACATTCCGATCATATCATCATGGTTGCCCTTGAAAAAAGGCGAAATGATGATATCGCTATTTTGATATTTAATATCCGACAGCAGGGCTAAATACTGTTCGTCCGACATCTCTTCGTCAAAACTTAATACAGTGTAATAACGGCGTATGCCTTTCATATTTTGAAACTGCTTTCGATCAGACCTGTCAGATTGTAACTCCTCCATCTTAATATTGCGTTGTTGAATATTAGCCGATATTTGTTGCTCTCTTACAGATAAAAAAGCATGGTTCGTATTCAACGAAAAATAAACCTTTTCTCCTTTATAATTGTAAGCATAGTAAGGCGTTTGTGCGGTCAAAGTAAAACACAATAACGCAATTCCTATGGTGATTTGAATTTTTTTCATAATCTAAAATTTTATCTGTTAACTAGACTGCCTATAGAGCTCGGCTCTGATGCTACAAATTTTCCTGTTTCGTGAAAATATTGCGACATTCGCAACGCATTGCTCATTGATTTTTTATCTGCTGAAAGCATGAACCAATCAGGCATAAATGGATCCTGTTCGATAAGCTGTGTATTCGTTTTTTGCATTACAGCATATAGGTCGGATAAATCATTTTTATCTTTAACCTTAACAAAAAAGTACTTGCTCCACGACAGAATATTCGTACAGTTGCCGGGTGTCATACATATTTCATACCCTAAAGTAATATTTGCAAAGGCAACGATGGGAGATTTTTTCAGCGTTCGAATGATTTCTTTTAACTCTTTACATGTGTTTTGTTCTTTGGTATTTACAAACATCATATGACTGTCGTTTGGAAGTCGTTCTAAATTTGCATGATAGAAAATGTCACTTGCACCTACCGATTTGAATAAACCTGTTTGATTAATATAATTCACTATTTGGGCATCATCTGCTTGCGGTACAAAACCAACAAGCAACCAGTCTTTGAGAAAAGGCTCGTCCAAGAAAAGTTGGTCAACGTAAAATATTTTTTCGTCATCATAATAATAGAATAACTCATCCTCACAGTTCCCTTCTACTTCTTCTTGATAAACAATTACAGATTTTGTTAAACTTCCCGAAGTAATTTTTATGGTTGCTATTCTTGCCCATCTGTCTGTGTTTTCGGCAATGTTTACGGTTATTACACCATCGTTCACTCCCGAAGCATTGAATAGCGTGCACCATGCGTGGTTTTCTGCGTTTTCCACAACAGCAGTCCATTCACCGTTACTTTTGACTGTAATGAAAAACTCACCACTTTCGGCTGTCACCACTATTGGAATTTCGTCAACCTTTAAAAACGGTTTGTCTTTGTCTTTACAGGAAGTTAATCCTCCTACTAAAATCAGAAAGATTGTTGCGAGTTTTAGGATATTTGTTTTCATTTTAGTTTAGTTTTTATAGTTAGTTATTTTTTTTACTTAGCCGCAGATTAAAAAATAGCATCTCCATCTGCAGGATTGTTATCTGCATCGGTGATACAAGAATTATTAAGTATCTCCTGTTGTGGAATCTGATAAATAAACTTCCAGTTGGTTCCGGATAGCTTTATTTTCTCCAAATGATTATTAAACGGTGTGACGTACGTTCTGTCCACTTCTTTTTTCAAACGACGATAATCGTAGAAAATAACACCTTCTCCCCAACATTCCAAACGTTTTTGTAAAAATATATCATCAACGCTTGCATTTGTTGTACTGTAAGCATAATCGCGTTTACTCATCAATTCCATTAATGTGGTGGCAGCTTGACTGTTCTTACCTTGTTGAGCTTGAGCTTCGGCTTCAATCAAAAGCATTTCCGAAGAACGCATGTAGATGTTGTCCATTAGAAAATTTTCTACACATTTGAATTTCGTATTATAGAACTTTTCGTTTGGAATGTCCATAAAATGTAGATTTCTTCGAACATCCGTTGGGTTCATCTGACTATATAGGCGGTTATCCATAGCTTTGTAAGATCCTAAGGCTGCATAACCGGCGCTACTGCATTCGCTGACTATATGCGACTGGAACGATACATAATACATACAGTTTTCGGGTGTGGTTCTCGATCCCCACATCCATTCGGAATTGTTTTCATCGTTGTAGCCATATTCACCACCGGCTTCATGTATAGGCATAATCGGAAAGGCCGATCGAGCTTCACGAGCCAATTGTTCAGCTTTGTCCCATTTGTGCATACACATGTAAACGCGAGCTAAAAAGCCTTGAGCCACGGCCTTATTGATATAATCTTTCGAAATTCGTGCTGCCGTCAAGTAATCCATGGCACGAAGCAAGTCTGTTTCGATCCGTTTGTAGACTTTTTCAACTGTATTTCGACAATAATTGCTCACCCCTTCTTCACCATCTCGAAGGGAATCCAGTTCTGTCAAAAGAAGAGGAATACCCGGCTTATGTTCGTTGCCGAGGTAGGTCTGTTGGAAACGCTGAATCAAAATGTGGTAACTAAATGCTCTGAGAGCTAAACATTGCCCCAAAATATTTTGCAATTCCGGATCGGTTGTTTTAGGGCTAATCGCACCTATGGCTCCATTGACCTCATAGACAACGGTGTACATCATTCGCCATGAATTGAGAGGGCGACGGTAGTTTGTCTGATTGTTGTCTATCTCGTAATCGAAATAAAACCAGTCATTATCCATCATAGCCATATCCTCGGTCATGAGGTCGCCTGCCAATTGCAAACTCATAATGTGCCCGAAATCGTGAAAGGCAGGACCTATAAAAAAAACATTGCGCAACGAAATAATAGCTGCTTTCAAATAATTTTCTACATCTTCAACAGGCGGGTCAGGAGGCCAAATGATCGTATTTTCTTTAGGTGGATCTTTTTTGCAAGATACCGCAAGTGCTAAGCATAGCGCTGTCATGCTTAAAATGCAGATAAGTTTTTTCATATTTTTTCAGGTTTGTTAATAGTTTTGATAATGTAAATTTAGTTATTTTTTTGGAATGACAAAATCCTTTGCTGGCGCGGATTTGTAATCCGTTCCGCGTCTAATCTTTGCATATATATTCTGTTTTTTTCAATTTATTTTGAATTAGTTTTATTTTATTTATCGTTCGTTTGTTGTGTTGGCACAGATTGTAAATTCGCGTCAGTTAGGTATTTCAAGGAAACCTCGTACCCTTCTTTCAATGATGTTCTTGAACAGCAGATCCAATATAGAGAGAAGTTAATAATGTAAATACAAAGGCTTGAACGAAGGCGACGATAAGTTCTAAAGCACTGACAAATATGGCGAAAACAACGGAAAAAATCGAAGTTCCGTAACCTAATCCGACATTTAGTTTTCCGAAAATGAAAATCAGACCGACGAAAGCAAGGATGATGACGTGTCCGGCCATCATGTTAGCAAACAAACGAATCATCAACACCAACGGTTTTGTAAAAACACCCATAATTTCAATAACAGGCATCAACGGTATGGGGAATTTCATCCACCATGGTGCACCTTGAAAATCAACCAATTCGCGGAAATATGCACGCTTTCCGCTGAATGTAGTAATCAAAAATGTGAGTACAGCCAACACCATGGTTACGGCAATATTTCCGGTAACGTTGGCTCCACCCGGGAAAAACGGCATTAAGCCTAACAAATTGCAAAACAAAATAAAAAAGAACAAGGTAAGCAGATAAGGAAGGTATCGATCAATATATTTAACCGGCATTGTAGTTTTTGCAATATCATCTCGAACAAACAAAATAACCGGTTCGAGCAGGCTTTGAAGCCCCGCCGGAGCTTGATGAGCCCCGCGTTTTTTATACGCTTTCGCAATGTTCATGAAAATGAAAAACAAGACAAATGCAGAGAATAAAATCGAAAACACGTTTTTAGTGATCGACAAATCAATTGGCAGTTTCGAAGAAATTTCGCCTAATGAATTAACATGTACGATTTTTCCTTTATATTCGCCTTCTTTCACCAATCGAAATCCTTTGTAATCCGAATGTCCATGATGAAATTTGGATGACATGAAGGCGTGAAATTTTCCATCGTGAATCAACAAAATCGGCAAAGGAACTGTAATATGGGTTTTCCAAACAGTCATAATATGCCATTCGTGATGATCCAAAATATGCTCGAAAATCATCTTTCCTACGGCAAATTCTTCTTCCTCCAAAATCACATCAGCTTCCTTCAAAACTGCATCAAATGATGATTCGTTTGCATTCAATCGAAATACAGCAACCATTAAAATCAGAACACAAAAGATTTTTTTCCAGAACATGACGCAAAGGTACGAATATTTATTTGAAATGACAAGTTGTAAGGGCACAAAATTTTGTGCCCTTACATTGTTTTTGCATTTTTCAATTTTTTTTCGTATCTTTGCACCCCAATTAAAACAAAATCAAAATTATGAAAACAGTATCTATGAGCGGTTCGCCACGTGCGAACGTAGGGAAAAAAGATGCAAAAGCCTTGCGCAACGCGGGTCTCGTACCATGCGTAATCTATGGCGGAAAAGAACAAATTCACTTTTCTACGCCTGAAACTTCATTCAAAGAAATCGTGTTTACGCCCGATGTGTGCTTTATCGAAGTGGATTTGACCGGTAAAAAGTATTTAACCATTCTTCAAGACATTCAGTATCACAAAGTATCGGACAGTGTGTTGCACGCTGATTTGTTCGAATTGCACGAGGACAAGCCCATTACATTGCCTGTTCCTGTGGTGTATACAGGTAGTTCACCCGGAGTTTTAAAAGGAGGTAAATTGACAAAAAGCATTCGCAAAATCAAAGTTAACGCGCTTCCTAAGCACATGCCGGAAACGTTGACGATTGATTTGAACGTACTCGAAATCGGCGACATGGTGAAAATCAGTACGATTGAAACCAACAATTTTACGATTGTTGACAATCCGAACACAACGATTTGTGCTGTGAAAACCACGCGTAACGTTGTTGAGGAAACTCCTGCCGACGCAAAGAAATAATCTATCGTGAAATACTTAATTGTCGGTCTTGGTAACATCGGCTCAGAATATGCCAACACTCGCCATAATATTGGTTTTATGGTGCTGGATCAACTTGCCGCTGATGCCAAGACCGACTTTGTTACAGAACGCTACGCCTATCACGCAGAAATTCGTGTAAAAGGTCGAACATTAGTTTTGATTAAACCTACAACTTACATGAACCTTAGCGGAAAAGCCGTTCGATACTGGATGCAACAAGATAATATTCCTGTCGAAAATATGTTAGTGATTGTAGATGATTTGGCACTTGATGTGGGGCAACTTCGCTTGAAAAAATCGGGTGGTGATGGTGGACACAACGGACTTATTGATATAACTCTGACATTAAATACACAAGACTTCAATCGTCTGAGATTTGGAATTGGCGCGGACTTTGCTAAAGGTTTTCAATCGGAATATGTGCTGAGCCGATTCACATCGCTGGAAAACGAAATTGTTGAACCCAAACTCAAACAAGCCGCAGAAATGGTAAAAAGTTTTGTAACGATCGGTGCGGACAGAACGATGACGTTGTTTAATAACAAATAGCATGATTTTATTGTCAATTTTTTTAGGATTTTCATTTCACCATGTGTTGGTTTTGCTTGGAATTGCGTGTTTGATAGCCATTGGAGCATTGGTATCGGCTTCCGAAACAGCAATTTTTTCATTGTCACCGAACGATATCAACACCATAAAAACCGACAAAAGTTTGAAATATGCCGGACTTTTGAAACTCATCGAAAGGCCGAAAAAACTCCTTGCCACGATTATCATCGCCAATAATTTTCTGAGTGTGGCAGTCATCATTTCATCAACCATACTGTTTAATGAACTGTTTGATTTTTCGGAAATGCCAACGCTTGGTTTTATTTTGCAAGTAGTGGTAATTACTGCGGTACTTCTCCTGTTTGGCGAAGTTATTCCCAAAGTTTATGCGAATGCAAATTCATTGAAAATGGCAGTTTTTATGGTTCGTCCATTGCGAATTTCCATGAAAATACTATCTCCGTTGTCGTCGATTTTGGTGAAATCCACAGCCATTTTGGATAGGCGTTTGGCCAAACAAAATAGAAATATATCAATCGAAGAATTGGAAGATGTGATTGATATTGCCGTTAAAGAGGACACCGGAACGAATGAGAAAAACTTCCTCAAAGGCATTGTGAAATTTGGTGATATTGAAGTGTGCGAAATCATGAAATCGCGAGTGGATGTGATCGCTATGGACCATCAATTGAAGTTTTTTGAAGTGATGAAAATCATCAGAGAAGCAGGCTATTCGCGCATTCCTGTATACAACGAAACGGTGGATAATGTGATCGGGATCTTGCACATCAAAGACCTTTTGCCGTATTTGTCCGAAACCGATTCGTTTGATTGGAAATCGTTGGTACGACCGGCTTTTTATGTTCCCGAAAATAAAAAAATAGATACTCTGTTAACCGAATTTCAGAACCAAAAACGACATTTTGCCATCGTGGTTGATGAATATGGCGGAACCTCAGGAATTATCACCTTGGAAGACATTTTGGAAGAAATTGTAGGCGATATCAACGATGAATTTGACAGCGAATCCGACGAAAAACTCTATCACCGTATCAACGATCATGCGTGGATGTTTGAAGGCAAAATTTCGTTGAATGATTTTTGTAAAGTGGTTCAAATTGACAACGACTTTTTCGATGATTTGAAGAGCGAATCCGAAAGTTTGGCAGGCTTGTTTTTAGAGCAAACCGGCGAAATTCCTCAACGTTTGGCAGAGATAAAAATTTCGCCGTTTATTTTTCGCATTGAAGCTGTTGATGAACGGCGGATCAAGAAAATTCGGGTTACGCGTACATCATTGTTGTAAGGGTACGTCATACCTCATTCTAAAAACGCATGCTAAAATAATTTCCGAAACGGAAACATCAACCATTCCATAAATTTGGTAATGTTTCCGCGATGTTTCCAAACGTTGTAGTCGAACGGAATGCATTGTGCTTCGGTTTTATGAAGGTGGTCGGACAACAGTTTGATCACCTCTTGGTCTTTTCCCGAAACCATCATTTCGAACTGATAGCGAAAACTGCGATAATCGAAGTTGGACGAGCCCACCGAAAATCGTCGATTGTCCACCAGTACACATTTAGCATGAAGGTTATTTGGTGTGTAAAACAGCAATTGCACACCGCTTTTGTGCAGTTGTCCCAAATATTTATTACGAAGCAAGTCGACCGTGCGCACGTCGGAATATTGCGGGATGAGCAGTTTTACGGAGACTCCACGTTTTTTTGCTGCATTCATCAACGCATGTCGAATATCGTAACCGGGCAAAAAATAAGGCGTTTCAATGATAATTTCCGATTTGGCATTTCGAATTAAATATAAAAAATGGTTTTTTACACTTTGAGAATAATTTGACGGTCTGTCTTGAATAATTCGGAAATGCTCGTAAACAACGGGTTTTATGCGTTCGAAAAAATTAAAGTCGTAAAATTTATGCAATTCGTAACTTTTCTCAAAAACAGGTTTAAAAACGGCTGCAAACTCGCCTTCAACCCGTAAATTCAGATCTCGCCAAACGTGAGAATAACTTGTTAAATTTGAACTTCCGAAATACACAATGTTGTCGTCGATAATAATCAATTTTCGATGATTTCGTGAATTGTTTTTCAAAAACGTATTGAATAAAAAAAGTTTCAGTTTTTTGAAAAATCGAACGTGTCCGCCATGTTCTTGGATGCGTTTTGCTAAATTCTCGAACTGCATGCTGCCGTAAGCATCTAAGAGTAGTCGAACTTCAACGCCTTGTTTGCACTTTTCGATGAGAGCCTCGGTCAATCGTTCGCCAACTTCATCGTTGGTAATGCGATACATTTCGATGAGAATAGCGTGTTTAGCATGTTCTATATCATTCAAAATGCTGAGAAAAAAATCGACATTATTATCGAAAAGCTGAGTTTTCATGGTTCTATTTTGCCAATTCCAAAATTTCTTTTACAACATCTGCGGAAACATTTTGATTCTCGCCCAGCATGGTGCCGCGAGCCTTGAAACGACTAACGATTTCATCAATCGTATCCTGACCGATGTTCAATTCGGAAAGTTTGGTTACTAATCCCAATGAGCGGAAAAACGTTTCGGTTTGAGCAATTGTTTTTTGGATTTTTTCTTCGGTTGAACCTGTTGTAATATTCCAAACACGAGCGCCATATTGTAAAATTTTCTCTTGTTTTTGTTTCGCCATAACCCGCATCAATGCAGGAAAAACAATCACTAAACTTTGTCCGTGCGTGGTGTTGTGCAATGCCGAAATTTCGTGCCCAATCATGTGTGTAGCCCAATCTTGCGAAACGCCCATCGAAATAAAGCCGTTCAACGCCATAGTTGCACAAAGCATGAAATTACTCATTTGTTCATAATCGTGTTGATTTTTGCGAATTTTTGGTGAAATTTCAACCAAAGTTTGTAAAATTCCTTCTGCCCAACGATCCATTAATGGAGATTGATTTGGTGTGGTCAGATATTGTTCCATGACGTGAACGAATGTGTCTGCAATGCCCACTGCCACTTGAAATTCCGGCAACGAAAACGTAGTTTCCGGATCTAAAATCGAAAACGTCGGATAGGTAGAATAAAACGCAAATTTTTCATGGGTTGCCATATTTGAAATTACCGCACCGCGATTCATTTCTGAGCCCGTTGCCGGTAAGGTTAACACAGAACCATAAGGTAGGCAAGCGCCCAATAATTTGGGATTTCGCACAATATCCCAAGCCTCATTTTCGTTCAAAATTCCCGCAGAAATAAGTTTGGTTCCGTCCAACACAGAACCTCCGCCAATCGCCAACAAAAAATCAATTTGGTTTTCTTTTCCCAATGCAATGGCTTTGCGCAAGGTTTCAACAGTCGGGTTGGGTTCAATACCCCAAAACTCCACACAATTGTGGTTTTTCAAGGCTTCTTCCACTTGGTCGTAAACACCGTTTTGTTTCACACTTCCTCCACCAAAGGTGAGGAGAATTTTTTTGTCTAACGGAATTTCTTTCGCTAATTTTGCGATTTGTCCTTTTCCAAAAATGAGTTTGGTTGGGTTTTGAAATTGAAAATTTTCCATAGTAATTTATTTTTTATATCGAGGAGCAGACGAAAATGTATAACCGAAACTCCAATACAAAAACTGTGCTACGCTAAATTGCGTGGCGCTAATACCAAAGGTTCCGTAAAAATTCTCTTGTAAATACGCTTTTACTCCAATAACTTGGAAAAAAGGTTTGTCGTCATGATGTGTGTGGTAAACATTATATCCAACTGTCGCAAAAACAGATGCGACCGGCATGGAAATCTCGCCTGTAAGACCTAATCCTAATGACAAACGCTCTTCAAACGGAGCTGTTTTCACACGATCATACCACAAACCGTCTGCCGGATTTTCTTCTCGCCATGCTTTCGCATTCGAACTTTCATCATAAATCAAACGAACACTTGGTCCCCATTTGTATCTATAGCCTCTTACAAACATAGGACTGTAAGATAACCCCAAAACCGTGAAATCGGTATCTACGTATGGCGATGGCAAATTAGTGCCTTCTGTAGAAAATTCGGTCTGTCGACTCGAAATAATAAATTTCACATCATGTTCGAGATGAGACGGAAAATCAACCGGTGGCTTAAAAAGCGGCGGATTTCGCAACAAATGTCCTTTGTTCGGAGGGTTGAAATTGTAAGCCAAAGAAACACTCAATGCACCCATATTAATGCCTTTATTCGGCTTGCGAGAAGACCCGTTTGAAAAATGATTTAAGTCAGTACCGAATTTCAACTCAAAATTTCGAGACAAAACATATTCGAAATACAATTTCATTCCGACATGAACATTATTTGGCGAACCAATAGCAGTGTTATCCGGATTATCAAAAACATCATAAGGTTTCCAATTCATCGACAAGCCCAAATTCAATTCAAAAACCAACCCCAAATTATCCGTAAATTGTTTTAATGTGCTTCCTCTAAACATATAGATGGAAAAAGGGTTTCCGAGACCGGGATTATTTACAAAAAACGGTCTGTAAAAACCAATGCCGAAAAAAGGCATGTGGTATGCAAAATCTTCCCAAGTGCTACCGTTCGAAGCACGAGCATATCGTAGTGAAATGGCTTGATAACTCGGAATATTTTCTACAAAAGTATTTGTGTTAAAAACACGCCCGAAAGCACTGTTGACCTCAATAAATGAAGCCGGTTTTTTGGAATGGGAGGTAGAATCTGCATTCTTGGAATGTCCGCTGAAACATAGGCCAATTCCAACAAAAAGCAGCAATAGGTGTTTGTTTTTTAATTGAGAATAAAGGGTAAACAAATTTTTCATAACACTATTTTATCAAAATAATACAGATACAAAAATTCCAAGAGAAAGAACAACCGTAAAAAGAAGTTGTAGCTTCGCCGTTGCTTCATCCAAAGATAAAATCGGCTCAAGGTTTTCTTTGGAAACTTTGAACATTCGTTTTACATTGATCAGACCAATCGGAAAAGTCAGTAAAACCACTAAACTCAAGTATGGCAGAATATTGAAAATAACCAAAAAAATAATCGCCAAATATGCACCGAAAACCAATCCTGCATATTCCCATTGTGCATTGCGAAGTCCTACAATAGATGCTTGTGTGCGAACGCCGGCTTGCAAATCGTGAACAATATCTCGAGTATAATTTGCGTGTAAAATTGCAGTTGTGATTAATCCTACCGGAATGGATAAAAACAGTGCCGTTACTGATAATTCAGACGTCAACACATAAAAAGTTCCCAGCACAATCAACACGCCAAAAATTACAAAAATCAATAAATCTCCAAGCGTATATTTTTTGAAAATATGATAGAAATAGCCTGCTATCAAGCCGACTCCACCAATCCAAAGTAAATGCATTCCACTTTTTTCAGTTAAAAAAAGTCCGAGACCTGTTCCAAATGCAAGAATGCTAGTAGCAACACTTTTCCATTTTTTTTCGCTGATTTCACCTTTCACAAGCGGACTTTTGTAACCCAACGAATGTTCGTGATCCACGCCCATTTTGTAATCGTTCAAATCGCTGATCATGTTTAACCCTGCATGATAAAAAACAACAGCGATAAAAATGAATGGCAACAACCACCAAACAACTGAAATTTCACCCGATTGTTGCACATAAAAAAGATATGCAGCCGTCAACACAACCGGCATTGTAGACGCCGGAAACGACCAAGGACGTGTGGATTTTAACCAAAAGGAAAATGACATAACGGTTTATTTTTCAACTTCAACGATTTTCCCACTGAAATAAAGCGTTTCTCCTGCCAACGGATGATTGAAATCCAACGTAACAATATCGTCGTCAATTTCCAAAACTACGGCTTCCACTTCCATTTCTTCTTCGCTATCGTCCCCATCGATAATAATAGGAATGATCTCACCTTCGAAAATTTCGATGTTGTCAACATCTTCCATTAATTCGGCTTTTGGAACGCTGCGAATGCCTTCCTCATCGTAGTTTCCGTAAGCTTCTTCGGGCGAAAGCGTAAATTCGAACGTATCGCCTTTTTTCAAATTCATGATTTTTTCTTCGAATTTTTCGAGCAGATCTTCATCTCCAATGGTTATTTCCATAGGATTTTCCGCAGAAACGGTTTCGATGACATCACCGTTTGCATTGTCGTATTTTAGCGTGTAGGCTAATTTTACGCGACTGTTTTTTTCGATTTTCATAGTGTTTTTTTTCGCAAAGATACAAAAAAAAATCAAATTACGACGTATAAGGTTAAGACAATCTCATCACACACATCAATCCATCCCGAAACGGCAACAATAGATTCTGCGTTTGTGAATCGTTTTGCACTAAATCATTGAAGGTTTGAAGGGCTACAACTTCTTTATCTGTCGATGTTTTGCTCACCACGGCTCCACTCCAAAGTGTATTGTCGGCAATCAGCATACCACCTTTTTTAAGTTTAGGCATTAATAATTCGTAATATAAAGGATAGTTTATTTTATCTGCATCCAAAAATATCAACTCGAAAAAATCGTTTTCAAATTTCGAAATTTCAGTTTTGGCATCAGCGATAATCAACGTGATTTGTTCGGAAAATCCTGATTTTTTAATATATTTGCGAATGATTTCTTCTTGTTCGGGATTGGCTTCAATGGTGTAAAGGTGAGATTTTTCGGGCATTCCATATACCATTGAAAGTGCCGAATAACCTGTAAATGTCCCTATTTCCAAAATATTTTTTGGCTTCATCATTCGACAAATGAAATTCAAAAATTGTCCTTGTAATTTTCCGGATAACATTCTCGGATTAATGCATTTCACACAGGTTTCGCGTTCCAATTCTTGCAAAATAGTTGGCAAATCGGAAGTATGTGAATCGGCATATTCGCTGATTAATGTTGGTGTTATGTTTTGGAATTCGGACATGTTAGTAAAATTATAGGGGCGCAAAATTTTGCGCCCCTACGTTTTGTACCCGGAGCCGGGGTCGAACCGGCACATGTTTAACCATACTGGTGTTTGAGACCAGCGCGTCTACCAATTCCGCCATCCGGGCTTTTTCCTAAAAAGGACTGCAAAGATACAAAAAAAAATTGAATTGACAAAATTTTTTGTTAATTCCAAATGGGAGTGGGGTAAACACCTTGTTTTGTCAATTCCGCCAAGCGTTGTTTTGCTTCTGCAACATCTTCTTTGTAGGTGACACCAAACCATTCCGCATTCGATGATAATACATCGCAACGTGCGCCCTGTTGCATCAATAAAGAGGCTAATGTTGGAATGTAATATTCGGATTTTAATTCTTTGGAACGTTCTTTCAAAAAATCTTTAAAGCCTTGCTCCAAAACATCAAAATGCGATTTTTGAAATCCCCAAAAATTCATTGAAACTTTTGAATTTTCAGGTAGTTCGTGTGTGCCGGTTTCGTCGGTATATTCGATTTTTCCATTTACACGCTGAATAGAAACACGTTCATTAATGGCTTTCAAATGATGGTTTCCATCCAATTCACAAACCCCGCGCGACACCGTTCCGAAATTGGAAAGGGTTTTGTTTAACGCATAACCTACCATGCAGAAATTATTCGTAGAGACGCACGGTCGTGCGTCTCTACCGAAATATTCAACAATCGTAACAAACGCCTCTCTACCATAAAAATCATCGCCATTAATCACCACAAAAGGTCCGTCAACAACGTCTTTCGCCATTAAAACAGCATGTCCTGTTCCCCAAGGTTTTTCGCGCTCCGGCAAATAATCAAAACCTGTGGGAATTTTGTATAGTTCTTGGTCTACAAATTCAAACTTAATTTTGTCGCCGTATTTTTCAGTAAATGTTTTAGCAAAATGGTCGTGTGTGGCTTCACGAATAACGAGAACGATTTTACTGAAACCCGCTTGAATAGCGTCATAGATTGAATAGTCAATAATGGTTTCTCCGGAAGGTCCGTGCCCTTCAATTTGTTTCAAACGTCCGAAACGACTGGCCATTCCGGCGGCGAGGATTACTAAAGTCATAGTTTGTGTTAATTTTTTGCAAAGATACAAAAAAAATGCAAATTAACTGTCATTCCGAGCGAAGCGGAGCGAAGTCGAGGAATCCTCATACTTCAGGGGGATATATCGACTTCGCTAGGCATGACGACTTTGTTCTTTCATTTTTTTTTTGTACCTTTGCAACTGATTTTTTCTCATGTCAAACATTCTTTCCGATCTAAATCCCGAACAAATCCAAGCCGCCGCTCATATCGACGGCCCCCTCATGATTATTGCAGGTGCCGGCTCGGGCAAAACACGTACCCTCACTTATCGCATTGCGAATTTGCTGCAACATCACGTTGACCCGTTTAATATTTTGGCGCTAACTTTCACCAACAAAGCCGCTCGTGAAATGAAGGAGCGAATTTCAAACCTTATCGGAACGGAGGCAAAAAGCGTTTGGATGGGTACGTTTCACTCGATTTTTGCTCGTGTTTTACGCGTAGATGGTGAACTCTTGGGATATCCGAGAGATTTTACAATCTACGATACCGATGATTGTAAAAGTCTGATCAGAGCCATTGTCAAAGAGCAAAATTTAGACTCGAAAACCTATCCAGCAAGTCAGGCTTTAAGCCGAATTTCAAACGCCAAAAGCAGTTTGATGTCGCCCGAAGAATATTTGCAAAATGCAGAAATTCGTTCGCAAGACGTAGCGGCTAAAAAGCCTATGATTGGCGAGATTTACAAGATTTACAACGAACGATTAAAACGTTCGTCGGCCATGGATTTCGATGACTTATTGTTCAATATGAATTTGCTTTTACGCGATTTTCCGGATATTTTAGCGAAATATCAACGTCGATTCAGATATATTTTGGTAGATGAGTATCAGGATACAAACTATGCACAATATTTGATTGTAAAAAAATTGGCAGCAGCACATCAAAACATTTGTGTAGTAGGGGATGACGCACAAAGTATTTACGCATTTCGCGGTGCGAATATTCAAAATATTTTGAACTTCAGATTGGATTATCCAACGTTTCAAACGTTCAAATTAGAACAAAATTACCGCTCGACTAAAACCATTGTAGGCGGTGCTAATTCTATAATTTCAAAGAATCGCGACCAAATTCACAAAGAAATTTGGACGGAAAATATCGAAGGCGAAAAAATCCATCTTTCGAAGTGCGACACCGACAAAGCCGAAGGCCTGTTGGTAGCTCGACAAATTTTCGACATTAAAATGAACGAACATCTGCAAAATAACGATTTTGTAGTGCTTTACAGAACTAACAATCAATCACGTTCGATTGAAGATGCGTTGCGACAACTCAATATTCCATACCGAATTTATGGCGGACAAAGTTTTTACCAACGCAAAGAAATCAAAGATGTTTTGGCGTATTTTCGATTGGCGGTAAATCCGCACGATCAAGAGGCTTTGTTGCGTGTGATCAACTATCCTGCACGCGGAATCGGACAAACAACGATTGAGCGTTTGCGCGTTTTGGCGGATCAACATCAAGTTTCGTTGTGGGATATTGTTTCAACGCCGACCTTGCAAGGCGATGAAATCAACAGCGGAACACGTTTGAAATTGGACGCATTTGCAGTAAAAGTAAAAAGCCTGAATGTGGGAATTAAAACCACAGAAGCCTTCGAAATGGCCACTCAGATTTGGTTAGCATCGGGCATCAAATCCGCCTTTGACGAAGAAGACACGCTTGAAGCGGAAATGCGTTTGCGAAATGTGGATGAACTTTTGAACGCCGTAAAAGACTTCACACTCACCGAACAACAGATAGTAAACGAAGAAACGGGCGAAATTTCCTTTGTGAATAATGAATTCCGAACGTTGGACGAATTTATGTCGGATATCGCACTCATCACCGATGCCGATATGAACCAAGATGATGATAAAAACAAAGTTTCGCTGATGACCATTCACGCTGCGAAAGGACTTGAATTTCCTTGTGTTTTCGTGGTGGGTATGGAAGAAAATTTATTTCCATCATCACGCTCGGTGAATACACGAGCCGAACTTGAAGAAGAACGTCGATTATTTTATGTTGCAGTAACGCGTGCCGAGAAAAAATTGTTTTTGTCGTTTGCCGAAAACCGCTTCATTTGGGGACAATACACGTTTTGTGAACCCAGTCGTTTTTTGGAAGAAATTGATCCGATATATTTGGACAATCCTGAAGTGCTTGAAAAAACAAGTGTTTTCGAACGTCATGAGGCTTATCAAACTTACAATAAGCCTAAACAAACGTTTGGTTCTAATTTTCGAAAAGTTGAGACTGAAACACCGAGATTCGCTGGTGCGGACGTTCACGTCCGTACCAAAATACACGGCACGGATTACAAATCCGCGCCAGCGAAACCGAAAAATTTAATGTCGATGAGCGAAGCTAAATATACGCTAACTCCGCAATCGGCAAGTGTTTCATTAGGTGACTTACAGGAAAATCAAAAGGTTCAGCACGAAAAGTTTGGTACAGGAATTATTAAGTCCGTGGAGCAAAACGGTGAAAAAATAGTTGTGCTTTTTGATGCAGTGGGCGAAAAAACGTTGCTTACGAAATTTGCGAAACTCAAGGTTTTATAGAATTATTTTTCTAGTTTGCAACCAAATGCACCCTTGTTTACGTCTAATGGAAAAATCAAAATCAATTATTCACTAAAAAATTAAAAATTATGAGCACAACTTTTGTTACATTATTTTTTGTATTTGGAGTCCCCGCAGCAATGATTGTTCTGCTAGCATGGATTAACAGCAGAAAACGAGTCAGTCGTTACGAATTGGAAGCTGATTTGTACGCCAAAGCCCTTGAAAGAGGCGAAAAACTTCCGGACGATTTGTTTGATCGTTCCTACTCTATAAGGATAGAGAGGGAAAGAAGAGAAACTGAAAAAGAGGAACTTTCTGATTTAAAACGAAATGCGTTGAATGTCGGCATTATTTTAATGTTTGCCGGCTTCGGAGTTGCGTTAGTTCTATGGATTGTTGCGTTTGTTATCGGACAAACAGATGGCATTAATGCCCAAATTCTAGTGATTATTAAAGCAGTTTCTGCCGTAGGCATTATTCCATTTTTGATCGGTGTTGCTTTCATGATTATTCATTTCATTGAAAAGAAAAAAGCCCATTAAACATGCAAAATGACGCGTTGCTCGTATCGCGTGCTGCGTTATTGGGTGATCGGAAAGCCTTTTCACGATTGGTGGAAGCTTACCAATCGCCCATTCGGCGGTTTTTGTTCAATTTAACGGGCGGAGATGAGGAATTAAGCAAAGATTTGGCACAAGATACCTTCGTGAAGGCATGGCTGAACATCGGACAATTCCGCGCTGCAGCGAAATTTTCCACATGGCTGTATCGCATTGCCTACAACACGTTTTATGATTATGCACGGGTGAAGGCTTCGACTTCGCTCAGCAACCGGACGTTGAGCGTAGTCGAAACGCCCGGGAACGGCACGGATTACAAATCTGCTCCAACGATCGATTTCAACATAGATTTCCTACAAACATTAAAAATCCTAAAAGAAGACGAACGCACCGTCATGTTATTGTTTTACATGGAAGACCAAACCGTAGAAAAAATTTCAAAAATCATGAACTGCCCTGCCAATACAATCAAATCACATCTACATCGCGGCAAAGAAAAAATCTCCAAATACTTTAAATAGGTAACGGGGTACGAGGCACGAAGTTTCCACAAAGCACACCTCGTACCAAAAAAATAAAAACTAATGAATGAACAAAGTCTAAAAAAGTTATTTACATCATACAAAGTTGATATTCGCGACGACGGTTTTTCGGAACGTGTCATCCACCGATTGCCGGAACGAAGGAGTATTTTGTCACAAATTATCATGTCGGGATTTATCATGCTTGGTCTGATATTGATGTTTATTATGCCGGGGTTTGCAGCCCTTGTGTTAGAGCAAATCAGCAGTTTGATAACGTCGATCAATCATTCGCAAATGCCGTCAGCAAGCTCTATTGCAGTGTATTTTGGAATGTTGGCACTGTTAGGAACTATCGGTTATTCGGTTGCACGAGTGGATATTTGATTTTTTTTCGTATCTTTGCAAAAATATTCCAAGATATGAAACTTTTGAGATATAGTTTTTTTGCATTTTTTTTGTGTATAACAACAGTAAGTTTTGCACAAAAGCGTTTAGAAAAAGCTGATAAAGCGTTTGAATTGCAACAATATAATTATGCTGCAACGCTTTATCAAAGAGCATTTGCGAGAGCCGGAAAAAATGAGGCTCTTAAAAATCGCATCATTTATCAAATTGCTGAAAGTTACCGTTTGTCGGGGCAATACCGAAAAGCAACGCAACAATACCGCAAGTTGATTCGTGCGCGATACTTTGAGACCGAGCCGAAACTGTATTTACATTTAGCCGAAATTCATCGGTTCAATGGCGAATATGAAGAAGCCATTGTTTTCCTTGAAAGTTATTTGGAATTAGTACCTGATGATGAAAATGCGCAACGAATGCTTGAAACCAGCAGAATGGCAGAGGAATGGATGAAAAATCCCACGCGTTATGAAGTTGAAAGCGTCAGAAGACTCAATTCGAGAGCAAACGATTGGGCACCGCGATTTTTGGATAAAACCGAGCAAACTTTGGTGATCACTTCGTCTCGTGAAGGCGCAACAGGCAAGAAAATAGACGACTGGACAGGTCAACGTTTCACTGATTTTTTTGTTAGTTCGCGAGACCAAAAAGGCGATTGGAGTACGCCTGTTTTGTTAGATAAAACAGGGGTGTTAAACACGCATGCCAACGAAGCCGATGCGTTTTTTATCAACGACGGATATACTGTGTTTTTTACGTATTGCGCCAGTCAACGCAGAAAACAAAGCGGATGTTTGATTTTCACATCTAATTTTAACGGAGAAAAATGGAGCGAACCTGAATATGTGCATTTATCGAATGACACCACTGCCGATTGTGTACATCCGTGGGTGAGCGCCGATGGTCGAACCATTATTTTTACCTCAAACATGGAAGGCAGTTATGGCGATTTGGATTTGTGGATGGCAACGCGCGATAACCCAAACGGTGAATTCGGCACACCGCAAAATTTAGGTAGTACCATCAACTCATCGGGCAAAGAAGGCTGGGCGTTTTTAAGAGATTCGCTACTGTATTTTGCATCAACCGGACACGCGGGATTAGGCGGATTTGATATTTTCGTAAGCACCAAAACAGACGATGGTTGGAGTGAACCGGAAAATATGGGTGTACCCATCAATTCAAGTGCTGATGATTTTGGCATTGTGTTTGCATCAGAAGGACATCGCGGGTTTTTCAGTTCCAATCGAAATACAGGCAGACCACAAAATCGTTTTGATGATGATATTTGGAGTTTCGTTTTACCGTCCATCAATTTCACGATTTCGGGCGTGGTTCGCGATGATGAAACCATGCAGTTGGTTCCACAAGCTTTGGTACAAATTGTTGGTTCAGACGGACTTTCTGTGCAAGTATTCACCAACAACAGAGGCTTTTTTCGATTTGATGAAACCCAAATCAAACAAAATGTAACCTACAAAATTTGGGTTACGAAACCCGGTTATATGGAAGCCGAAGCCACCGAAACTACAGTGGGTTTAAACAACGGTAAAGATATTGTTCGCGATTTTCGCATCGTGCCGTTGCCAAAAGGCGTAGTAGTATTGCCTGATATTTTGTATGCTGTGGGACGATGGGATTTGCAAGAGCAATATCAAGATTCGTTGATGGGCTTGATTGAATTGATGGAACGTAATCCACGATTGGTTATCGAATTGGCATCGCATACCGATAGTCGTCCTATTGCAATGGGTAATGATTCGCTATCGCAACTTCGTGCTCAATCCGTGGTGGATTATATGATTTCTCGCGGAATTCATCCGAATCGCTTGGTGGCGAAAGGGTATGGCTCTCGAGCACCTCGCGTATTTTTAACAGATTTTTCCAAAACGATTGACGGCGTAACGCTTGAGCTTCCTGCAGGATCTATTTTGACCGACGATTTTATTCAAAATCTACCCAGAAATCAACAGGAAATAGCCCATCAACTCAATCGCCGAACCGAATTTAGCATTTTGCGCGAAGACTTCATTCCGCCTGCCGAAGGAAGCACAACGACATCGCTCGAAAGTTTAGTGCGATTAGCAACAGTAGAAGATGATAAAAGAATACCATTCCGCATCAATCCTAATGGATTACCGGAAATTCCCGTTGTGGTGAATGGAACGAGTTTCACATTTGTTTACGATGAAAAGGCGAAACAAAATCTTATCGGAACCGAAGATGCCATGCGACTTTTACGCACAGGAAAAATCAATAGAAATGATTTCAGAGATGGTGAAAAATCGTTCGATGAAGACGGTGATATTGTGAAAAATGCAGTAATCACACTACGTGAGTTGAGAATCGGGAAAACCATTTTGCACAATATTTCGGTTACTGTAGCACCCGAACTTTCTGCTCCGCTTATTTTGAATGCCGAGGCTTTGAAACCGCTTGGGGAATTTACGATTAATCGAACTGAACGGGTGTTCGAATTAAAATAATGATTACCGTAGGGGCGTATGCAATACGCCCCTACATTCATACCTTTAATAAAATTCCTGATGTGGAATGCCCTTCCACAAATTCAACGGTGCGCACTTCGCCACCTTTGGCTTTTACGATGTCATAGCCAACAATGTCTTCAGGTTTGTAATCTGCGCCTTTAACTAATACATCGGGTTGAACTTTTTTGATGAGTTCATAGGGTGTATCTTCGTCGAAAATAATCACTTCATCTACGCAACGCAGGGCTTCGAGAATAATTTTTCGCGATTCTTGATCTTGAATTGGGCGTGTTTTGCCTTTTAAGTGTCGCACGGAAGCATCGCTGTTTAGGCCAACAATGAGTTTGTCACCAAAGGCTTTGGCTTTTTGTAGATATTCGACATGCCCTCTGTGGAGAATGTCAAAACAACCGTTGGTGAAGACTATTTTCATTGTTGATTTGTTTATTATATTGAGTTAAGAACTAAGAATTAAAAGTTAAGAGTGGCTTTGCCTTATTTTTATGTTTTTCACTTATAGCTCTTAGTTCTTAACTCTTAGTTTTTGATAAGGTCGGATGAAATTAATTGCATAAATTCATCCCGCGTAGACACATTTTTCAAAAATGCCCCCGAAAAATCCGACGTTGTTGTGATGGAATTTTGCTTTTGCACACCACGCATGCTCATGCACAAATGGCGAGCTTCAATCACCACAGCCACACCAAGAGGATTCAACGTATGCTGCAAACATTCTTTGATTTGACGTGTGAGCCGTTCTTGTACCTGCAAGCGTCGTGCGTAAGCCTCAACCATACGGGGGATTTTACTCAGTCCGCAAATCCGACCGTTGGGAATGTAGGCTACATGCGCCTTTCCGAAAAACGGAACCAAATGATGTTCGCAAAGCGAATAAATTTCAATGTCTTTCACCACCACCATTTGTTTGTAATCCTCTTCAAACATCGCTGATTCGATGATTTTTTGAGGATCTTGTTCATAGCCTTGTGTAAAAAATAACAGGGCTTGAGCCATCCGCTCAGGCGAATCGTGAAGTCCTTCGCGTTCAGGATTTTCACCGATTAACGACAAAATGGATTTGTAGTTTTCAGCTAATTTTTCAGTCGTTTTCGGATCGTAGGATTCTATTTTTTGATAACGCATGTCGATTTTTTTTGCAAAGATACGAAATTTTTCGTACCTTTGTGGTCTTAAACAGGAATAAATTTAATGAAAAAACAATGGGTAAGGAAAGAACCGGTTGATAATGAAATTGTTGATAGGTTAGCGAATGAGCTGAAACTCGACCGAACTTTGGCGAGTCTTTTGGTTCAGCGTGGTATTACCACAGCTGAAGGGGCTAACTCATTTTTCAATCCGCAACTTTCACAACTTCACGACCCATTTTTGATGAAGGATATGGACAAGGCTGTGGAGCGTATTCATAGGGCTTTACAGAATAAAGAACGTATTTTGGTTTTCGGCGATTATGATGTAGATGGCACAACTGCAGTGGCTGTGATGTTTTCGTTTTTGTCGAAACAGCCGGGCGTAGATATGGGTGATTTGAACACGCGTCAAATCGAATATCGCATTCCGGATCGCTATAGCGATGGCTATGGATTGAATGAAACTACTGTTGAATATGCAAAAAAACATAATTTTACGCTGATTATTACGTTGGATTGTGGTATTAAAGCCAATAAAGAAATTGATATTGCCAACAGTTTGGGAATTGATGTGATTGTGGGCGACCATCATCGTTCAGGTGATACGATTCCTGCGGGTTATGCGGTTTTGGACCCGAAGCGTCCCGATTGTGAATATCCTTACAACCATCTTTCGGGATGTGGAATTAGCTTCAAAATTATTCAGGCTTATTGTCGAAGATACGGCATTCCAGAAACGGAAATTTACGACTATTTGGATATGGTAGTGGTGAGTATTGCTTCTGATGTGGTGCCTATTACAGACGAAAATCGAATTTTGGCGTATTACGGATTGAAACAAATCAATACCAAACCTCGTCCGGCGTTTGAGTCGATTTTGAAATATTCGAATGTGGTAAAAAGCGGCAAGGGCAACCCTAATATGTATTTCAACCGTGAGTTGACGATTACCGATTTGGTGTTTTTAATTGGCCCGCGTATCAATGCTGCAGGTCGCATGGAGAGCGGAAAAAATGCTGTTCGGCTTTTACTTGCGGATAGTCTCGAACGTTCGGAAATTTTTGCCAAAGAAATTGATGAATATAACAAAGAACGCAAAGTGCTTGATTCTAAGGCTACAGAAGAAGCTTTAGCGCATTTTGATTCGGGAAAAATTTCGGATACGGCTAAAACTACAGTGGTTTACGACCCTTCGTGGCATAAAGGTGTGATCGGTATTGTGGCTTCGCGATTGACGGAATCTTATTACCGTCCAACAATTGTGTTTACCAAATCGGGTGATTTGATAACGGGTTCAGCGCGCTCCGTCGGAAAATTTGATATTTACTCAGCAATAGAAACTTGTAGCGATTTGATCGAACATTGGGGCGGTCATAAATATGCTGCGGGATTATCCATTAAAGAAGAAAATTTTGATGCATTTTGTCAAAAATTTGAACAAGCGGCTGCCAAACAATTGACGGAAGAATCGCTTGTTCCGAAAGTGCAAATTGATGCCGAAATAGATTTTTGTGTGATTACACGAACGTTTTTTGACAACCTTAAAAAGTTTGCGCCATTTGGCACCAAAAATCCCAATCCGACGTTTGAAACCCGAGATGTTGTAGATGGAGGAAGTTCCAAAATCGTTGGACAAAAACATCTCAAACTTTCGCTAATTCAAAACAACAAACAAAGCTACCTGATAGATGGTATTGCGTTTCAACAAGCTGATCAAGAAGTTTTAATCAAGAGCGGAAAACCGTTTAATATTGCCTATCAGCTTGAAGAAAACGAATGGAATGGAAAAGTTTCTATTCAACTTAATGTAAAAGACATTCAAGAATAATTTTGGGATATCGTTGTTGTAGCCTTCTTTCTTTGCTTTCTATAGATTTTGTTGACTATAGCTACAAACAGGATCATCAAAACGATTAAAATTAGAGAAATCCAGATTGTTCCCCAAAAGAAACTAAGACCGTAGGCAATGGTAATCATCAATACGTTGAGTGCTGTCAAAATCATGGACGTTTGAAAATGCGAAAATCCGATGTCGACGATTCGATGATGTAAATGGTTGCGATCGGCCGAAACAGGTGAAAGACGGTGAACAATGCGATAAAAGAATACACGTACGACATCGAATGCCGGAATGATAATTATGGCGAAAGTGATGGCAGGGGCATCTAAAAATGTCAGAGGAAGCGTTTTGTCGGCATTGGCTTCCCAAAACATGATCGTGGTGACAGCGATGCTTAATCCCAGCAATAAAGACCCCGAATCGCCCATAAATGTCTTATTTCGAAGCCCAAATACATTATATAGAAAAAACGCCATTAATCCGCCAACTAAACTTGCGCAATAAAAACTCCAGCTGTACATTCCGTTGATGAAAAAAAACAGCCCGAAAATGCCTAAAATCAAACTGCCGATAGAGGCTGCCAATCCATCAATTCCATCGATGAGATTAATTGCGTTGATGATGCCGACAATAAAGCAAATGGTTAGGATGATAGAAGCCGTTTCGTCAAAGTAATTAACTCCGAAAACCGAAAAACCATGAATAAAACGCAGATCGCTAATTACAATCAAAGTAGCTGCAACAAATTGGGCCAATAGTTTTTTCCAAGGAGAAAGTAAAACAATATCATCTTTAAGACCAACAAAAAAGATGATAACCGAAGCTAAATAAATGGGCCTGAAAAATTCAAAATAATCGTAAATAAAAAGTAGCGAACTGACGCACGCGGCAATAAAAATGGCAATTCCGGCAAGATTTGGCGTTTTGTATCGGTGCGATGTGCGTTCCCCTGGCGCATTCAGAAGCCCTTTTGAACGAGCAATATGGTTAATGGTAGGAATAGTTCGCAATACGATAATTCCTGAAATCAAGATAGTTGAAATAACCTTTATTAAAGCAATCAAGATAGCCGTATCCATATTATTTTATTACTTTTGTCTTAAAAATCGATTGTAAAACCATTTTGTGACAGGTTTCGGAATAATGCGCACAACACCACGCGAAAAGACTGCTACAAAGAAATCTACCCACGAAATATATCCCATTTTAACGCCTTTTGCGAAACAATCCACTTCCAAGCGATAATACAGAAAACCGTGTCGGCGACTGATCATGTCGTTTCCAATACGACACAATACACCCACTTTTTGAATATTGTAAAACTGCATGTTCTCGTTCAGCATCCGCATCCACAGATAGTAATCTTCCATACCTTTGTTGATTTTCAGTCGCTTGTAGCCACCCACTTGCAGCACTTTCGAACGGCGAAACATCACAGTAACGTGATTGACTGGAGAGCGACGTTTACCAAGTTTATGGATTTCATCAGGCTTTTCGAAAAGATTTCGGTAGGAATGAATGATAGTTGGGTCATATTCAAACTCGGCAATGTTGAAACCGACCAAATCCAATTCCGGATGATTCATCAACATAGTGTACTGTTCTTCGAAACGAAAGGGCAAACAAATATCATCGGTATCCATTCTTGCCACGAGCTCGTTCGAACAACGCTCGAGACCAAAGGCCAAACTCACACCAAGTCCAAGATTCTCTGGCAGATTGTGAATTTTGATAATATCGGGATATTTCGCTTGATAGCGATCTAAAACAGCATCCAATTCAGGTGTCAATTTACCGTCTTTTACGAGTACAACCTCGCTTGGAGGAAGAGTTTGTTCGAAAACGCTTTGTAGAGCGGCATCCAAAAAATCTGGATTTTCTTTATGATAGACTGAGAGAAGAACAGAAAACATTATTGGCATTAGTATAATCTGCAAAGATACGAAAAAAAACGAAAAAGACAAAATTTATTTTTTCTGTAACCTTGCACAGATTTTTTGATGGCTGGATGAGCCAAACATAAAGATTAAAAATTGATGCATAAACATTTTGACTTTAAATTTTAAATCTTTTTTCACCCAATGCGCGTCAAAGTGATGAATAGTGTATGTTTGCTTGGAAATTTTAATTTTTTTTGTGTGATGATTTTTAGGCGAAAAATAGGTTTTTGGAAAAATACGAAGTTGATCGGAATTTAAGTTTTCGAATTGATTTTTTTTGCAGTGAAAATAATCAGATAGCAAACGATTGAGAGTGGCTGGAAGCGGTTGAAGGTTCATTTTTCCATTTTCATTGAGAAATGGTGTGTTTTTGAATTGTTGGAGAACATATCCGATCCAATCTAGATGAGGTTCAGCACCAATAACAGCGGCCTCGAAATACCCGCTTTGTTCAAGACCTATAAAGGATTTGAAAGAAATTAAATCGTCGAAATTTTTCAGAACTTCGACATCAGCATCCAAATAAATACCACCTTCGTGATAGAGTGCATGAAAACGCACATAATCAGCAACAGAACCATATTTTTTGGCGTCCATTGCGCCTTGAAACCAATCACAATTTATAGTTTCGATGCGTTTGGCATCCCAAAGCACAAACTCATAATCGGGCAAATACTTATGCCAAGAATCAATGCAGTGTTGAATTAAGGTAGGGTAGGGATCGCCGCTAATCCAACAGAAGTGTATTTTTTTTGGAATCATTTTCAATTTTTAATTTATTCGTTATCATTAATGCCATTATCACATAGAAGTATGGTATGAATGTTGCAGCTTCGGCGGATATCTGAACAAAATAAGGGAGTAAAATAATCATTGCAGCTCCGTTGGTGGCTTTAACTAAGACAAACCATGTTATCCCTAAAAAAAGCAGCCCAAACACACCGGTTTCCATCAAAAACAAAAGAAAATAATTATGTGCGGAATACGTGAACCTTGCTATTTGTTCAGTTTCGGAAAGTCCGAGTCCGAATAGAATATTTTTTAAATTCGCAGTTTTGTAATAATCCAGTGCTTCGTCAAGAATTAAAAATTTGGTTTGAAAACTTCCATCACTGAGTAAAAACTTAAGTGCCCAAAGACTTAAAATTGCGACGAAACAAAGTGAAAAGAAAACTAACAAGGCTTTTTTCCAATTCAGGTTTCGGAAAAAACAGTAATAGGCCAATCCTGCGAAAACGGCTGGTATACTTGCTCTTGAGAGAGTTAATATAAGAAGAATAAAAGCAACTAACAGCTCTTTCTTCATAGATTGCTTATGCGTATGTCCCCACCAAAGAATGAAAAATAGCAAAGCGATGATATGACCCGCAAGCATATTGCTAGCAATATACATGGGGCCATCGAACTTAAACTGATAAATGCCGTGATAATGATTTTCACCCTGAATAATGCACCAAAAACTGTAGCCATATCGTAAAATGGCCTCAATACAAAGAATAACCAGAGAATAGCGAATAAATTTATCACCTAATTTTTTCAAAAAATCAGAAGAAACATCACTGGAAAAAATCAAAACAAAAATCAAATACATGGGTGCAAACACCACACCCATATAGCGGAAAAAAGCAGTTCCCATAAGGTATTGCGAAACAGAAAAATACAAACAAAAGAGAGAAAAAACACGAATTATGGTTTGAAATTGAGAATGTGGTTTCGCCAAATAGCTTAATTCTCCATTCTCCATTTTCCATTTTCCATTCATTTGTTGAATAGCCCAGCACAGAATCGCCCCCAAAAGCAACAATAATGTTGGCGGAACAGGCAACCATGTGCGACTGCTCAAACTTGCCAAAGGAATGAGTAACCACAATCCGAGTTCGCTTAGTGATAGATTTTTGAAGTATTTAAGGTCGAGGTTGGTCATGGGTTGAGTGTTTTTTGAATACAAATTTCGGTTCTTCGCTATGAATCAGGCGTTTGATATTTTTGATATGCGTAAGCGGAACGAAAATGGCGATGAGAATGGCGAAAATTAGCAACGGTAATTTATCGAATTGAAAAAATGCAAATTGCAGCAACGGCAATGAAATTGCAGCAATCATAGAAGATAAAGAAACATATCGAGACAAGAAAAATACACCAAAGAAAACTCCTGCTACAATCAAAAATACTTGCGGATACAGCATAATTAGAACTCCAACCAACGTTGCCACGCCTTTTCCGCCATGAAAACCGACGTAAATTGGAAACACGTGTCCGAGTACAGTTCCAATGGCTACGAAAAATGCGTGAAAATAATAAGCATAATATGCAAAAAAAGTATAGAAATCTTTGACTTCTACATCAAGAGCATTCCACGTGGGATCTAATTGTGAAGGATAATGGAAATAAATAGACATCAATGCTAATGGCAATATACCTTTCAGTAAATCCAACGCCAACACACATAAGCCGGGTTTCAAACCTAACACACGAATGGTGTTTGTTGCTCCGGCATTGCGACTACCTTCATTTCTAATGTCTTTACCATAAAATACTTTTCCAATCCAAACGGCATTTGGAATAGACCCAATGAGGTAAGCTGGTAGAAAAAAAGCCAAAATTTGAAAAAGAAAAAATAGTATAAAATCCATTTAAAATTATTTTTGTATTATTTTCGAGATTCTAACATAGGCACAAACCGGAAATCTCCATGCTCATCACACGAAAATTCGGTATCGGAAATTTTGGTATAAACTTGCATTTGTTGTAAGTTTTCACCCACAGGAATAACCATGATGCCGCCGATTTTCAACTGTTGTTTCAGTGACTCTGGCACGTAGGGTGCACCGCAAGTTACGATAATTTTATCGAACGGCGCGAAATTCGGCAATCCGGCGTAGCCATCGCCGTAAAAACACTTGGTATTGTAATTTAATTTGGTTAATAAATCTTTGGTTTTGAGATACAAATTGCGTTGACGTTCGATGGTGAACACTTTTGCACCCAATTCCAACAATACACAAGTCTGATAGCCCGAGCCTGTACCGATTTCCAAGACTTTTTCCTTAGGTTTGATCTGCAAAAGTTCCGATTGTTTGGCAACGGTAAAAGGTTGCGAAATCGTTTGACCTTCGCCAATTGGAAACGCCTTATCTTGATAGGCAAACTCCAAAAAAGACGAATCAATAAACAAATGTCTCGGAATTTTTTCAATAGCCAAAAGCACTGAAAGAGAGGTTATGCCTTTGGTTTTCAGTTCTTCGACTAAGGCTTTTCGCAAGCCTTTGGTTTTATAAGTATCTAAGTGTTGCATAAATTAAGTTTGCAAAGATACGAAAAAGTTATGAATTATGGGTTATGAATTATGAGTTGCTTCGCCAAATCGTATTCGTTAAACCACAAACTCATAACCCATAACTCATAACTAAAAAAACGAAATGACATTTCGTTTTTTTTTCGTATCTTTGCACCAAAAATCAAATTCTATGCTTTCTATCGCAGTTATCGGCGCCGGACATCTCGGCAAAATACATCTCAAATGCCTTCAAGGGCTTCCCAATCACTATAAAATTGTTGGTTTTTGTGATACCGATGCGGAACTTGCAGCAAAAGTTGAGGCGGAATTGGGTGTGAAATCGTTCTCAAATTTAGACGAACTTGTTCAAGCGGTTGATGTGGTAGACATCGTAACACCGACGATTTCGCATTTTGAAATAGCGTCATTAGCTTTGCGAAAAGGTAAACATGTTTTTATTGAAAAACCGATTACCACAACACCTCAAGAAGCCCAAAAACTCTTGGCTTTGGCAACTGAGGCGGGTGTGAAAACTCAGGTCGGACATGTTGAGCGTTTCAATCCTGCATTTTTGAGTGTTCAAGATAAAATTTCGAACCCGATGTTTATCGAAACGCATCGTTTGGCTATGTTTAACCCGCGTGGATTGGATGTTCCGGTGATTTTGGACTTGATGATTCACGACTTGGATTTAATTTTGAGCGTGGTGAATTCGCCGGTTCGAAAAATCAGTGCAAGCGGTGTAGCCATTGTCAGCGAAACGCCCGATATTGCTAATGCTCGCTTGGAATTTTACAACGGTTGTGTGGCAAATATCACGGCAAGTCGAATTTCGATGGCCAACTTGCGAAAATCTCGTTTTTTCCAAAAAGACGCTTATATTGCGGTGGATTTTTTGGAAAAAGAATCCGAAATTATTCGCATGAATGATGTTACGTCAACCACGAAAGACGACCCTTTTGCAATGATTATCGACTTGGGACCGGGCAAACAAAAACACATTCAAATCGAAAAACCGAGCATTGAACCCATCAATGCCATTCAAACCGAATTGAGCCGTTTTCATGACGCCATCGTGAACGATACACCAACTGCAGTTCCTTTTATCGATGGGTATAATGCTCTCGAAGTGGCTTACCAAATTATGGACGAGATTAAATCTGCAACACGATAATGATTCCCAAAAAATTCCATGCTGCGCTTTATGTCGGAATAGATTTTATTTCGGCGGCTTTGGCGTGGCTGCTTTTTTTTATTCATCGGAAATCCTTAGAAGTAGGGAGTTTTAGCGATGCGTTCAATGTTGTGTGGAGCGATGGTCGTTTGTATCAAGGCTTGGTGATCGTTCCGTTGGGCTGGCTGTTGTTGTATTCTGCATACGGTTATTATCGACGAATATTCACCAAAACACTGTTTTCGGATGTTGTAAAAACGCTAAATCATTCGATTGGCGGAGTGATTGTGTTGTTTTTCATTGTGATTTTGGATGATTATGTGGAGAGCTACGATTGGTATTATCACTATGTTTTTGTGTTATTCATCCTCCATTTTGGATTTACGCTGTTTGGGCGTATGTTGCATACGTATTTAATTCGTAGAGCCATTCGAAAAGGCAAAATTTTATTCAATACAATTTTGATTGGAAATGGAACTAATGCACAAAAAATTTATGCCGAACTTCAAAATCAAACTCGCTCGGATGGCTACAATATCTTAGGTTACGTGCGATGTGGAACAAATGACTTGATGGTTGGAATGCCCTGTTTTGGTGAAGTAAACGATCTCGAAACTATTGTTAAATCCAATCAAATTGAAGACGTAATTATCGCGTTGAATGATGATGAAACAAGCGCCATTAGCGGTATTTTGTCGAATTTGGTTTCGTGCAAAGTATCCATTCACATCTCTCCGAATTTAGAGCCGTTTTTACATAAAAAAGTAACTTCGTTTTTGCATACCACACTGTTGTTGTTGAACGATGACCCATTGCCGGCTTGGCAAAGTTTTTTCAAGCGTGCTGCGGATATTGTATTAAGTTTTCTGTTTGGTGTTTTGCTGATACCTTTGATTTTAGTGGTGATTTGGAAAGTCAAACGCAGTTCGAAAGGGTCTGTTTTTTATAAACAGGAACGCATCGGACTCTATGAAAAACCGTTTTTGATGTATAAATTTCGCTCCATGTATCAAAATGCGGAAACACCAAATCAGCCCATGCTTTCAAGCGAAACAGACGAGCGCGTAACGCCTTTCGGACGGTTTATGCGCAAATATCGAATCGACGAACTTCCGCAACTTTGGAATGTTTTAAAAGGCGATATGAGCCTCGTAGGACCACGTCCGGAGCGACAATACTTCATTGACCAAATTGTGAAAATATCGCCACAATACAAACTTTTGCTTCGTGTAAAACCCGGTATCACATCGTGGGGCGAAGTCAAATACGGCTACGCTTCGTCGGTAGATCAAATGATTGAACGTATGGCGTTTGATTTGCAATACATCGACAACATGTCGCTGTCGAATGATTTGAAAATTTTGATATATACCGTGGCGACTGTATTGCGAGGGGAAGGAAAATAATGTTGACCGTAGGGGCGGGGTTCGCCCGCCCTGTTTATTATCAAGGGCGCGCAAACTGCGCCCCCACATTTATCCCCCAAAATAATCCTTAACCCTGTCAAAAAACCCTTTATTGTTTTTGGCATTTTTCGGATTAGGCTTGAAATTCGGCGAATTGCGGAGTTTTTCCAACAATTCTTTTTCTTCTTTGGTTACGTTTTGAGGTGTCCAGATATTCACACAAACAATCAAATCGCCTGTGCCGTAGCCATTCATTGAAGGTAGACCTTTTCCGCGCAGGCGTAGGAGTTTGCCCGATTGTGTGCCGGCATCAATTTTTAGGCGCACTTTGCCGTCAAGCGTAGGAACTTCAACCGATTCGCCTAAAGCAGCTTCGGTGATACTCACAAATTGATTATAGTGCAAATTATTTTGAGCACGCTCAAACAATGGATGTTCGAGTTCTTCAATCAATACAATCAAATCGCCGTTTACACCGCCATGAATAGCCGCATTGCCTTTGCCCGGCATGGAAAGTTGCATGCCGTTTTCAACACCTGCAGGAATACGAATGGTGATAATTTCCTCGCCTTCAATCACACCATGACCGTTGCATTTCTTACATTTTTGCGTGATTGTGCGACCTTCGCCATGACAAGTTGGACAAGCCGATGTTTGCTGCATTTGCCCGATAATCGTATTGGTAACGCGGGTTACGTGTCCCGAACCTTTACAGGTTTCGCAGGTTTTATAAGCATCTTTTGTGGCTGCACCCGTTCCGCTGCATTCGCTACAAGCAATTTTTTTGTGAACTTTGATTTTTTTCTCAACGCCTTTGGCAATTTCTTCTAATGTGAGTTTGACACGCACACGCAAGTCTGTTCCGCGATTGACACGCCTGCGTTGTTGACGTTGACCACCTCCAAATCCGCTTGTAAAACTGTGAAAATGCCCGTCACCAAATTGTCCACCAAACGCGCTTCCGAAGATATCTCCGAAATGTGAAAAAATATCATTCATATCCATGCCACCCGGTCCATAACCAGCATTGGCGCCCATTCCGGCGTGACCAAATTGATCGTATTTCGCTTTCTTTTCGGGAGTCGAAAGTACATCATAAGCCTCTGCTGCTTCCTTGAATTTCTCTTCTGCCGCTTTATCATTGGGATTGCGGTCGGGGTGGTATTGCAGTGCCAACTTCCGATAAGCTTTTTTCATCTCATCGGGAGTGGCGGTTTTGTTTACACCTAAAACTTCGTAATAATCTCGTTTGTTTGCCATTTTTTTCCTGTTGTTGGGGCGAACCCACGTGTTCGCCCATGTTAGCGGGGCACACACGTGGGTGTGCCCCTACGGTGTGTTTTTAATTTCCGACGATAACTTTTGCATGGCGGATTACCTTATCGTTTAGGTAATATCCACGCTGAACTTCGTCAATGATCAATCCTTTCTGTGTTTCGTCATTGGTCGGAGTTTGAGCGATAGCGTCGTGAAGGTCTGCATCAAATGCAACGCCTTTAGTATCCATAGCTTTCAAACCTTGTGCTTCGAGAGTTGTTTTTAATTTGCCATAAATTAACTCAACGCCAGATTTTGTAGATTCATCCGAAATAGCGGGTATTGCACGGTCGAAATCGTCCAAAATTGGCAAAAGTGACAAAATTACAGATTCCGAAGCTGATTTTATCAACTCCAAACGTTCTTTTTGACTGCGTTTTCGGAAATTGTCGAAGTCCGAATACAGTCGTAAATACTTGTCATGTGCCTCTTTCAAATCGGTGGTAAGTTGGTCAAAAGGGTCTATCTTTTCAGTCTGTTCAGCAAATTCGGAAGTCTCAGAAATTTCCGAACTATCGAACGACAGCATTTCGTCTTGTTCTGTGTGTGAGGTTTCGTTGGGTTCGCTCATAGGTCTCTCTTTTTTGTAAAATAAGACCGCAAAAACCTTGCCAAATCCCAAAAAATGCCATTTTGGCATAAAAAATTCAATATCTTTACAAAAAAATCACAACAAATTTACAATTTCTTTTTGTATTTCAAATTATTTTCGTATCTTTGCGGATTATTATAATCCAAAAACAAAATAATCTAAAACAAAAGTCCGATATAAGGAGCGGACGTAAAACAAAAAAACATGAAAAAATTGATGATTCTAATGATGTCTCTTGCAGTGGTTTTCTCTGCGTGTAAGGACAAAAATGGAGACAAAGTAGAAATTCCCGGAAAAGCTACAATTGCTTATTCTTCTATTGGCGAGTGTTCAGATCAAACTGCCACATTGACGGCCACTGCCACTAATGATCCGACTTCATTTAGATGGAGAAAAGGAGAAACCCTTATTGAAGGCGAAACAGGCTCTACTCTTACTGTAATTGAAAATGGCACTTACTATGCAGCAGCTGTTAATTCTGCAGGTCAAGGTGAGTGGAGTAATCCAAGAGCAGTAACTGTTGGAGTTGTGGGTGATGCTACAATCACCGGCCTTTCGGCTAATGACTGTCCGGGCAACGATGTTACGTTGACGGTTAGTGCTACTTGCGCTACTTCATTTAGATGGAGAAAAGGAGAAACCCTTATTGAAGGCGAAACAGGTTCTACTCTTGTTGTAACCGAAAGCGGTACTTACTATGCTGTAGGTGTTAATGACAAAGGCGAAGGTATGTGGAGTGCTGCAAAAACTGTAACTATTAATACGTGTGAACCTCCTGCAACACCGACTATTAGCGGTTTAGATGCTAATACTTGCCCAACAAAAACCGTTACTTTAACAGCCACCATCACTCCGACGCCGTCTCCTGCTGCTACATTACAGTGGAAAAAAGATGGTACAGTAATTGCAGGTCAAACTGCTGCAACTCTTGTTGTGAGCGCGAGCGGAAGCTATACTGTAGTAGTAACTAATTCGATGGGAAGCGCAGAGAGTGCGCCTAAAGTTGTAACTATTGAACCTTGCCCAGAACCTGATTTGGAAATGGAAGGAAACTTCGACGTAACGTCATGGGACTATTTCGGCAACCCAAGAGAACTAATCAATTGGAATCTGGAAATCACTCAAGTTGGTGACAAATGGATTTTCGGAGATGAAGATTTGCCTATTGAGGTGAAAATGGATGAAGATGGTGATTACTATGTAGAATCGTTTAGTGCTACAACAGCTAACCTTACTTCACATCTAACAGAAGAACAACTAGAAAATGGCATGACCGCTTTTTGGCAAGTTGCAGGTGGTTATGTAACGCGCACAGGTACTTCAAATAATATCTATTCCATTAATGCACCATTCAGACTTTTCTTTGAAACTTCAGAAGATGGTACTTCATGGAAATTGCCATATCAATTGTCGTTTAACGATGGAGCTATAACCTTAATTATGGGAGTGGGTACTTTGGTAACACTTGCTGAAGGTAGCCCCTATATCCCAACAGGTGGTCAACCGGGTAACTATTGGAGAGATTTCCAAGGTGAAATGGTTATGACACCGCAAGGGAAAAAAGGAACTTCTAAAAAGTTTATCCCAAATCCGAAAAATCAAAATTTGGATGCAAGTATGTTGCAACTTATTGACGCAAAACCATTGCCAGACAGAACTAAAAAATAAGTTTGTTCTTTTATAAAGAAAACGAGACCATCCGAAAAAGACGGTCTCGTTTTTTTTCCTTTGTATTCTAAAACCAAATTATGCAATTTAAAACCGATGTTCTTCGTTCTAATTTCCCATTGTGGCTTTCGCCAATGGAAGATGTGACCAATCCGCCGTTTCGTCGAATTTGCAAGCGGTTTGGTGCAGATGTTTTGGTAACGGAATTTGTGCCGACGGATGCAATTATTCGTAATGTGAAAACGAGTTTGTTAAAATTCCAATTCTCGGAAAGCGAACGTCCGCTTGCAATTCAGATTTACGGACATTTGGAAGACGCAATGATTGAGGGTGCAAAAATGGCAGCAGAAGCCAAGCCCGATTTTATTGACATCAATTGGGGTTGTCCGGTGAAAAAAATCGCTAATCGTGGCGCTGGTTCCGGAATTTTCAGAAACATTCCGAAAATGATTCGAATTACCGAAGGTATCGTGAAAGCAGTGAACTTGCCCGTTACTGTGAAAACCCGCTTGGGTTGGGACGAAAATTCCAAAGTCATAGTTGATGTTGCCGAACGTCTGCAAGACACGGGTATTATGGGTTTGAGCATTCACGGACGAACACGTTGTCAACTCTACACCGACGAAGCCGATTGGACATTGATTGGTGAAGTGAAAAACAATCCGCGCATGCACATCCCGATTTTCGGAAACGGCGATGTGAAAACACCTGAACGTGCATTGGAAGTGAAAAACAAATATGGTGTAGACGGCATTTTAATCGGTCGCGCAACCATCGGAAATCCTTGGATTTTTTCAGAAATCAAACATTTTTTCAAAACCGGTGAACATCTTCTGCCACCTTCAATCGATGAACGTGTGAATGTTTGTCGTGAACATCTTTTAGCTTGTATCGAATGGAAAGGGGAGAGCAAAGCCATCGGGGAAATGCGCAAGCATTATAGCACCTATTTCAGAGCTATTCCGCATTTCAAACCTTTGCGGATAGAACTTTTGCAAGCCAAAGAATTGGATCATATTTTGGACCTTTTTGAAAAAATCCGAATGTTTAACAGCGCTGGTGCGGATTTGCAATCCGTGCCGATGTAACACTTGGTACCGATTACAAATCGGTAGCCCTCAGTGTTTCTTTGTGTCCTCTGTGGTTAAATCCTCTTTGATTAGTTATGATTTTATTTTTTCAAGTATCGCACAAACGTCCGAAATACGTTTGATATTTGGAAAAGAAATTGTTAACTTTTCATTAATTTCTTTAAATTCGCAGCTTTTAGGATTATTTTTTACAAACTCTAAAACCTTCTCAAACGTTGGTGATTGATAGAATGTAGAATTTTGGTCGGTGATAAATGTTCCGATAAATTTTTGGCGTTTCAAAACGGCTTTTTCCAAACCGATTTGTTTGGCTAATCGGCGCATTTTAATAGTTTCGAGCAATTCTTCGGTTTGTGGAGGAAGTTTTCCGAAACGATCTTGCAGTTGTTGTCTGAATTTTTCAAGTTCGTCGTCAGTTTCCAAAGCGTTCAAATGCTTGTAAAGACTAAGCCTTTCGGCAACACTATTCACATAAGTGTCGGGCAAAAGCAGTTCCAAATCGGTTTCAATCGTACAATCTTTGGAGGCTAAAACTTCGGGTTTTTCGTCGGTTTGATAAAGGTCTTTGAATTCGGTTTCTTTCAATTCTTGAATGGCCTCGTCTAAAATTTTGTGATAGGTGTCGAAGCCGATATCGCTAATAAAACCGCTTTGTTCGGCGCCTAACACATTGCCCGCACCGCGAATATCCAAATCACGCATGGCGATATTAAAACCGCTTCCGATTTCCGAAAATTCTTCAATTGCACGCAAGCGTTTTTTCGCTTCATCGCTGAGCATATAAGATGGTGGCGAAATCAAATAGCAAAATGATTTTTTGTTCGAACGTCCCACTCTTCCGCGTAATTGGTGCAGTTCGCTCAAACCGTAAGCCTGTGCTTCGTTGATGATAATGGTGTTCGCATTCGGAATATCCAAGCCGTTTTCAACGATTTTTGTGGCGACTAAAACATCCAATTCGCCGTCGATAAATTTCATCATCACATCTTCGAGTTTGTCGCCGTCCATTTGTCCGTGACCCACACCAATGCGAGCATCCGGGACTAAACGCTGCACCAAACCTGCAATATCCATAATGTTTTGCACGCGACTGTGTACGAAAAAAACTTGCCCACCACGACTCAATTCGCGAATGATGGCATCGCGAATAATTTCCTCGTCGAACACGTGAATTTCGGTGTGAACTGGAAAACGATTGGGCGGTGGTGTACTGATAATCGACATATCTCTTGCACCCATCAATGAGAACTGTAACGTGCGCGGAATGGGCGTTGCAGAAAGTGCGAGCGTGTCCACATTAACTTTCATCGCTTTCAATTTTTCTTTCATCGCCACGCCGAATTTTTGTTCTTCGTCGATAATCAACAAGCCCAAATCCTTGAATTCAACGTCTTTTCCCGTGAGGCGGTGCGTGCCGATTAAAATATCAACTTGTCCGTTTTTCAGTTCTTTTAGAATGCGTGTTTTTTCTTTCGTAGAGCGAAAACGTGAAATATATTCCACTTTGCACGGCATATCTTTCAAACGTTCGGTAAATGTTTTGAAGTGTTGAAACGCTAAAATCGTTGTTGGCACTAAAACTGCCACTTGCTTGCCGTCTGTAATGGCTTTGAATGCCGCACGAATCGCGACTTCCGTTTTTCCAAAACCCACGTCGCCACAAATCAATCTATCCATTGGCGATGTAAATTCCATATCGTTTTTCACATCTTGTGTGGCTTTGAGTTGATCGGGTGTGTCTTCGTAAAAAAACGAGGCTTCCAACTCATTTTGTAAAAACGAATCTTCGCTGAATGCAAAACCCTTTGCGGCTTTCCGCTGTGCGTAAAGTTTGATTAAATCTTTCGCAATATCTTTGACACGCTGTTTGGCTTTGTGTTTCAAAGCACTCCACGTGCTTGAACCCAAACGTGTCAAAGTTGGCTCTGCGCCGTCTTTTCCGCTGTATCGCGAAATTTTATGCAACGCGTGAATGCTGATAAACAGCACATCGTTATCTTTATAAACCAAGCGAATGGTTTCTTGTTGATGCCCGCCAACCTCAGTCTTTTCAAGCCCTCCGAAACGTCCGATGCCGTGATCGATGTGTGTAACGTAATCACCTGGTTTCAAATCATACAATTCTTTAAGCGTGATGGTTTCTTTGTTTTGAATTTGGCGATGCGTTGTAAAACGGTGATAACGCTCGAAAATTTGATGATCGGTAAAGCACGCAATTTTTTGTTGATGATCAATAAAACCCTCGTGAATGGAAATTTTTAGAGGGACGAAACGCACTTGTCTGTCAGCGTTTCCCATCTCAAAAAACACTCGTTCCAAGCGTTGAATTTGTTTGGGATTATCCGACAAAATCAAGTTGGTATAACCGTTATCGGAGTGGTCTAACAGCGTATTCACCAACAACTCGAATTGCTTGTTGAATGCGGGTTGCGGACGAAAATCGAAAACAATATTTTCATCGTGATTGAAATAATTTGTCAGACCAAATTCTACGATAGAAAACGATTTTATATCTTGCAAAAATTCCTCACCGGAGCAAAATAATTCTTGTGGTTTGGCTCTTGAAACAAGCGATTCCAAAGATTGATAAGCCAATGTTGCTTTATCCAGCGAGCGGTTCAAAACAACTTGGCAAGATTCAACATCATCTATCCAAATAGCTGTATCTTTCGGAAAATGCGAAAAAATCGACGTTCGTTCGGTAATAGATTCTTGCATTTGAATGTTTGGTAAAATCGTAATTTTTTTGTAACGCTGTTTAGATAGCTGAGATACCGCGTCAAAACTGCGAATAGACTCAATTTCGTCGCCAAAAAATTCCATACGATACGGATCATCGCTTGCAAATGAAAATACATCTAAAATTCCTCCACGAACAGCATATTGTCCGGGTTCAAGCACAAAATCCACGCGTTCGAAATGATAATTCATCAACAAATCAATCACAACATCCATCGAAACGGCTTCGTTCACTTGTAATTTGATAGTATTTTGTCGCAAAACTGTTTGTGTAATTACCTTTTCCGAAAGGGCTTCGGGATAGGTTACAACAATGGTTTTTCGATCATTCGTTTCCAAACGATGCAAAACTTCAGCACGCTGCAAAACATTAGCGTTATCAACTAACTCCGCATCGTACGGACGTTTCGCGGAAGCGGGAAAAAACAATACATTTTTATGTTCAAAGTCCAATTGATATTCGTCCAACAATTTTTCCAAATCGTTGTGAAAATAGGAGGCTTGTTCTTTGTCCTGCAAAACGAACAAATGGTAGAAATAGGTTTCCGAAATCGCTGCCGATGCAACTACCGCACGCGACGAACCTGAAAAACCTGAAAGTCCTATTTTCACGGTAGGGGCGAGGCATGCCTCGCCCCTACTATGCAACGCCTGAATAAGCGTCTGCAAATTTGGTGATTTTTGGTATATTTGAATGAGTTCGGAAGGTGTCATAAAGAAAATTGAAGTGCAAAGATACGAAAAAAACGACGATGTTGAAACAATTAACACTTTTTAAGTTTTTGTTTCAATTTTTTTTCGTATCTTTGTAGATTGCTTAGTCAATACAAAGTCATGGATGGAAAATATGAAAACATTACAAGACATATTTACCAAATTAGAGCTTCCTAAAGATGCTTTGATTCGCCTTTCGGATAAAGAGTGGAGAACAAAAGTGAATTTTCCAAGCAGAGTTTATCGTTTTTTGGAACAAACTAATCCTGACGCTTTTTTCTGTCTTGACAATAAGCCCATGATTTTGTTTTTCGAAAATCCGCAAAACAAAGAAAAATTACATAAGGATATTTGGAATTTTAACGAAACTCCGATAGTTTTTATTATAGAAAAAGGATTAGTTGAGATATGTAATGGCTTTAATCTTTTGAGAGAAGAAAAAGCATTGGAAAAAATTGGTGGAGAAGATAAGTTAAATAACTTCAGATATTTTGAATTAGTAACCGGAAAAACATGGGAAACCTACAAAAAGGAGTTAACTTACAAAAATAGAGCTGATTACAAGTTGTTAACAAATATAAAAGATGCAAGACGCTTAATAATTGAAAAATTTCCGGAATCAGATAACGAAGATGATAAAAAACGCTATACGAAAATTACCAATGCTTTGTTGGGGAAAATAATTTTTGTTAGGTATCTAATTGATAGAAAGGTAATTTTAAATTTTGAAGGAAAATCTAAACCTTGGACTAATTCCGAATTTTGTGTGTTATTGCAAAATATAAAAAAAACAAAGGATTTCTTTGATTATTTGACAGATAAAGAAATAGGATTTAACGGCAACTTATTTCCAATAACAAAAGAAGAGTATGGCATTATTCCAAATAAAGCATATGAAATTCTTGTTGATCTTTTGAATAGTAAAAACATAGGAACGGGTCAATTATCATTGTTTGATTTATACGATTTCTCTATAATACCGACTGAATTTATTAGTAATGTTTACGAGTCTTTTGTTGGTGTCGAAAATCAAGCCAAAGAAGGTGTTTATTATACACCTCTATTTTTGGTTGATTATATTTTATCTGAAACGATCGAAAGTTACATAAATCAAATAAAATCATATAATTGTAAAGTTCTCGATCCTTCTTGTGGGTCGGGTGTTTTTCTTGTGGAAGTATTGAGAAAATTAATAGAACAATACAAAAAACAAAACAAGAAAATTTTTGAAAAAGACAAGGAAGAATTCAAAGAAAATATAAAAAACATAGCCATAGAAAATATTTTTGGTATTGATAAGGATGAAAGTGCTGTACAAGTTGCGATTTTTTCCATCTATCTTACTCTTTTGAGTGAAATGGATCCTCCTGAAATAGCCACGTTTAAATTTCCTGATTTAATAAATACAAATTTTTTCTGTGCTGATTTTTTTGATGAAACCGCAAAATTTAACTCTGTACTTAAGGATAAAGAAATTGACTTTATTGTTGGCAATCCACCATGGATGCGAGGTAAAAATGAGAAGAAAACTACGAAACAAGAACCTTTGTATGTTGAATATATCAACAACAGAAGAGTGAGAGAAAAACAATCGGAATTTGAAATCGGTATTGGAAATAAAGAAATAGCACAGGCGTTTTTATTACGAAGTAGTGATTTTTCTACCAAAAACACAAAATGTGCTTTGATTGTAACAAGCAAAGTTTTGTATAATCAACTAAGTAAAGGTTTTAGACAATATTTCTTGCATAATTATTTAATTGAACAAGTTTTTGAATTAGCTCCTGTAAGACGAGAGGTTTTTGACAAATCTAATGGCAAAGCTATTACTCCTGCCTGTGTATTATTTTTCAAACATGCAAATGGTCAAAATACAAACAAAAATCTTGTGGAACATATTGTATTAAAACCAAGTCGTTTTTTCTCTATGTTCAAAATATTTACAGTTAATCGACATGATGTAAAAATAGTGCAACAAGATAGGCTGAAAGAAAATGATTGGATGTGGAAAGTATTGGTTTATGGCTCGTATTTGGATTTTAATTTTATAAAACGGCTGAAAGATAATTATAAAACTATTGAAAGTTACATAAATGATGAATGCAAATTTATTATTAAGCAGGGTATTAAAAAGGTAGATGGAGAAAATAAAATTGATGTAAGCGAATTAGCGGGCTGGAAATTCATAGATACTGATGTGAAAAGTAAAAAATTACAACCGTACTTCATCGTGCCGGATTTGGAAAAGTGGCGTGAAAAAGAAGTTGGATATGTATATCGTCAAGACGGACAAATTGTTAAGGATATTTTTACACCTCCGGCCTTATTGGTCAAAGACGGTTTAACCTCTGAATTTAAAACAGTAGCCACAATGTTGGATGTCAAAGGGGTTTTTACTGATAATGTTACCTCCATAAAAGCGTTAGACTCGAATTCGGATAAGCTACTTACAAATGTATTATTATTACTTTGCTCCGAGTTGAATTCATATTGGGCTTTACAAACGGCATCGTTTGTCGGAATAAAACAAGAGCGAAGTCACGATAGTGAAAAATTTAGCTTTCCTTTTATCCAAGTTACAGAGTCAGAAAGTTTGTATAAAAAAATTAATGCCCTAAAAGAAAAGTTATATAAATTAAAAAACACACCTCTATCAAGTTACAATTCAGCAAAAGTTGAACAAGAAATAAATAACAGTATATCGGAGATCGATCGATCTATATGTCAAGGAATGGATGTTTCACATATTGAACAAGAATTGATAAATTATGCAAAAAATATAACTATTCCTTCAATAAAATATAAATTTGATAAGATAACATCAGAGACTGACTCTAACTATTTAACTGAATATGCGAATCTATTCGTCGAACGCTTCAAAGATAGCTTTGCTTCCGTAGGGAAAAAGTTTGTTGTTGAAGTTTGGCATACACAACAAATTATTGGAATGTTTTTTAAAGTTGTTCCGAAATCGGAATATAAACAAGATATTATTTGGGAGGATAAGCAAAATGATACAAACGGCTTATTCCAAAAAATCATACAACTTGGAACTGAAAAAATAACCGATAAACTTTTCATTCAAAAAGATATAAGAGGTTTTGAAAAAGATTGTTTTTATGTTTTCAAACCTAATGAAAAACGCTTGTGGCACAAAGCAGTTGGGTATTTGGATGTTTATGAATTTTTGGATGCTATTTTAAAAACGGGGAGGGATAAGCATGAATAGTCAAATGATAAATGCTTCCGCTTTTAGATATAGCTCTATATTCTTCAATTCTGAATTTGAAGATATTCTTAAAGGGATTATTGCTTGCTATTACAGTATTATTTCAAGTGGTACAGAACTGCCCAATAATGAAAATGATATCAGGGATATAATGCTTTCTAAAGAATTATATTTGAAAAACAGTACTTTTAAAGAAGCCTACCCACCATTATCAAACTATCATTTTGACAAAGAAACATCTGAAAATAAAGGAAGAGCAGATATAAGAATACTACATGTAAAACCATACAAAGACGATGATGCATATTATGTAATAGAGTGTAAACGTTTAGACGGGGGAAATACACTGAATCGTAAATATATTACTAATGGTATTAAACGTTTTACAACAAAAAAGAAATATCCTTTTTACAATAATACTGCAGGAATGATTGGTTTTGTAGTTGCAAATATAGATATTCATCAAAACTCCACAGTAGAATTAGCACTCACACAGACAGAAATTGTATCGAATTTTGAATACTCTTATTTTTCAGAACATAGGATAAGCGGTGCTTCAAATATCATTTACCATTTAATGTTCAATTTTTCGAATAATATCATCTCATGAAAAAACTGTTTTTCTTTTTACTATTACTTATTTTTGTGTTGAGTAGTTCCGCACAAAAAAACGTAATCCTGCTCATCGGCGATGGCATGGGTACAACGCAGTTTTTTACGTTAATAGAAGCGAAAAAAGATAATGCTATTGAGCAATTCACGCATGTCGGATTTCAAAAAACATCGTCGGCAAATGAGTTTGTAACAGAGTCTGCTGCAGCAGCGACGGCTTTGGCAACGGGCAAAAAGACTAATAACAACTACGTCAGCATTGATCCCGAAACCAAACAACCGCTGAAGACATTAGTGCAGTTGAGTAATGCCAAAGGACTTTCTACCGGAGTAGTTGTTACCTGCGACATCACGCACGCCACACCTGCGGCGTTTTTGGCGCATTCCATTCATCGCAGAAATTATGAAGATATCGCCGAAAGTATGTTAAATACACATCCCACGCTGTTTATCGGAGGAGGTAGAGATCGTTTTGAAAAACGCAAAGACCATCGAAATCTTTCAGATAGTTTGAGAAAACAGGGTTTTCAGGTGCTTTACACGTTAGACGATGTAATGAAAACACAGAACCCAAAAGTAGCAGGATTGTTGTATGATGTACATCCCGAATCCATGGTTAACGGACGAGGCGAATTTCTAAAACCTGCATCAGAAAAGGCGATTGAACTTCTTAATCAAAATCCGAAAGGTTTTTTCCTGATAATTGAAAGTTCACAAATTGATTGGATTTGTCACGATAATCGTTTTGATGACTTGATTCCGGAGTTGATAGATTTTGACAACACGATTCACGCTGTTTTGGACTTTGCAAAAAAAGATGGCAACACATTAGTAATTGTTACGGGCGATCACGAAACGGGCGGTTTAGCAGTGCTGAAACGCGAAGAGGATGTTATGTTTTCGAGATTTACTACATTTGACCATTCGCCTGTGATGGTTCCCGTATTTGCGTTTGGTCCGGGCGCAGAAGCATTTTCGGGCATTTATGAAAATACGGAAATTCAGAAAAAAATACGAAAATTATTAGAATTATAAAATGAATCATTAACCAAGTGTAGGGGCGTTGCGCGCAACGCCCCTACTAAACACTAAAAAATCATGGAAAACCCTTTCAACACCGAACAAACCAAACCCAAACGCTCAACCTTATTGTCTGTTTTTCTCGTTTTAACATTCATCGGAAGCGGACTTAATTTCATTACAAATGGCTACATCGCCTTATCTTTTGAAAATGTTATCTCACAAATTGAAGAAGTTGCAGACGACGATGCCCTGGCTTCTATGGCTACACTTCTCGAACGTTATGTCGAAATGATGGAAAAAGCAGGAGCCGGTTATTACGGACTACTCACATTGCTCGCCCTTGCCAGTATTGTAGGTGCTGCCCTCATGTGGCGACTAAACAAACTTGGTTTTCACTTTTATGCATCGGCGCAAGTTATTATGTTGTTTTTGCCGATGGTATACGGTTTAGTTAAATTTCCGGATGTTTTCGGAACTTTAATCACAGCAATTTTCATTTTTGTGTATGCACGAGAGTTAAAAATGTTTGCACCAAAAACTCAAGAAAACTAAAGAACTAAGAATTAAGAGTTAAGAGTGGCTTCGCCAGATAGCAATGAGGCGCAGCCACTCTTAACTCTTAGTTCTTAACTCTTAACTCATATCACTATGTTTAAAAACAAAATTGCCTGGATCACAGGTGCATCTTCCGGAATTGGTGAGGCCACAGCGCTTGCGCTGATTGATGAAGGCGCTGTTGTGATTGCTTCCGCACCGTTTTTAGAGGAGTTGGAAGTTGTAAAAAATAAAGCCTCTCGTCCTGAAAATTTTCATTGCATGCCATTGGATTTAATGCAATCCGAAACGCTTGAGCCGATTGCTAATCGCTTGATTGAGCAATTCGGTCGAATTGATATTTTGATGAATAATGCAGGCATAAGTCAACGTGCTTTGGCGGTGGATACACCCATAGAAGTGGATCGAAAAATTATGGAAATTGATTATTTCGGCGCGGTAATTTTGACGAAAGCCGTGTTACCGCAAATGATCAAGCAGGGTAGGGGACATTTGGTTTGCACGAGTAGTATGGTCGGTGTGTTCGGATTTCCGCTGCGTTCGGCGTATTCCGCTGCGAAACATGCTATGCATGGATTTTTTGAAGCCGTGCGAATTGAGAATTATCAGCACAATATCAAGGTGAATATTATCATCGGCGGACGAATCAAAACCAATGTTTCGTTAGGCGCAATCATGGCGGACGGCAAGGCTTACGGTAAAATGGACGACGGACAAAACAAAGGCATTACACCGCAAAAAGCAGCCCGACAAATTCTTAAAGGCATTCGAAAAAATAAATCGGAAATTCTCGTGGGAAGTGGTGAATTGCTGATGGTTCGCATCAAGCGATGGCTTCCGAAATTGCATGGTTATTTATCTCGAAAAATTTCTTGGACATAGGATTAACCACAGAGGACACAGAGAAACACAAGGAAAAAAAGTGAAATAATTTACACTTCGCTTTTTTTGTATTTTGCTGGAATTACTGACGTACTACAATATACCCCACCGGCATCATATATAAAGGCTCTTCTTCTGCAGGAAGTTGAAGCACTCGGCTCACATCAGCATCTGTGAAAGCCCCAATAGCACACGTTCCTAAGCCCATTGCTTCGGCTTGCAAGTAAACATTTTGCCCCGAATGTCCTAAATCCATACACACATAGCGTTCGCGCCCACGATCGCCGTAACGAACTGTTGCTCTTTCAAATATAGCACTCCAAAATACCGTTGCAGGTGCTTGCTCGACCATCATTTGATCCAGCGCTGCTTTGCGAAGTTCTACTCTTACATCTTGGTCGATTACTCTTACGAGTTTATGGTTTTCGGAAATGTACTTGTATACACCTGGTTCTATTCCACTTACATTTCCAACGATTGCATAAATTTCGAACGGGAATGTTGCACCTGCAGAAGGAGCAGTACGAAATCCACCTCTAAAAGACGGGCGACTTGACGGACGATCGGGATTGTCTTCTACGGGTTTTGTAATGCCATAAGCCGACCATAAAATTTGCGACAATTGTTCTGCCGACAATGCTTTGTCTTGATACGCTCTATGCGAACGACGTTGTGCCAATGCTTTTTCCACACTCATTTTACCATCGGTTTTTGGAGAAGGTAAAATATAGGTTAATGGCGCTTCTTCTATTTTAGTCAAAACAACATCATTTTTTTGAGTTTCGTTGTTACAAGCAGAAAGCATAATAAGAGTGATTAGGGTAATTAGCCATGTTAAATGTTTCATAATTATTTGTTTTTATTTGTTTAGTTTTCCTGTTTCCCTAATGAAATCAGAATTTCTGTTAATTCTTCAGGCTTATTTGTTCCGATTAAAACTTTTTTCCCTGATACGAGTTCGAGTTGTAATCCGTTTCTTCCCGAAACACTGTATGCCTTTTCGCTGAAACTAAAGTTATATCGAAGTCCCCAACCTCCAAACTTTAAAAGTGGACGATATTGCTTAACATAGGATTTTGAAATTTCTGCCCATGCATATCGTTTGTAAGTCAATCGAAATGGAAAAAATCTCACATAAACACCGTCTTCATCAATGTAGGTTTGAAGTCGAACACAAACGAATAAAAAAGTTATCAGTAGAAGGACTCCAAAAACAAGGAATAGTCCTGTATCATTCATCGGTTTATCTCCAAATGGATGTCCAAGTATGATTTGTTGAATAATTCCATAAATAAACAAGCCGTTGAGACCTAACAATATCAGCCAAATCCACCACTGTCCAAACCTTTGCGTTTCTGTGAACGTTTTATATGTTTTCATAATAATTTAGTTTTGTGTTGCCATCAATGCCTCAATATCTGCAACGGTTTTCGGAACAGGTTTTCCTAAAACACGACAACCATCTTTGGTAATCAAAATACCATCTTCAATTCGAACACCGCCGAAATCTAAGTATTTTTCTACTTCGTCGTAGTTGATATACTCTGCGAATTTTTGCTCGTTGCGCCATTGTTTGATCAACTGTGGAATGAAATAACAACCAGGTTCTACAGTCAAAACAAAACCCTCTTTCAATTTTTTTCCGAAGCGCAAATAGGCAGTACCAAACTCTTTGGCGCGTTTGGTTTCATCGTCGTAACCCACAAAATCTTCGCCCAAATTTTCCATATCGTGAACATCCAAGCCCATCATGTGTCCCAATCCATGCGGGAAAAACAAGGCATGTGCACCGACTTCAACGGCTTTTTTCATATCCCCTTTCATCAAGCCTAATTTCTTCAAACCTTCGGCAATAGTGAGACACGCAACCAAGTGTACATCGCGATATTTGATACCGGGTCTGCACATTTCGATACTTTTCACGTTTGCATCCAAAACAATTTCGTAAACGGCTTTTTGGCGTTCACTGAATTTCCCGCCAACAGGCACAGTTCGCGTGATATCGGACGAATAGCAGTTTGCCAATTCCGCACCTGTGTCTAAAACCAACATTCTGCCTTCCGTGATTTGATTGCCGTGATAATGGTTGTGCAACGTTTGTCCGTTGATGCTGCAAATCACCGGAAACGAAACTGTTCCGCCGTGTTCCATAGCAATACCTTCGGCGCGTCCTGCGATTTGATATTCGTAAGTGCCCACGTGTTTTGCCATTTTCATGGCTTCGGTGTGCATCAAATAAGCCACATCACAGGCTTTTTCGATTTCAACAATTTCGTAATCCGCTTTGATTTCTCGTTGTTTTACGATGGCTTTAATCAATTCTTTAGACGAAAAACGTTTCACGGCATTGTAATGAAAGCCCATTAATTGTGAGATCTGATGACGTGTCACGGCACGATACGGATCGCAAAAATGTACGTGTCGACCTTCGTGGATGGCTTTTTCCACCATTTTTTGCAACTCCGATGTTGGCGCTGAATTTTTAACGCCGACAGAGGCTGCCAATTCGGAAACCTTTGGCATATCGCCCATCCAGATGATTGAATCCATATCGAAATCGTTAGCGAATAGCCAGTCTTCTCCAGAGTCAACGTCTAAAACGCCCACAAAATTCGGCTTATTCAAACCGAAAAAGTAGAGGAAATTGCTATCCTGACGGTAGCGATACGTGTTTTTGTGATAGTTGTAAGCGGCTTCCTGATTGCCAGGAAGCAAAATCAAACCGGATTTTACGTCCGAGCGAAGTTGATTTCTGCGGTTGGTGTAGATGTCTTTGGTGAACATAGTATTTTTTCTTGCAAAGATACAAAAAAAAATGAACATTAAGAAAAATTTCGTATCTTTGCAAAAAATCTAAAAATCATTATGAAAAGAGACCAACAAATCTTCGATCTAATCGAAAAAGAACGCGAACGCCAAACAATTGGCATCGAACTTATTGCTTCAGAAAACTTCGTAAGCCCGCAAGTGATGGAAGCGCAAGGTTCTTGCTTAACCAACAAATATGCTGAAGGTTACCCCGGAGCGCGCTACTACGGCGGCTGTCAAATCGTTGACCAAACTGAGCAATTAGCGATTGACCGTGCTTGCCAACTCTTCGGTGCTGAGTATGCTAATGTGCAACCACATTCGGGCGCACAAGCCAATATGGCGGTGTTTTTAACGTGTTTGAAGCCCGGCGATACCTTTATGGGCTTGGAATTGTCGCATGGCGGACATCTTTCGCACGGCTCGCCTGTCAATTCATCAGGAATTTTGTACCGTGCTGTCCCTTACATGGTTGAAGAGGAAACAGGTTTGATCAATTACGATAAAATGGAAGAAATCGCTTTGCGCGAAAAACCCAAATTGATTGTAGGTGGAGCATCTGCATATTCACGTGATTGGGATTGGAAACGTATGAGAGAAATTGCCGACAAGGTGGGCGCAATCTTGATGGGCGATATTTCACATCCTGCAGGTTTGATTGCTCGCGGATTGTTGAATAATCCTGTTCCATATTGCCATATCATTACAACGACTACGCATAAAACCTTGCGTGGACCTCGCGGCGGACTGATTATTATGGGCAAAGATTTCGATAATCCTTGGGGTTTGACCACTCCGAAAGGCGAAATCAAAAAAATGTCGCAAATGCTGAATTTGGCGGTATTTCCGGGCATTCAAGGCGGACCGCTCGAACACGTGATTGCTGCAAAAGCAGTGGCTTTCGGCGAAGCACTTTCCGATGAATATTTGACTTACATCAAACAGGTTAAAGCGAATGCGCAAGCCATGTGTAAAGCCTTTGTTGATAAGGGTTACAAAGTTATTTCCGGTGGAACGGACAACCATTTAATGTTGATTGATTTACGTTCCAAATTCCCCGAAATTTCTGGAAAAAAAGTTGAAAATGCCTTGGTAAAAGCCGATATTACCATTAACAAAAACATGGTTCCGTTTGACAGTCGCACACCGTTTGTTACTTCGGGATTCCGCGTAGGTACGGCTGCGGTAACATCTCGCGGTTTGAAAGAAGCCGATATGCCGATAATTGTAGACTTCATTGATGAGGTGATTTCGAACATTGATGATGAAGCCAAACTTGCGGAAATTTGCAAAAAAGTGAACGCGATGATGTCGTCGCGTCCGTTGTTTGTGGGATAAGTGAAAGATTTATCGCTTCACATATTAGACATTGTCCAAAATTCGATCAGCGCAAAAGCCACGTTGATTGAGATTACGATTGATGAAGACAAATTCAACAATCGTTATGTGTTAACGGTTAAAGACAACGGAACAGGCATGTCGCCCGAAGTTTTGGCGAAAGTTACCGATCCTTATACGACTTCTCGAAAAACTCGAAAAGTTGGACTGGGCATACCTTTGCTGAAACTCAACTCCGAACTTGCGAATGGAAATTTGCAAATTACATCGGAACTTGGTGTTGGAACAAACCTGATAGCAACATTCGAATTTGACCACATTGACCGAGTGCCAATCGGCGACATTGCAGGCATTGTAGTGATGTTGGCTTCGATGAACCCGAATTTGGAATTTATTTACAAACACATCACACCAAAAGGCGAATACATCTTCGATACCAAAGAAATCAAAGTGGTTTTGGATGATTTATCCATTCAAGACCTCAGCATTCAAAAATACCTAAAAGAACTAATTGAGGAAAATTTGAAAGATATTGGGTACGATAGGTAGGGCCAGGCATGCCTCGCCCTTTTATATCTCGTTTTTTTTTCGTACCTTTGTAAAATGAAATTCAAAGACATCATACTGCCCATTGAGCCTGCGTTTCAAAAATTCAAACATGAATTTTCGAATGCTATGACTTCTGAGATACCTTTACTTAATGATGTTTTCAACCATATTCAAACTTCTCAAGGCAAACAAATTCGACCTGTTTTGATTTTATTGTCTGCCGAAATTTGTGGTGAAATTACACCCAAAACCTATCGAAGTGCGGTCTTAACCGAAGTGCTACACCTGGCAACGCTATTGCATGATGATGTCATTGATCAAGCCGAAATTCGTCGAAATCAGCTGTCTGTCAATGCAAAATGGAACAATAAAGTTGCGATTTTGGTTGGCGATTACCTTTTTGCGAAAACGCTGAAAATAGCCACTGCTCACAGCGATTACGAATTGTTGGAACTCATGAATGAAGCCATAAAAAAAGTTAGCGAAGGCGAACTTATTCAAATGCAAAATACTGCAAACGTTGGTATTTCTGAAGATATTTACAATGATATTATCAGCAAAAAAACGGCTTCTCTTTTTGCTGCGGCTTGCGCTTGCGGTGCTTTTTCGGCAAATACAAACAAAGAGAATGTTTTGACGTTTCATCAAATCGGTTGGCACCTCGGTATGGCGTTTCAAATCAAGGATGATCTCTTGGATCTTTTGCCCAACACGGAAACTGGAAAGATGAAGGATAATGATATACATGAACAAAAATTTACGTTACCTCTCATTCATTTCTTGAAAACAGCATCCGAAATTAATAAAAAATCGGCATTAGATATTATCCAAAATCATTATCTAAATTCAGAAAAAGTTCAACACTTATCGCAGCAAATTTTAGATAGTGAAAGTTTGATTTATACTCAATCTAAAATCGCTGAACATATTGAAAAAGCAACCAATCTACTCAACCCGTTTTCGGATAGTGTTGGAAAAACAACCTTACAAAACCTCATGAATTTTATCGCTAATAGAAATCATTAAATCATAAAGACGATGGCAAAAACAAACAAACTTCCAAAGATTTTCGTACTTGACACCAACGTAATTTTGCACGATTACAATTGTATTCACAATTTTCAAGATAATGATGTTGTAGTTCCGATTGTGGTTCTCGAAGAAATAGATAACTTCAAAAAAGGCAACGAACAAATCAATTACAACGCGCGTGCATTCATTCGTATCATTGATGAGTTGTTGGGAGATAAATTGTTTAACGGTGGAATTTCGTTGGGAAAAGGTCTTGGAAACCTTCGTATTGGACTTGATCAACCGTTTCCTGAGGAAATGAAGTTATTTAACAAAGATTTGCCCGATCATCGCATTTTGACCGTTGCTTATCACGAGGCTCAGGAACATCCCGATCGTTACGTTGCGCTTTTGAGTAAGGATGTAAGCCTGCGCGTTAAAGCGAAATCATTGGGAATTGCTGCTGAGGATTATCTCAACGACAAAGTGCAAAATATGGAAAGTTTGGATTTGAAGGCAGGCGCTGTAACCGTTGATGTTGCCGACGATAGCGTGCTTAATCAATTCTATACAGATGGAAAAATTTCTGCAAAAGTTTTGCCGAATATAACACCTGCTGCTAATCAGTTTTTTGTTATGAAATATGGCAACAGCAGCGCTATGGCGAGATATGAAAAAAACACAGACAATTTAGTTCGTGTTGAAAAACAACGTTGCTACAATATTGAACCTCGAAATTCCGAACAAACATTTGCAATGGACGCTCTTCTCAATCCGAATGTGCAATTGGTTTCGCTCACGGGTATGGCAGGAACGGGAAAAACTCTGTTGGCAGTGGCTGCAGCGCTTCAACAAGAAGCGAATTTTGATCAAATTTTGTTGGCACGCCCTGTGATTCCGTTGCAAAATCAAGAAATCGGATTTTTACCCGGCGAAATCAAAGATAAAATCGGACCGTATATGCTACCACTTTTCGACAATATTTCGTTCATCAAAAGTCGTTGCAAACCCAATTCAAAAGAACTTTTGAAAATTGACGAACTGTTGCGTACCGAAAAAATGAATATTTCGCCGTTGGCATACATTCGCGGACGCAGTTTGAGTAATACGTTTTTCATCATTGATGAAGCACAAAATCTCACCCCACACGAAATCAAAACCATCATCACAAGAGCGGGCGAAAACACCAAAATCGTGTTGACAGGAGATATTTTCCAAATCGATTCGCCTTACTTGGATCAGCGTTCGAACGGCATTACCTACATGACCGACAAAATGCACGGGCAAGAATTATTCGCCCATGTTAATCTTGTGAAAGGCGAACGCAGTCCGTTGGCGGAATTAGCAGGAAATATTTTATGATTGTAGATATTGATCAGCATTCGGGGTTTTGTTTCGGTGTGGTTTCAGCCATTCAGCGTGCCGAGGAAGAGTTACAAAACGGCGAAACCTTATATTGTTTGGGTGATATTGTTCACAACAGTGCGGAAGTTGAACGCCTCTCCAAGCACGGACTTCGCGTAATTTCACACGAAGAATTTGCAAAATTATCCAATTGTAAAGTTCTCATTCGTGCACATGGCGAACCTCCTGAAACCTATGCCATTGCAGAGAAACAAAACATCATATTGGTTGATGCAACATGTCCGATTGTGCTAAAATTGCAGCAACGTGTTCGAGACGGTTATCAAGATATGCAAAAAGTTGGCGGACAAATTTTGATTTACGGCAAACCCGGACATGCTGAAGTAATAGGATTAGAGGGACAAACCGATTGTCAAGCCATTATTATTGATAAAGAATCTGATTTGCAAAACATAGATTTTTCAAAACCCATTCGTCTCTACTCGCAAACCACAAGAAGCAGAGAAGACTACGAAAAACTTCAGGAAAATATTCAGAAAAAACTTCCTGAAAATGCCGATTTTATTGCCTTTAACACCATTTGCGGACAAGTAGCCAATCGTGCCAAACAACTCAGAGAGTTTTGTCAAAATCATCAACTTATTTTATTTATAAGCAGTAAAGACAGTTCGAATGGCCAGTATTTATTTGATCTTTGCAAACGTGCCAATTCCAACACACATTTTATTTCGGATGTTTCCGAATTGCAAAGCGAATGGTTCAAAACCATTGGTACCGTAGGTATCTGCGGTGCAACCTCAACGCCCATGTGGTTGATGGAAGATGTTGCTAAACAAATTTCAAAATGTTTCTAAAATCCCTAAACATAACCAATTTCAAAAACTACGCAGAACTTGCGTTGGATTTTTCGCCAAACATCAATTGTTTTGCGGGAAACAATGGCGTTGGCAAAACGAATTTATTAGACGCAATTCATTACTTGTCGTTTTGTAAAAGTTATGTACAAAGTGCCGATATGCAAAACATTCGGCATAATGAGGATTTTTTTGCCATTCACGGAACATTTGAAAAAAACGTGCAAAGCGACGTAGTATCTTGCATTCAAAAACGTGGTGCAAGAAAAATTATGCGGTTGAACAAAAAAGAATACGAGCGTTTTGCAGATCATATCGGCTTATTTCCGGTAGTGATGATTTCGCCTTATGATAGCGATTTGATTAACGATGGAAGCGATGTTCGACGAAAGTTTATGGATATTGTGATTTCGCAATTTGATAAATCTTATTTGGAGCATCTGATTTCGTACAACCATGCGTTAGAGCAACGAAATAAAATGTTGAAATCTGAACATTTCGACGAAACACTCTGCGAAGTTTTCGATCAAAAATTAGTTCAACATGGCTCTGAAATTTTCGAATCTCGAGCTAATTTTACCAATCAATTTTCAACGTTGTTTCAACATTATTTTGACATTCTTGCTAAGGGTTCGGAACGTGTTGAAATTCGCTACAATTCGCAATTGCAAGATGGTTTGCCATTTTCAGAACAGTTGAAAAACCATCGACAAAAAGATCGTATTTTACATCACTCGTCCATTGGCATTCACAAAGATGATTTAATGCTGTTAATTGACGATTTTCCGGTGAAAAAATTCGGTTCGCAAGGACAGCAAAAATCATTCACATTGGCTATGCGTTTGGCGCAATTGGAATTTACCAAACAACAAAACGGCTTTTTTCCGATTTTGCTTTTAGATGATATTTTTGATAAATTAGAC
>JAIRRI010000176.1 GCA_031256055.1 Bacteroidales bacterium
TCACTGCGGAAGTCGAACGCTCTTTGCGCGTTCTCGATGGTGGAGTCGTCGTTTTCTCTGCCCGCGAAGGAGTCGAAGCACAAAGCGAGACCGTTTGGCGGCAAGCAAACAAATATCATTTTCCGCGAATCGCCATCATTAACAAAAAGGATAGGGAAGGCGCAGATTTTTACCGCACTCTCAACCAAATCAAAAATCGACTCGGCACGAAGCCGATTCCCGTTGCCATTCCCGTCGGAGCAGGTCCGCCGCATATTCCCGAAGCGTTTCGAGCCATCATCGACCTCGTGTCCATGAAAATGCTCACCTTTTCCGGTGAGAACGGCAGCGTGGTTGAGCAATCCGATATTCCCAAAGAGAACGAAGACGAAGCCATCGTCTGGCGAAGTCAACTGCTCGACGATCTTTCGGCATTATTGATTTTGGCGTGGGGTGTGGTAAAATCAGGGTACTATTGAAAAGTTTAATCCGAAAACAAATTTTGTGAAAGTATCATGAATTACTGGACTCAATTGAGCATAGAGTATGCAAATCAACGCTCATACCTCGATGATTTATTTCAAGTTTATCCGACAATTCCTGATGGAATCAGGGAAGTTGATAAAGAAATTTGGGGTTGCGTTGAAAAGGCATTTATCAAGAAAAACAATGATCTGCTTATTCGTGAATTGCAGAAGTTGGATTTATTTCCAATTAAAGACAGTTACATTGCTTATCTGAAACGCGACAAATCGGCAATCGAACGTAATCCGAAAACGATTAACAGAATTTGCGGACGGCTTTATGAAATGGGCATTGACAGAATTTATGAACAATGTTGCGTTCCAAAAGAAACAAATCGGCAAATTGGACCAATGTTTAGAGGGTGGTTGCGAAAAAAATCATTGGGTATTTTGCCTGTAAGCATTGATAAGTTTTTGTCCGACAAAAATGATGCGATTTCAGAAGGAAGCGATAGTGTGCTCATGGAATTTGCCCGTGAAAGACTAAATTACAATCACGATAAAGGGCTTGATTTTGTCGGTCGATTTAATGGTAAATATGTGATTGGTGAAGCAAAATTCCTAACAGATTTTGGCGGACATCAAAATGCGCAATTTGCCGACGCAATCAGCACCATAGAAGCAAAAAAAGTAAAGGCAGAAAAAATCGCAATTCTTGATGGCGTTTTGTACATCAAGGGAAACAACAAAATGTACAAATCCATCACGGGAATTTATAAGAATTACAACATAATGAGCGCGTTAGTGTTGAGAAATTTTTTGTACCAAATGTAAGGAGCAATATGAGATTTTCACAACGTATAGGCAAAAAACCAGTCAAAACAATTTTACAAGTTGACAGTATTGATCGCGACTTGAAAAATTGTTTATGGAACGTAATTTTGGAACAGTTTTTTTACAAATTTGATCATAATCGTCTCTATGGCGAAATTACCCCAAGGGTCAAACTTTTCGTTCGTATTTGGCAAGACTTTTTCAAAGAAACGATAGATACTGAACCGCATAGAGGTTTTGAGAAATTTTTTAACGAATGGTTTCTCGAAAGGGCAACATGGTATGAAATATATGACTTTGTGGAATTTGCCGTGCAAATACTACCCCAGAACGGCTCCAAACGGGAAGAACTAAAAGATTCTTTGAATTGGGCTTTGGAAAAAGAAAAGTCAGGATACAGAATTATTGGAGAAAATGTCGCTAAAATAATTGATGAAAATGAAATTAAAGCGATTGAAGAGGCTTTAGTAAGTACGGGCAAATGGGAACCTATTACCATTCATCTAAAAACAGCACTTGATCTCTTTACTGATAGAAAAAATCCAGATTATCGTAATTCCATAAAAGAATCCATATCGGCAGTAGAAGCCTGCTGTATCATCATACAGAACAATGATAAAGCCACGTTAGGCGGAGCGTTATCAGTAATAGAAAAACGCATAAATTGCCTCATGCGTTAAGGGCGGCTTTTTCTTCTTTGTATGGGTACACAAGTGATGATGGTGGAATTAGGCATGCTATAACGGAATCGGACATTCCAGTAGATTTTGATGACTCAAGTTTATGTTGGTTTCGTGTTCGGCTTTCACGAATTATCTGAAAACAAAAACTAAACAAAAAAAATAATATGATGCTTAACAACCTGCTCATTCAATCCGAAAATGCCACTGGTCTTAACTACCTTTTAGCCAACGGTTACAAAGGTAAAATAGATTTGGTCTATATTGATCCGCCGTTTGCAACCGGAGGCAATTTTACCGTTGCCGATGGTCGGGCTTCGACAATCAGCAAAACAAAAAAAGGACAAACTGCCTATCTCGACACGATGAAAGGTAAGGATTTTATCGAATTTTTGCGGCAACGAGTAATCTTGATTCACGAATTACTCTCCGCGCAAGGTTCGTTTTATCTGCATATTGACTATAAAATCGGACACTACATCAAAATAATGCTGGACGAAATTTTCGGAATTGATAATTTTCGTAATGATATTACACGGATTAAGTGTAATCCCAAAAATTTCGACCGGATCGGTTACGGAAATATCAAGGACATGATATTGTTTTATACGAAATCGGCAAATCCGATCTGGAATGAACCACGAAAAAAATACACGGAAGACGACATAAAAAAATTGTTCCCAAAAAAAGACAAAAGCGGACGGCATTATACAACGACACCGATTCATGCGCCGGGAGAAACGGAAAATGGAAAATCGAATGAATCCTTCAAAGGCATGCGACCACCGGTTGGTCGGCATTGGCGAACCGATGTAGAAACACTGGAACAATGGGATCGGGAAGGGTTGATAGAATGGTCGTCGACGGGCAATCCGCGTAAAATTATTTATGCCGATGAGAGAGAAGGAATGCGGGTTCAGGACATTTGGGAATTCAAAGACCCGCAAGAGCCGCAATACCCGACGGAAAAAAATTCGGAAATACTGGATTTGATCATTACAACGTCGTCCAATGAAAACAGTATCGTTTTGGATTGTTTTTGTGGTTCAGGTACGACATTGAAAGCGGCGCAAATTCATCACAGGCATTGGATTGGTATTGACCAATCAGAACTGGCAATCCAAGCGACGGTACAAAAAATAAACACAATACAGGACAGTTTGTTTGCCGAAAAACCGACGTATGAATTGATTGACTCGCTTTCTGATGAATTGAACAAACGAACTGCCGGTTGACTTGCTCATGCGGCGGGCTCTGTGAACCTTGACAACTCCCCATTTTTCCCCGATAATTGGGCAAGTATCAGCGACCGTTGACCGATGGCGTATCAGCGACCGTCGACCGATTTTTGTTAAAATTCGTCATTTACCGATAGATGTTTTTACACTAACCAAGAGAATGTCGAA
>JAIRRI010000185.1 GCA_031256055.1 Bacteroidales bacterium
TTTTAATTTAGGTTTTGGCCCCCAGCCCGGCAATCTGATAAGAGATAGGGTTCGTAATGCGGCTTGCATACTATCTTTTTCCGGCCCAGATGTTCTTTGTTCTTCTGGTGACTTTACTATTAGTAACGATGTAGTAGAGCAGTGGAACGTTTCTAACGGTTTTGGTATTACTTTTTCCGATGCTACTTCGGCAACAGTTACAGTTATTGCATGTCCACCAACAGGACAAACAGGAGAACTCACTGCAACGCTTAGTGGAGGAGGGACTATTATTTTGCCTATTCAAGCCTGTAACTGGACTAATATGACTATTTCCGGTCCTGATGAAATTGTAGCTGTACCCGGTCTAAAAGTGTTTGGATTTGTGCCTCCTCAATACGAAATTACAAATCTACCTTCCGGCGCAACAGTATCGTGGCAAGTTGGAAGTGTTTTGACAAACTGTTCGCCCCTTAATTCAAATCCAATTTGTCTTGAACTTAATGTAAATAATGACTATTGTGGGGTGGCTTTGTTAAGAGCAACTGTAAAATTCGATGAAAACTGTTCGACCACTTTTGGAAAAGAAATAATCGTTGGTTATGCTCCCGATGCTGATTTCATAAGCAGTCGGCGCTATATGGACACAGTGCCTTGGGGGCAAGGAATTTGTTTTTTTACTGATACACTCACTTATAAAAATATTATTCCGAATGGGTTAAATTTGCTGGATGAAATTTCACAAGGCGAATGGAGGAAACATTCGTCCAACGAAGTTTTTTTTAATAATCCATCTGTGTTCACATATCTGGGAATAATAAGTTGCCCATTGCAAATTTGGCAGTTCCCTAACAACAATGTAGCCCGTATCGAAGCTAGTTTGAAAAACAACTGTGGTTGGAGTCGTTGGAAAACGATAGAGTATCGACCCGGTCGCCATTGTCCGATTATCAAAATTGTGTATTCGCCAAATCCCGTCAACGATGAACTCACCATTGACTTTGAAGAACTCCCCGATACCGATCAGCCTGAAGAATACACTGTCAAACTCCTTGATAATTTCGGCAATGTCCCAAGACAAACCCGATTCCGACATCGACATCGCGATGGCAAACCTCGTCCTGTAAAATTTAACACGTATTCATTGCCACCTGGCACCTACTTCCTGCACGTAGAAGGCGCAGGAGAGTTGGTGAGGGAACAAATCGTTGTAATACGGTAATCATTGAGGTAGAATGTACAAAAAAAACGAAATATAACAGTGTTTCGTTTTTTTTTCGTATCTTTGCACATAAATTTCAAAGAAAATTGTCTATGAAACCATTTAGTATTTTAAAAACAGCCCTGTTAATCGTTATTTCGGCATTATTTTTTGCCTCATGCGCTCCTGCACGTTCGACGTCCACGAGATCGTCAGTGCCCGACCATTGTCGTTTTGAAAACCAACACAACAGATCCAATCCCAAAAAAGTAACCCGAAAACCTGAAGCACCTCCGTATAGAACAACGCCAATTGGTGGTAATTACAGAGTTCGCAGCTAATAATTCAATAGTATGGGAAGTTTTTTCAATCCTCCGAAATTGCGGAAATACGATATGAAACCTCGCTATTACAGTGAGGAAAAGGAGCGTATCGACGAATTGAAACGTCGTGTCGGAGAAGAGGCTGCGGAGGGCGAGGAACGCTCGGAACGCATTAAAGAGGCGTTTGAACGCAAACGCTCAAGGCGAAGAAAGCCAAACAAATTGCTGAGCGGGTCAAGAGTTTTGATATACCTGTTATTGGTGGTCTTATTAGTCATGTTAATTAGTAACACGAGGTTTTTGCTATTTTAATCATGTCTGATGTTATTCGTTTATTGCCGGATTCGGTGGCGAATCAAATTGCTGCCGGTGAAGTGGTTCAACGTCCGTCTTCCGCTGTTAAAGAACTTTTGGAAAACGCTGTAGACGCCGAAAGCACAGAAATTCAACTCATCGTTAAAGATGCGGGAAAAACGTTAATTCAAGTTATCGACAATGGCAAAGGCATGTCGGAAACCGACGCACGAATGTGCTTCGAGCGTCATGCCACATCAAAAATTCGTGAAACGCAAGATTTGTTCGCCATTCGCACCATGGGCTTTCGTGGCGAGGCTTTGGCATCTATCGCTTCCATTGCACAAGTGGAATTAAAAACTCGACAAGCCGACGAAGAATTGGGCACGGAAATTCGTATCGAAGGTTCTGAATTCAAATCTCAAAGCCCTTGTCAATGCTCAAAAGGCACGTCTGTTGCGGTAAAGAATCTGTTTTTTAATGTGCCGGCTCGACGTCAATTTTTGAAAAGCGACAACGTCGAACTCAAACATATCAGCGAAGAATTTTATCGCGTGGCGTTAATTCATCCGCACTTGAAATTCAGTTTTTATCACAACGAAAAATGTTTGTTCAATTTAGAGTCGTCATCGTTCAAAGAGCGCATTGTTGCTTTGTTTGGCGATGTTTACAAAAAACGTTTAGTGCCGATTGAACAAACGGTTTCTCATGTGAAAATTTCGGGATTTATTTGTAAACCTGAGTTTGCGATGAAAACTAAAGGCGAGCAGTATTTTTTTGTGAACAATCGGTTTATTCGACATCATTACTTGAACCATGCGGTTTCACAGGCGTTTGAAGAATTGATTGCCGAAAAAAGTTATCCGTCCTACTTTATCCATTTTGAAATTGATCCGAAAAATATCGACATCAACATTCATCCTACGAAAACCGAAATTAAATTTTTGGATGAAAAGTTGATGTATGGCGTGCTGTTGGCTGCTGTAAAAAAAGCAATCGGTGTTTTCAATCTTGCACCAAGTTTGGATTTTTCGACCAATCCGGAGTATCAGCCCGATATTTTGTCAAAAGACTATACACCGAAAACCCCGACTATTCGCGTTAATTCGGATTATAACCCCTTTGAAAAAACCAATTTTTCCGAACATCGCAAAAAACAACTCAACCAACAGGCGTATTTGGAATCGTTCGAATTGCTACAGAAACCCATAGAAACAGGCGTTCAAAAAGAAATCGAACACACGATTGAAGATGATAATACGTATTTTGACAGTTTCCAAATTTTGAAAAAATATTTAGTTGTGGATACACGATCGGGCTTGCTATTAGTGTGTCAACAACGTGCACACGAACGGATTTTGTTCGAGCAGTTTCAAAAACAAATTGCCAATCGTCAGTCAGTTTCTCAACAAAAATTATTCCCACAATCCTTGGATTTCTCAGCAACGAACGCTGAAACGTTGAACGAAATTTTACCAAGTTTGAAAGATTTAGGTTGGGATATCGAAAGTTTGGGACATCATTCGTTTGTTGTGAATGCCACGCCAAGCGATGTGAAAGAATGCGATGTACAAGGCGTTTTGGAAACGATTTTGGAAAATTTCAAAAGCGGAATCATGCTCAATCGAAACGACAAACAAACAAATTTGGCAGTTTCGATGGCATGCGGAATGGCTATAAAATCGGGCATTTCCTTAGATAAGACCGAACAAAAACATCTCTTGACGCAGTTGTTTGCCTGTCAAGTTCCGCAACTCTCACCCAAAGGAAAGCCTGTATTTTCAGTGCTTTCAGACGATGAAATACACACACGATTAAACTAAAATAGTATGACAGAAAATTATCGCCCACAGGGTTTCCGTCTTTTGCCTCCCGTTGTCAAAAACTTGCTTATCATCAATGTTATCATGTTTTTTTTGACGGATGTGGTGGGTGGATTTGGTATTGATTTTACTCGTTATTTGGGCTTGCATTATATTGCCTCAAAGAATTTTTTCCCTTGGCAGTATTTCACGTATCTCTTTATGCACGGTAGTTTTCCGCATTTACTATTCAATATGTTTATGTTGTGGATGTTTGGTTATACGTTGGAAAATTATTGGGGTAGTAAACGTTTTTTGTTTTACTATTTGTTCTGCGGTGTTGGTGCGGGATTGATTCAAAATATCGTGGTGGCTTATGAAATTTGGAATTTTGCACAAGAAGGTTATCCCGCTTTGGCGATTGCAAGATATATGAATAATGCTGTTGTGATTGGTGCGTCCGGTTCGGTCTTTGGAATTTTGTTGGCATTTGGAATGATGTTTCCGAACATGATGGTTTACGTGTATTTTCTTTTTCCGATTAAGGCGAAATATCTTGTGATTATTTTAGGTGTTTTGGAGTTACTTTTAGGATTTCGTGGAGGAAGCACTATCGCGCATTTCGCCCATTTAGGCGGAATGTTGTTTGGAATTATTTTGATTTTGTGGTGGCGGAAACGGCGACGGAATGATTTTTATTAGGTATATGTATGGGCGACATGCCTTGCTCTACATGCAAAATGAACTCACTAACTGATTCTGCACCTATTTTTTTTATTTATATTTTTTTCGTATCTTTGCAAAAAATAAAGCAAAATGCAAGTTTTCAAATTCGGTGGTGCCAGTATCAATTCGGCAAAAGGGGTTCAAAATGTGGCTCAAATCATTGCGCAACATTTGGACAAGCCTTTGGTTGTAGTTGTTTCGGCGATGGGAAAAATGACCAACGCCTTTGAGGATTTGCTCGCTGCCAATCGCGAAAATCGCGATACCATGCCGATTTACAACCACATTCGCGACTACCATTTGCAGATTGCAAACGAACTTTTTCCCGATAAATCGCACCGCATTTATTCGGAACTCGAAGCTGTGTTTTTTACGATCATGAATACTTACAAATTAAGCGATGAAGGCTAT
>JAIRRI010000191.1 GCA_031256055.1 Bacteroidales bacterium
TTTATTTACCTTGAAAGGCAAGATGTTAACTTTGACAGCATCGGATAACGAAACTACTATTGTTGTAGATGTTGAACTTGGCGAAGCTTCTGAAAATGGTGCTATTGCTATCCCTGCGAAAATTTTGATGGAACTTTTGAAAACGTTTTCGGATTTACCGTTGGTGTTCACGATTAACGAAGACGACTGTTCAGTTGAAATTACAGCGGGCGAAGGAAAATACAAATTAGTTGGCGAAAAAGCCGATGAGTTTGTGGAAATACCTGAAGCTGCCAACTTGACCAAAACGCAAATTCCTGCGCCGATTTTGGGTGAAGCGATACAAAAAACCGTGTTTGCAACAGGTAACGATGATCTGCGTCCTGTGATGTCAGGCGTATTTTTTGAATTATCGCCCGAAAACATTCGCTTTGTGGCCACCGATGCACACAAATTGGTTCGTTACACACGTGCAGATGCTAAATCCGAGGTAGAAGCCAGTTTTATCATTCATAAAAAACCGTTGAATTTGTTGAAAAACGTGTTGCTCGGTCGCAAAGACGAAGCACCTGTATCTATTGAATTTAACGAAAAAAATGCATTCTTTACGTTTGAAAACACACGGATTATTTGCCGTTTGATTGACGGTCGTTTCCCGAATTATAAGGCGGTTATTCCCGAAAATAATCCGAATAAACTAACGGTTGATCGCCAACTGTTGTTGAACGCTGTACGCCGTGTTTCTATCTTTTCGGAACAAAGTATTCAACAAGCGCGTTTGAAAATCAACGGAAAAGAACTGTCTGTATCTGCTGAAGATCGCGAATTTTCGAATGAAGCAAAAGAACGCATCACATGCAGCTATGAAGGCGAACCGATGGAAATCGGCTTTAATACTAAGTTTTTGATGGAAATGTTGAGCAATATCGATACCGATGAGGTGATGATTGAGATGTCGCATCCAACACGTCCGGGCTTGATTCTTCCCGTTGGTAACACTACCGAAGGCGAAGATGTGCTGATGCTAGTGATGCCGATTATGTTGAATAATTAGTACGATTGACTAAATAATTCTCAATAAAAAAAACGAAATGCTTTGCATATCGTTTTTTTTTCGTATCTTTGCAAACTTGAAAAATTTAATAAACAATAAATATTATGGCAAAATTCAAAGGAGAAATCATCATTGATGTCGAAAAATGCAAGGGTTGCCAAGTGTGCGCCCCTGCTTGCAGTCTTGGCTGCATCGGGTTTTCCCCGAAAGTAAACGCAAAAGGCTACAATTACGCAGTTCTGGAAAAACCAGATGCGTGTATTGGTTGTGCAAACTGCGCAATCGTTTGTCCGGACGCAGTAATTACCGTTTACAAAGCAAAGGTAGAATAATTTAAAACACCGAATATGCAAAAAGAATTTAAACTCATGAAAGGAAACGAAGCCGTTGCAGAAGCAGCGATTCGTGCGGGTTGCGATGGCTATTTCGGATATCCCATTACCCCTCAGTCGGAAATTATGGAGTATCTGATGTTGGAACAACCCGAAAAACGTACCGGAATGGTAGTGCTTCAAGCCGAATCAGAAGTAGCTGCTATCAACATGGTTTATGGTGGCGCTGCGTGCGGAAAACGCGTGATGACCTCATCATCAAGCCCCGGTATGTCTCTTAAACAGGAAGGAATTTCCTACATGGCAGGTGCAGAATTGCCTTGCTTACTTGTAAACATCGTTCGCGGAGGTCCCGGGTTAGGAACGATCCAACCTTCACAATCCGATTATTTCCAGTCTGTGAAAGGTGGCGGACACGGCGACTATCGCGTGATCGTTCTTGCACCGGCGTCTGTTCAGGAAATGGCAGATTTTGCCGTATTGGGCTTCGATTTGGCATTTAAATATCGTATACCGGCGTTGATTTTGTCGGACGGTATCATTGGTCAAATGATGGAAAAAGTGGTTCTACCCGAACAACGCCCACGTTTTACCGAAGCGGAAATCCGTAAAAACACACCTTGGGCAACAGTGGGAAAAACAGCCGATCGTGAGCGCAATATCATCACATCGCTGAATTTGGTATCTTCTGTTCAAGAAGCACACAACAACAAATTAGCAGAAAAATACAAGCAAATCGAAGAAAACGAAGTTCGCTACGAAGCCATTCAGTGCGACGATGCCGACTACGTGATTGTTGCTTATGGTTCAAGTGCACGTATCGCTCAAAAAGCGGTGGATTTACTTCGCAAAGAAGGTAAAAAAGTGGGCTTACTTCGTCTGATTACATTATACCCGTTCCCGAAAAAACCGATTGCTGATTTGGCGAAAAAAGTAAAAGGCTTTTTGGCGGTAGAAATGAGTATGGGACAAATGGTCGAAGACGTGAAATTAGTTGTAAATGGTCAAACCAAAGTGGAACATTTCGGTCGCGCCGGTGGAGCTATTCCTACGCCGGACGAAGTTGTGAGCGCTGTTAAATCAATCATGTAAGGAGGGTTTTATTATGTCAAGTATAGCAAAAAAAGAAAATTTGGTTTATCAAAAACCTGCCCTACGAACTGAAAAGCCGTATCACTATTGTCCGGGTTGCGGACACGGCGTAGTTCATAACGTTATTTTGGAAGTGCTCGAAGAAATGGGTCTACAAGATAAAGCTATTGGTATTGCACCCGTAGGATGTGCCGTTTTGGCTTACGATTATTTGAATATTGATATGCAACAAGCTGCTCACGGACGTGCGCCTGCGTTGGCAAGTGCAGTTAGCCGTATGATGCCGGATAAAGCGGTGTTTACCTATCAAGGTGATGGCGATTTGGCAGCAATCGGCACAGCTGAGACCATTCATGCGTGTAATCGTGGCGAAAATATCGTTATCTTTTTCGTGAACAACGGAATTTATGGTATGACCGGAGGACAAATGGCTCCGACTACACTTCCGGGTATGGCATCATCTACATCGCCTCACGGACGTGATGTGAAAACGATGGGAGGCCCAATGAAAATTACCGAAATGGTTGCACAATTGGATGGTGTCTATATGGCAACACGTCATTCCGTGCATACACCGGGTAATGTTCGCAAATTGAAAAAAGCCGTTCGTCAAGCGTTCGAAAATCAACAAAGCCATAAAGGTTTGTCGTTTATCGAAATCGTTTCAAACTGTAATTCAGGTTGGAAGATGACACCGCTCGCATCGAATAAATGGATGGAAGAAAATATGTTCCCTGTTTATCCGCTCGGCGATATTAAAATGGATGGAAAATTAGTAAAATAAGTGAAACGTGAATCGTGAGATGTGAGTTTATTCACTATTCACATCTCACATTTCACAACAAACAATTAAATAAACCAATAATAATGACAGAAGAAATCATCATAGCAGGCTTCGGTGGTCAAGGCGTTTTGTCGATGGGCAAAATTTTGGCATATTCCGGAATTATGGAAAATAAGGAGGTAAGTTGGATGCCTTCTTATGGACCTGAAATGCGCGGAGGCACAGCAAATGTGTCGCTCGTGATCAGCGACGAGCGCATCAGTTCGCCCATCATCAATAAATTTGATACGGCAATTGTTCTCAATCAACCCTCATTGGATAAATTTGAACAATCCGTTAAACCGGGCGGATACTTGTTATACGACCCTAATGGAATTATCAATCTACCAACTCGAAAAGACATCAATATCTATTCTGTTGAAGCTACTGCGAAAGCCTCTGAATTGGGCTTAGCAAAGGTTTTTAACATGATTGTATTGGGCGGTTTTTTAAAAATCAAACCGATTGTAGGGAGTGAATATATCCGCAAAGGTTTGGAGGCTTCATTACCTGCACGCCATCACAACCTAATTCCAGAAAACGAAAAAGCCGTAGAAATCGGAAAAGAGCTGGTAAAGGAAGTACAAAAAATATAATTGACCCGTAGGGGCGATGCATGCGTCGCCCCTACATTTATAATTGATGAAACCAAATATCCTTTTTTTGTTTTTTTGCTGTTACCTGTTTTCTTGTAACTCTCATAGACAGATAGCAAAATCCATCGTTACACCAAAAACAGACAACATTGTGTTTTTTGCGGAGCAGGCGTGGGATTCAGTTGCCAAGAAAATTCCGGCAGGTATGAAAGAGGCTTTTGGGTTTCAAAATTTGGAAGAGATTAACAATAGTAGTGTAGGCGAACCTATCAGAATGTATTACTGGCAAGATGGGGAAATGATAACGAGCAACACATATCGGGTTCCAATACTTGTGGAAGGGAAAATGGTTTCATTGTTAACCGTTTCTGCAAACGAGAATATGACTTCTGATGATTTTGGGGGAAGCCTGTTGGCTCGTAACATTCAACTCATTTCCGATGAGTATCGGGTAAATGTAACAGGAATTTTACGAATACATTCATTACAATCTGATTTTTTAATTTTCGAAGAGGGAGGCATATCATATTTTATTCCCGTTACTCCTCATACGTTGCAAAATTTATCTCAAAAAAATATTTTAAAACTAAACGACGTTGCAACGCTTACTCAAAGATAAGTAGTCTTACTAAAACCAATCCATTGCAATGAAAAAAAACAGTATCTTAATTTTCTTTCTTTCTTTACTATTCACAAGCCATGCACAAATTCTTCCTGTAAAAGTGCTCACACAAGAGCAGGATCAATGGTGTTGGGCAGGAGTATCGCAATGTATTCTTGACTATTATGGAGTAGAAGTCGAACAATGCGTTATTGCTGAATATACCCGAACTGTTGCAACATGGCACAATTTCGGATTAACATCTTGTTGCACTAACCCCGGAGGACCTTGTAATTATTGGAACTACAATTGGGGGTATCGTGGAAGTATTGAGGATATTTTGATGCACTTTGGGCAAGTGGATAATGCAAGGTCTTATACTGCGTTATCACATGCACGAATAGCACAAGAACTCTCCATAGGTCGTCCCTTTATCATTCGTTGGGGTTGGACCTTTGGAGGAGGGCATTTTGTTGTTGGGCATGGTATAGATGGATTAACATTATATTATATGGATCCATGGTTTGGAGAAGGAGCTAAATTTGCAAACTACAATTGGGTAGTAAGTAGCGACTTGCATACTTGGACTCACACGAATATTATGTATAGCACACCTGTTTCTATAGATGATATTCTGACATCAGAAGAAGATGTAACAGAAGTAAAGGTTTATCCGAATCCTTCAGACGGATTGATCAATGTGGTGGTCGCAGAAAAATCAATTGTAAAAATATTTGATTCAATGGGCAAGCAAATTGATTTACATGCTGTTAATGCTCATTCGAAGTTAAGGTTAAATCAACCTGCCGGAATGTATTTTATCCATGTAGAAAGCAATGGAAAGATTTCTACGCATAAAATAATCGTGCAAAAATAAACTCTAATTAAACCTTTTGTATTTTTGATTGTCAAAGATAAAGAAACCAAAAAAACAACTATTAACCAAAAAAGAAAACATTATGAAAAAATTATTTGTATTTGCAACCGTTGCAATGTTCTCGTTTGCAGTAATGGCGCAAGAGCCTCAAAAAGCAGAAAGAAGAGTGAAAGAAAAAAATGAAAGAGCAACCAAAGCAGCGAAAGTAGAAGGCTCGAAAGAACACAAAGGTTGTGCTAAACAATGTGCTCACAAAAAAGAAGGAGAAAGTAAATCTTGTGCAAGCGCTGAGAAAAAAGGTGGTTGTCAAAAAGCAGCCGGTGGAGAGAAAAAAGAAGGTTGTCAAAAATCTGCAGCATCTGGAGAGAAAAAATCTGGTTGCGGCTCAAGTTGTGCTCACAAAAAAGCAGCACAGAAACAATAATATTTCTCAAAAAATTTGTAGGAGTGCAAAAAAAATCGTATCTTTGCACTCCTTTTTTATTTTCGGGATGTAGTTCAGCCCGGTAGAATTCTCGTCTGGGGGAAGGAAAAATTTATCTTTTACATTTTATTATTTCGTTTATTTTCAGTGTATTTTTCAATTATTTGCAAAGTCTTATTTTTATGTTTTTTGACTTATTTCGATTGAAATCGCACCGCAAATCGCACCGCAAAAAAATTATATCATTTGTAGCATTTTTACAAATGATATTTTTTTGATTATTTCCAAAAAATTTTATTCCCAAATTGGTTGTTTCTTGTTAATAAGAAACAACAACGCTACGCAACTGCTCGGCAGTCCTTCGATAGCAAAAATACTAACATTTTCTTGTAGAAAACTATTTTGCTAAAAAATTTGGTTTTTGCAAAAATTTAACTTCGGCAGATGTCCCCAGAAGCGTGTCCATCGGTTACGGTGCGTTTGAAGACAATGTCAGGGTATGGCGTTAAAACAAAAAAATCATTAAAATCAAAATAACTATGAAAAAATTATTTATCGTCACAGCCACATCGTTACTACTTTTTTCTTGTGGTAATGGCAAACAAGACAAAACCAGCCGAAACATCGAAAAAGAATTTAAGCGACACGTTGCACAAAATTTCGATAATCCTAAATCGGTAGTAGAGATTGTAGAGATTTTGCCGATAGATACATTCTCTATCAAGAGGTATTGTATTGAAGAACTTTGGGAGAAACATACTACTGCAATCAGTAGAATGAACAGCACGTCCGATGAACGAATGGATTATATCAGAACGAAAGGAACTCCACGATTTGTGGAATCTTTACGTTATTCGACAAGGGTTTCCATTAACAGAAAATTTGACCAAATAAATCAAAATCTTGCTCGTCAGAGAACGGCGATTGAACGTAGCCATTGGAGCAGACATAATCTTAAAATGATAATCGAAAATTTTAAGAACGAACCACCTGTTTATTTCTATCAAATTAGGTTTCGACAAAATGTCAATGGCGAACCACAATTAAGAACTTTTTACGCAAGTTATACAAAAGAAAACGGAAAAATAACAATTCTTGAAAATTTTGACGAGAGTTTGGAAAAATACAACGGCTCGGAAACGTATTTTGAACTTGCATTGGCATTGAAAAGTTTTTTTGTCGAAAGTGCTGCATATATGGAATTAGTTAAAGAGAGAGGTCGGTTATTACGGGAGATTGCGGAACTAATAGACGGAAATTAAAATTTCAAACTCTGTCAATCGGCAGGTTCTTTGTTTCATAAATTTCAAAAAAATTCAGATGCACCAACCCGACCTTGAAATCCAAATTTTTCAAAAGGGGGTGTCCCATGCGTTCTACTGATGTTTTTACGAATAATAATGTAATTCTACATTATATGTGAAATCTTTTTTGTAACTTCGCATAAAGTTTCGTTCCTTGACATATTGTTGGAAGCCTCCGCCGTAGAAGCACCAAAAAGGCACGGCGGATTAAAATTCATTCTCTACGTTTGGAACAAAATCGCACCGCAAACATCGAAAATCGCACCGCAATTAAAAAAACACCTGCAAAACAGTGTTTACAAGTGCTTCATTTTCAGTCGGGATGGCGAGATTCGAACTCACGACCACACGCCCCCCAGTACAGACATTTTTAATTGTATATTCTGTTATCTGACTTATTTTCATTGTATTAGTCAATTATTTGCAAAATCTTATTTTGATGTTTTTCGACCTATTTCGATACATTTTGCCACACTTTTTGCCACACTAAACTTCCATTTTATTTATGTATTCGGAAGCCGTTAGGATAGGTATTCCTTGAAATTCTTTTAATGACAGTAGGTCGTTATCGCCACTAATGATAAAATCAACTTTTCCCAAAACGGCACATTCCAAAATCTTGTCATCGTCGCTATCACGACAAACGCCTTGTATCATTCCCATAAGATTAACACCATAGGCTACTTCTTCAATAGAGTCGATAAAATGCGTAACTTGGCGATGGTTTACACCAAATTTAGGGCGTGCCATAACTGAAAATACCTCTTGTAATATCTCATCGGAAACGAATAACGTATCTTTCCCATCAATAATCCGCATCATTACTTTTCGAGGGTTGCCACCCCAAAAGAACGAGGATATGAAAACATTAGTGTCTAATACAAGTTTCATTTCTCGCTACGATAGGCTTTTATTTCACTTGCTACATCTTTTTCCGATAGGTTGTTTTTCACAGCTAAACGGTCGCCAAGCGAAAATATGTTTTGCCAATTCTGTTTGCGAGCAACATATAGTTTGGTTGCTTCAAGAATGACATCAACACGAGTGTTTTTCTTATCATCAACAAAACTATCTATTTGTTGTAATAAATCCGTTTGAAACGGTATTTGTACGATTGCTATTGACATGATAACCTCCTATATTGTTAAATTGCACTGCAAAGATACGAAAAAAAAATGAAATACAAAAAACAAATAATTTTCTGTTGAAAACTATTTTACTAAAAAATTTGGTTTTTATACCAGTTTTGTTTAATTTCGTTTCACGAAACCTATTCGATTAGGTCAGTAGCAAAAGATGAAAGAGAATGAATCTCTGAAACTTTTGTGAAGCTCACTACAAAAAAAACTGGACTTCCTAACTAATTCTGCACCTCTAGATAAGAGTCACTAAAAAATCTTAACTTTGCAGAATGAAAAGAACACGAAAACAGTATGACCGCCATTTCAAAGAAAATGCGGTTAAATTAAGTTTCGAGCGTCAGAATGTATCCGCCACAGCTCGTGAATTAGGCGTTGATGTAAAAATGCTTCGTCGATGGAAATCGGAGTATGAACAATTTAAAGAGGCGAGTTTTCAAGGACAGGGTGTCCCTCGTTTAACCGAAGATCAGAAGGAACTACATCGTTTAAGAGAAAGTCTTCGCAAGCGAAATTTGGAGATTGAGATCTTAAAAAAAGCGCTCGGCATCATCTCCACGAGCGACCGTTAAAATATGCTTTTATCCGAGAAAACAGAAAATTTTATACGGTTGAGATGATGTGCAGGATGTTAGAAATCAGTCAAAATTCTTACAATAACTGGCAATCCGGTAAAAGCCTTAAACGAGTCAATTGCAAAAAAAACATGGAAATCCAAATCCAAGACATTTATGAGAAACACAAGCAACGCTATGGTAGTCCTCGCATAGCAGAGGAATTGCGGAAAACGGAGTGTTGGTTTCAGACAGAACGATTGCAAAATATATGAAAAATATGGGTTTAAGAAGCAAACGTTCAAAAAAATATGTTGCAACAACAAATTCTCAACATAACAATCGTGTTTTTGAAAATATTTTGGATCGGCGTTTCAGTGTTCCATTTCCGCAAGGAGCATGGGTTTCTGACATCACCTATATTCAAACTAAAGACGGCTTTTTGTACCAAACAGCTATAATCGATTTGGCAGACAGAAAGGTTATCGGTTGGTCGCACAGCGACGGACTTAGTGCAGAAGAAACAACACTTTCAGCTTTTAGAATGGCTATCAAAAACAGACCGCCTCAAAAAGATTTGATTTTTCATTCCGACAGAGGTGTTCAATACAGTTGTAACTGCTTCGTTAATCTACTTGCAAGCTACGGTATAACACAAAGTATGTGTCGCAAAGCAAACTGTTGGGACAACGCTGTTGCGGAATCGTATTTCAAAACTCTGAAATCGGAATTAATCTACGGAAATAAGCTTGTATCAAAGGATGAAATGAAGTTGATGTTGTTTGAATACGTGGAAATCTATTACAATCAAAACCGAAGACATTCGGCTTTGGGGAATCTGACAATTAAAGAATTTACAGAATTAAAATTAAAAAAAGTTGCTTAAATCAAAAAATACTCTTATCTTTGTGTATGGAATTAGTTATAAAGACCAAAATGACCCTTAAAACAAAAAAATTTGTAGATGTGCAAAAAAAATCGTACCTTTGCACCTTCGGGATGTAGTTCAGTCCGGTAGAATCCACGTCTGGGGGGCGTGTGGTCGTGAGTTCGAATCTCGCCATCCCGACTTACATAGACAAGGCTTTCAGAAAATCAACTGAAAGCCTTTTTTCTATTGCGGTGCGATTTGCGGTGCGATTTATCAAAACGTAGTAAGTTGAGGTTTTATTCCGCTGTTCCTTTTGGGTGCTTTTCAGCGGAGGATTCTACACAAGATGTCAAAGAACAAAACTTTATGCAAAGGTATAAAAACAAATCGAGATAAACAAGCGTAAAATATCTGAATTTCAGTAAGTTACTAACAGTTTGTTGAACAAAATAAAATCGGCTCTGCGAGGCAAAGGGGGCTACACCCCCCTTTCAAAGGTATTTTGAAGTTTGATGGGTGCAGTCATCTGAATTTTTTTTGAAATTTACAAAACAGTCATTACTCTGTAAGCAAACTCCGTAAGTAAGGTTTTTTCGCCTGCCGTATCAAAAAGTACAACAACCTCTTCGCCATTTCTCTTTACGGATTTAATCACACCTTTGCCGAATTTATCGTGATGAACGATGGCGTTTTCTTCATAGTTGATTTCATTCTGTTTTTTAGTTTTTCCTGTTAGTTTTTTCAGTTCTTTTGTAATGGTTTTAACGCTGTTAGACATATTTACTTTTTTCAAATACGCACAAGATTCAAATGCTTTTTTGTTGATAGTCGTAACTCCATCGGGAATGGTATAAGATTTATCTTTTTTCCCTCTTGGGTATTGTATTAAAACAGTTTTATCTTTGTTGAACAATACTCCGTCAATAGAACAGAAATAATCATTGCCTTCTGCTACATTTATGGCGGTTATTTTGTATAATCCAAACTCCCCATCTTCAATAGTTTTAACGCTATTAGGTACAAAAATAGAGGTTAAATGGTTTTGAGCAAAAAAAGCATCTTTTTGGATAGACACCACACCATCGGGAATGCGGTATGTATCATATAATTTTTTGGAACATTCGGTTAAAATAGTAAAATCGTTATCGAATCTTACCCCTGCAAGCATACTAATAACTATTTCTTTTGTTAATTTTGGATTCAAAGGTTGATGTTCACGAAGTAGTTTGTCGTAGAAATCTTCGCCGTCATCATCTCCTTCTTCTTCGTCATCATCTTCTTCAAGCAAGGTCAATCCTTCCCAATCAGAACGAATAGACTTAACCGCATTTAGGTTTTCAAATTCTATTATGTAGGTTTGAAGGTCTTCATCTAAATCAACCACCTCGCCTTTGCCCCAAATGTTATGAGAAATAAAGTCGCCAATCTCAAACGTTGGAATAAAAACATCCTTTCTGCCTTCATCTAATCTTATTTGTCTTTTAGCGGCATTAATAATCTCTTGTGCTAAAACGCCTTGACGAACATATAAATTTTCTTTTATCTCAAACAAAAATCGGGAAGGGTGCTTGTCTTTTCCTGTTTGAAAATTGTAGCCTTCTGCTTCTGTCATATAAAATGCTTTTTCTGCTCGTGTTATTGCGACATAAACCAATCTTCGCTCTTCTTCCATTGCCCTTTCTCTTCCTTTTCCTATTGACTGAAAACTCGGCAAAACTCCATCGGTAAATCCACATAAAAACACATACGGAAATTCTAATCCTTTGGCTGTATGAATAGTCATTAACTTCACTCTATCATTTTTGCCGTCATCAACGTCCATATCTGTATAGAGGGCTATTTCTTGCAAATAATTTTCCAGCGTGAGTTTTTCGACATCGTCTTTTTCAAGCATCATAATAGAGTTTTGCAATTCCATTATATTTTTAAGTCGGTCTTCATCGCCATCGGCTCTGTACATCTCTGTAAGTCCTGTTTTGTCTAATATCTCTTGGACTAAATCAGATACAGAAATTTCATCTTTTCTTCTTCTAAATTCTTTTATCAAATCTACAAATTCAACAGCATTTGCTCTATTCAAAGAATTAGATGCTATTGCCTCAAACAATGTTATGCCGTTTTGTTCGGAAATTTGTTTTATTTCGTTAATAAACACTTTACCTAATTTTCTTGAAGGGGTGTTGATTATTCGCAAAAAAGACAAATCATCGCCAAAAACAATCAAACGCAAATAGGATAAAACATCTTTAATCTCTGCTCTTTCAAAAAAACGAATACCGCCCCAAATGGAATAAGGAATACCTTCTTTGATTAAAGATTGTTCTATGGTTCTTGAAACGTGATTGGCTCTGTAAAGTATGGTAAAATCGGAATACTTCTTGTTTTCTTCTTTTACTATACGCTGTATTTCGGTTGCGACAAATAAGCCTTCGTCAAAATCATTTTTTGCGTGATAATGGATTACATCAACGCCTTCTGAATTGGTAGTGAACATATCTTTATCAACTCGCATTTTGTTGTTTTTGATAATGTGATTACCAAGATTCAAAATGTTTGGTGTTGAGCGATAATTCTGATTCATTATTACGTTTTGAGTTTCGGGATATACCTTGTCAAAGTCAACAAGAAATTCAGGTTTTGCACCACGCCATTCGTATATGGTTTGGTCGGGGTCGCCAACAACAAATAAATTTTTATGGACTTGCGACAATTTATTTACTAAATCATATTGTCTTATCGAACTATCTTGAAATTCATCTACCATAATATAGTGCAGGCGTTTTTGCCATTTTTCCAATACGTCTTTGTATCTATCAAAAATGTATGTAACAAACTCTATTAAATCGTCAAAATCCAATGCAAAATTACGTTGTTGCTTTTCTAAATATCTCAAAAAGATTTTGTCCAATATCTCTATGTTTGGATTATCTTTAAGAACTTCGCCATCTTTTTTAACACCTTTATTTTCGGCGATAAATTCAACGTAATTAGTTCTTATTTTCAAACCTCTAATATGCCCTATCGCTTGTTTATAGGAAAAATCTTTTGAATTTAATCCTAATTCTTCATATATGTCTTTCAATACGGTTTTTTGGTCTTCAATGTCCATAATTACAAATTGCTTTGGATATTGAATTTTATTGATGTCTTCTCTCAATACCTTCACGCAAAAGCCGTGATATGTTGCTATGTAGCCATAATCTTTATCATCGCCTAAAATTTGCCTTACACGACTTCGCATTTCATTTGCAGCCTTATTTGTAAAGGTTACGCAAAGAATGTTTGAGGCGTTTATGCCTAACGATTCCACAAGGTAGGCGTAGCGAGATGTTAAGGCTTTTGTTTTTCCCGAACCAGCACCTGCAATTACTCTAACGTAACCTTCTGTGGTTGTAACGGCTTGTAGTTGCTGTTCATTAAGATTTTCGAGGATTTGGTCAATTTTACTCATATCTATATTGGATTTGCGTGTTTTTACTTATTCTGAAAAATGCGTGGTCAAACTCATCAGTTCAGAGGTACGACCAAGCACCCAATCCCAAAACAAGTAGCCCACGCATAACGTGAGCATCTTACTTGTTGTTTGGGATTTCTAAAATTTGGTCGTTTTCTGAACCAAAACAACGTAAAACGCTGTATAAACACACTCTTTTTTTTCTAAATCATATTTTGTCGTTTTAATTCGTAATTCAGACCACAAAGATACAAAAAAAATCTAAATATCCTTCATCGAAAAAAAAGAAAAGCAAAAAATCGTAGGTAAAACTTTTTGTTAACTTTGTTTTTGACAAAGCGACTGTGCGAGGTTTGAATTTTTATCGAAAATTTAGTTACTTTGAAATTTCAAATTTTTCAAAAAACTTTTTTCAAAAAATCGCCTTAATAAGATACGAAAAAAATCCAAATATCTTGTTGAGGTTTCAAAATGGACGTTTTCTTGTCGAAAATGACGTAAAATGCTATGCAAACACACACATTTTTTTTCAAATCACATTTTTGTCGTTTTAATTCGTAGTTGAAAACGCAAAATATGAAAAATGGTCTAAATATCATTCATCGAAAAGAAAGAAAAATAAAGTATCGCAGATGAAACTTTTGTGTATTTTTGTTATTGACTTTTGTACTGTGGGAGAATTGACTTTTGATAGAAGATTTATGTACTTTGAATATTCCCATTTTTTGGGAATAAATCCAACTTACTATAAGACTTCGTCATTAAGCATTTTATTTTTTGCATCAAGGATTTTTGTTTTTAGTTCTGTAAGCAAGTCGCATTATTGTCCGTTTGTGGCGGTCATACGTTCACGATTTTCATTAGTCGTTGCGGAGTGAGAAATGGCTTAAAATCGCTAAATTTCGTAGTGTAAAAAATCTCAAAAAAGTTTTCAAAAAACCGCCTTAATGTACTTTATTATTAACTATTCAGAGGGAGAGAGCCGGAGTAAAGAGTATAGTTCTCCCCTTACCCCATTAACCTTGTTTGGCTTGGGGCAAGGGTTATCCTCGTTTCGATTTTGAACATTAACTATTCGTCGGTCGGTCGCCATCGTTTGAGTTCGGGGGTTTATCACAACTTACCCCGATTGGAAGTATTGCAAATTGTGCTTTGCTTGTCGAGCATCTTCCTTTCGTCCTGCTCCACCGCTGGCGACTTATCCCATTGTAGCGGTGTTTTTCCATTTACAGCCCAACCGTTTATTTCTTGCCGACGACTGTAAATTT
>JAIRRI010000088.1 GCA_031256055.1 Bacteroidales bacterium
AGGTAAAATTGTGAAAACCATCATCGGCGGTGACCCTGACGAATTAGACGAACTATTAAAAAACGCTTTAGGAAAATAACAAATCAAATATAAACCAAACAAACTAAATTTTATGAGTACACAAAAATTTGTTCCGTTCGTTTCGGCGGACACAAACATGAAAGAGTTTACGCTAAAGGCGTTACTCATTGGTATTATTCTGTCGGTGATTTTTGGTGCTGCTAATGCGTATATCGGTCTGAAAGCCGGTATGACCATTGCTGCAACTTATCCGGCGGCAGTTATTGGTATGGCACTTTTAAAAATGATGAAAGGCACCATACTCGAAGAAAATTTCACACGTAGTGCAGGCTCTGTTGGAGAATCGGTGGCTGCCGGTGCGATTTTCACACTTCCGGCATTCTACATTGCCGGTCTTTGGACAGCAACGGGAGAAGAGGCTACTGCTCTCGGTGCGTTTAGTTCAATAAAGAGTTATCTTACGGCTACGGCAATCTTGTTGGTCGGCGGTACAATGGGTGTGTTTTTCGTTGCCTTGCTGCGTCGTGCTTTGGTGCAAGATCAGTCGCTTCCGTTTCCGGAATCTGTTGCTGCTGCAGAAATTCATAAAGCTGGACAAGGTGGCGGAGGAGGAACAAAATACCTCTTCTGGGCCATGGCAGCAGGTGCTACAATCAAAATAGCAGGAGAACTCAAATTGTTTGCAACCGGTTTTACAACCTTCTTGAAAATTGGCGCAGCCGAACTAACCCGAAGCGGCAAAGAACTTGTAGGCGGCTGGTTTGCAGGTGGTCCTACGATCAGTTCGGCTTATCTTGGTGTGGGGTATATCATCGGCCCTCAAAAAGCATCGATCAGTTTTAGCGGACTTTTACTCGCTTGGGGTTTGGTAGTGCCGGTTTTGTTGGCTATCCTCGGACAGGACTATGTTAATCTTGTTGTTGAGAAATTTAATGTTGCAGCTAATCCTGATTCTATGGAAGCATGGCGATTTGCTGCAACCACCGTTTGGCATGAAATCGTGCGGATTATCGCTATTGGCGGTATGTTGGTTGCTGCAGCGTTTACGCTTTTCAACATGCGTAACACGTTGGGTCAAGGTTTGGTGCGTGCGGTCAAAGATTTGAAAAATATGGGACAACCAACCGAAAACATTGAACGTACCGAAAAAGATATGAAAGCCATTTTCATTTTGTTAGGTATTTGTGCAGGTGCTATCGCTACGTTTTGTGTGGCATTTTTCGTGTTCAACACATCGTTCGTTGTGGGTCTCGTAGCCGCAACCGTGATGGTTGTTTTAGCGTTTATGTTTGCTGCCGTTTCCGGATATTTGGTGGGAATTGTAGGTTCGAGCAACAATCCTGTTTCGGGATTAACCATGACAGCGTTGGTTATTACAGCGTTGCTTTTAGTTGCTGCTGGAGTTAGAGGCAATGGAATCCCTAACGGTATTGCAGCAGTATTGGGTATTGCAGCAATTTTCTGCGTTTCGTCTGCTGTGGCAGGAAAAATGTTCCAAGATTTAAGAGCCGGAAGTTTGTTGGGCGGAACCCCTTGGAAAATGCAAACAGGCGACTTGATTGGTGCTATGGTTTCCGCTTTAGTGATGTTTGGCGTGTTGATTCTTTTGAATCAAGGCGATATTGATACAGGAAAACATCTAACAGAGTTGGGTGCATCAAACGCTTATGTAGGAGGTTTTGGAAGCGATGCATTACCGGCTCCGCAAGCCACATTGATGGCAACACTTTCGCAAGGAATTGTTGGTGGTACGATGACGTGGATTTTAATCCTTCTCGGTATGATGTTGGCGGTATCGTTAATCGTTATGGGTGTAAAAGCACCAATGTTGATCTTTATCGGTATGTTCTTACCGTTTGCAACGATTTTTGCAATCATGGTTGGAGGTTTGATCAAAGGTATTTTGACGATTTATCTTGATCGTAAAAAACTTAACGAAGCACAAACACAAACAGCAAGAAATACCAGCGTTCTGCTCGCATCGGGGTTAATCGCCGGAGAAGCCTTGATGGGATTGATTGTCGCCGTATTTGCAATTTTCGGCACATTCTTCTCTACAATGCTTGGTATCTCCAAACCGTCTTATCTCGTAGGATTGGCTGTTCTTGCAGTGTTAGGATTTGTTCTCGTTCGTATTCCTCTCAGAAAAGCGGTTGAAACGAAATAATTTATGTCGAAAAAACAAAATTTGTTCGATTTAATTCCTGAGATTGACGAACGTTTGACAACTGAAAAGGAGGGAGAGCTATCCGTGATAGCTTTCCCCCGCTTCAGGAACAAATTCGTACAAAAGTATTTGGTTCCGAAAAATAAATCGGCTATCGTTCGTGTTCGTTTAGATGAACATGGAACTGCCGTTTGGAAGTTGATTGACGGACATCGAACCGTTGGTAAAATCGCAGAGATGTTAGCCGAGCGTTTTAATCACGAAGAAAATTACGAATATCGCATTGCTCAATTTGTAGCACAATTGTATAAACAAGGTTTTTTGAAAAGTAGAAAGCAATAACAAACTCGTAATTCATAACCCATAACTAAAAAAGGCGAAACGCATGCGTTTCGCCTTTTTTTAATCATTTTCGATTAACTTATGGTATGATTTCCGGCAAGACCGGTGTAACAATGGTATCGGTACAAACGGATATGACTTCCGGTGATAGGATTTCCGGCAAGAATATCTGTCCACCAAGTCCGATTGGCAAACCGGTGAAATACCATATCACCAAGAACGCTGACCAAACAAGTAAAGCAAGCAACGAATAGGGTAACATCAGTGAAATAATCGTACCGATACTGGCTTTTTTATCGTATTTTTGTGCAAAAACAAGAATCAACGCAAAGTAAGGCAAGAGAGGTGTGATAATGTTTGTGCAAGATGCTCCGATACGATACGCAACCTGCGTAAACGTTGGATCATAGCCTAAGCCCATGAACATGGGAACAAAAATCGGCGCCATCATCGCCCATTTTGCGGCAGCAGATCCGATAAAGATATTCAAGAAAGCCGTTAAGACGATAAACGACAAGATTAGCGGAATACCAGTAAATCCAATATTTACCAAGAAATCTGCACCATTAACTGCCAAAATATCTCCTAAATGAGATACTTTAAAATACTCGATAAATTGTGCGGCAAAGAACGCTAAAACCATATAACTGCCCATTGTTTGCAGAGATTTAGTCATTGCCGTAACGACATCTTTGCTGTCTTTAATTTTTTTCACGGCAATACCATAACCTATTGCAGGTGCTAAAAACAACAACATGATGATGGGAACAAGTGCTTTCATAAAAGGTGCACCTTGCAACAAAGAGCCTGTTTCAGGATTACGCATAGGCGAGCCGGGAGGAAGTATCAGAGCTAACAAAAGTACGACCATTCCTAAAAAGTACCAACCTGCATATTTAAGTCCTTTTCTTTCCTCTGCGGAAATTGGTTCTGCGATGTTAGTATCAATTTCGGCATCTGCTCCGGCTTTGTATTCGCCAAGTCGTGGAACGATGATTTTCTCAGTAATATAATAGCCTAAAGCGATTAGCATGAAAAATGACGCACCCAAGAAGTACCAGTTACTTGTAGCTAAGATTTCATAACCAACTACTTGTTCGGTGATACCCGACAAAAGAAAATCTGACGTTGATAAGATAACGTTTGCAGCAAATCCACCCGAAACACCAAAAAATGCCGCAGCCAAACCAGCCAAAGGATGTCGTCCGACTGCGTAGAAAATGGCTGCTCCTAAAGGAATAACAACCACATATCCAACATCAGATGCTACATTTGAAATAAGTGCAACGGTAATAACATAAATGGTAACCCTTTTCTTAGATGCGCCTAACATGGTTTTTCTCAACAACGCTGAAAATAAGCCGACATTTTCAGCAACACCCACGCCCAACATCACAACGAGAATAATTCCAAGCGGAGCAAATCCTACGAAGTTTTTCACAACGTTGGTAAACATCCACGCAACGCCTTCAGCTGACAGCAAACTAAACGCTTCGACACTCTTTTCAGCCATATTTCCATAAGCAGGCATTATAACAGATGCTCCCATTTTGTAAGCGATATGCGAAATAATCATCACGATTATCGCCAAAATAGCAAATAAAATCGCCGGATTTGGCAGTTTGTTACCTGCAACTTCAACTCCATCAAGGAATCTTTGGAATAGAGGTTTTTTGATTTTCTTTATTTCAGACATAATTATCTTGGGTTTAAATTTTCAAAAAAGTTTTGCAAAGATACGCAATTATTTTTAAAAATGCTTGCTTTTTGTTGTTTTTTTTGTATCTTTGCAAACAAAAAAACCAAATTACAAACCCAAAAACCAAAAAATTTTATGTTAAAAAATCATCCAAAAGGTCTATTAGCCGCATCACTTGCGAATATGGGCGAACGCTTCGGTTTTTACGTTATGATTGCGATTTTGTTGTTGTTCTTGAACACCAAATTCGGATTTACAGGCGTACAAGGAGCCATTATTTATTCCGTTTTTTATGCATTCATCTACGCTCTTTCGTTGGTAGGCGGCAGAATTGCTGACAAAACAAAAAAATATAAGCCAACAATCACTGCCGGGCTTATTCTGATGACCATTGGTTATCTCCTGTTGGCGATGCCTACGGAAACTCCTGTACAAAACATGAATGTTGTACTTCCGCTCACGTTGCTTGGACTTTTTACCATTGCCTTTGGTAATGGATTGTTCAAAGGTAACTTGCAAGCCGTTGTAGGACAGTTGTACGATGATCCGAAATACGCCGACAAACGCGATTCGGGTTTCCAATTGTTCTATATGTTTATCAATGTAGGTGCGATGTTTTCGCCTCTGATTGCAGTAATGATTCGCAATTGGTGGGTACAAGCCCAAGGGTTTACGTTTAGTGCGGATTTACCCAGATTGTGTAATCAATTTCTACAAGGTTCTTTGGAAGCCGGTTCTGATGCTTTGGCTCGTTTCGAAAGCTTGGCAACAGCACAAGGTGTTGCTTCAATTGATACGGAATCCTTAACTACCTTTGCTCACAAATATCTTAACGTATTTACCACCGGTTATCATTACGCATTTGGTGCTGCTATCGTGGCGATGCTCATTTCGTTAGTGATTTTCTTGGTGAACAAAAAAAGATTACCAGATCCTGCTAAGAAGAAGGAAGTGAAATTAGGCGAAGGCGGAATAACCGAAATGGATGTGAAAGAAGTAAAACAACGCTTGTATGCTCTGTTTGCTGTATTTGGTGTGGTATTTTTCTTCTGGTTTTCGTTCCAGCAAAGTGGAAACATATTAACCCTGTTTGCAAACGAATACACACAAATGCTAAAAGTCCCTCTCGGCTTTACAACCCTCGAAGGTGCGGAAGTATTCCAAACCTTTAATCCGTTGTTTGTCGTATTCCTAACCCCTGTTGTTATCGGTCTTTTCGGCTGGTTGAAAGCGAGAGGAAAAGAGCCTTCAACGCCGAGAAAAATCGCAATCGGTATGGGTGTTGCTGCTTTGGCATTTGGAATCATGGCTCTCGGATCAATTGGTTTGCCGAATGGAGCGGAAAGAGAAGCCATGGGCGGTTTGACCGATGCAATGCGTGTAACGCCGTTCTTGTTAATCGGAACGTATTTTGTTCTTACGATTGCTGAATTGTTCATTAGTCCGCTCGGAATTTCGTTTGTATCGAAAGTTTCGCCTCCGCAATATCAAGGTTTGATGCAAGGTTGCTGGCTCACCGCTGCAGGTCTTGGAAACTTTATGTTGTTCTTCGGTACGATGCTTTACATGAACCTTCCACTTTGGGCAACATGGATTGTATTTGTCGTAGCACTTTCAGGCTCGATGATTATCATGTCTTCCATGGTGAAATGGCTCGAGCGCGTAGCGAAATAATCTCTTTAGGATACAAAAACGGCAATCATTCGGTTGCCGTTTTTTGTATTAAATCAGACTCAAATCCTCGTGAAAAGGCATAAGCCGTGCCTTTTTTTGCAATAATCTGTTTCAAAACATTTGAATATTCTTCATCAGGAATTTCTAAAAAACCTTGTTTAATACAATATTCGGAGATTTTACGACGTTTTAATTCGTGTCGAATTTTAGTTTTCCCCCAATGTTTGATACGAAATTTTCCTCGTGCAAACGCGCGTGCGAAACGTTCTTCATTGATGTAATCCTGTTCGACCAATAGGCACAAAATCTGTTCTACTTCATTGGGCTTTGCACCCCACGAATAAAGTTTATCGCGAACCTCTTGCTGGTAGCGTTCTTGGTAGTCGCAAAATTTTTGGGCACGGGGTAATAACATGAGTATTTTCAGGTGATTTTTTGTATCTTTGCAAAAAAGGCAGGCTTTCCTGCCTTTTTTAACAATTTTAATAGATTGCGCCTACCTCAATTCAAAATTCGCTCCCAAATATTTTTCGCGAATGATAGGATCTTCCGACAATTCTTTGGCAGTTCCTGAAGCAAATATTTTTCCATCGAACAGCATATAGGCACGATCGGTGATAGACAGCGTTTCGTGAACATTATGATCGGTAATCAAAACACCGATGTTTTTTTCTTTGAGTTTAGTTACAATTTTTTGAATGTCTTCAACAGCAATGGGATCAACGCCTGCAAAAGGTTCGTCGAGCAAAATGAATTTCGGATCCATCGCTAAAGCACGTGCAATTTCGGTACGACGACGCTCTCCTCCCGAAAGTTGAATACCCAAACTTTTGCGCACATTTTGCAAGCCAAATTCGTCCAACAAATTTTCTAATTTTTCTTTTTGTTCGACTTTGGAAAGGCTTGTAAATTCAAGAACTGCAGCGATATTGTCCTCAACAGAAAGATGACGAAATACCGATGCTTCTTGAGGCAAATAACCGATGCCTTTTTGTGCACGTTTGTACATAGGCATGGACGTGATGTCCAAGTCATCTAAAAAGACTTTACCTTCCAACGGACGAATTAAGCCCACAATCATATAGAAGGACGTGGTTTTTCCGGCACCGTTAGGGCCTAAAAGTCCAACGATTTCGCCTTGTTCAACGGCAATATTCACGTGATCAACAACAGTGCGCTTGCCGTATTTTTTTACGATGTTTTCGGTTCTGATTTGCATAACATAGAAAAATTACAATCTACAAAGTTACGTAAATTTTTTGAATTATAGAAAATTTATTTTTTTATTTCGAAAAATAACCGTATTTTTGCAAAAAAATCGTCATGCAAAAAAACACCCTTACCCAAGAATTCAAAAATTACGCCGTCATCACGTTTTTTTTAGCGTTATATGCCGTTTCATTGGTTGGATTTATCATCAATCATAAAATTGTCGGCGGTGGAGTTAGCGGGCTCGGAACACTCATTTATTATGCTTCGGGAAAATTTATTCCGGTGGGGGTTACGTCGCTTATAATAAACGGCGCTTTATTGTTGATTGCACTGAAAGTGTTAGGACGAGGCTTTGGAGCAAAAACGGTTTATGCGATTTTTATGATTTCGTTTTTTATCACATTAGCACAAGAATATATTACTGAGCCGTTTTTAGAAGATGTAACGCTTTCGACCGTCATTGGTGGAGCCATGATCGGCTTGTGTTTAGGTTCGATATTCAATCATGGCGGAAGCACCGGTGGGACAGACATTGTGGCGATGATTGTGAACAAATATCGCGAAGT
>JAIRRI010000106.1 GCA_031256055.1 Bacteroidales bacterium
ATCAGCAAAAAAGAATTTTTCGATTATGAAGCTAAATACACCACCGGATTAACGGATGAAGTGACACCCGCACAAGTGGACGAAACCTACAGCAAACTCATGCAAGATACGGCTTCCAAACTTTACGACGAACTGAACTGCGCCGGTATTGTGCGTTTCGATTTCATTTTGGAAGACAACACAAATGCCCTGTATTTTCTCGAAGTAAACACTGTTCCCGGACAATCCGAAAACAGCATTGTTCCGCAACAGGCGCGGGCTATGGGATGGACGATTCAGGAATTGTATACACGGGTGATGGATGAAATATAAATTATTTCACCACAACATTTATCATTTGATTGTCATCAACAGACAATCGCAAAACATCATTCATGGCGATTGATGTGAGCCATTCGCCCAATTCAAATGCAATGTAATCCCCTATTTTCAAGGTCATGTAGGTGGATAATTCTGAAATTATTGAAGGAATTTCACGGATGGTTTGTTCGAAGAGATGCACTTGGATTTCATTATTGTTTTTAGAACATAAAATTTCAGAACGTGAAGAAACTTCCGATAACTTCACAAATTCCGACAACACAAAACTGCCATCAAAACACGTTGCACGTTCCCATGGAAAACCTTGTTGAATAAGCGTTTTTAAACAATTTTTGTCGTAAAAATTAATAGCGAAACCGATTTCGTCGTAATACGTTGGTGCAAATTTTTCTTGAATATATTTGCCCAAACGGTTAATTTTCATGACCAACGCGACTTTTGCGTGTAAAGCTTGTACGTAATCGGGACAAAACAGCGGTCTGTTTTTCAACAATAGCGCGGAATCTGGAATTAATCGGAATTGTTTGTTATGGTCTACAATGATAATTTTCATTTTGGTTTATTATATGAACAACATAATTGGCATTCATCGCAACCTTTCGCCCAACCTTGCAAATCGAAGGTTTCAGCACGTTTTTTTTCGGCATTGTAATACGAAATACATTTTCGTGCATTCAATTGATATGGATGTTCCAATGCGCCCGTCGGACAACTTTGCAAACATCGGGAACACGTGCCGCACGTGGTTTCTAACGGTGTATCATAAGTCAATTCTTGGTCAATTAATATCACACCGATATTGCAATATGAACCAATTGTTGGATTAATCAACAAGGTGTTTTTTCCTCGAAATCCCAAACCTGCTTTGGCCGCCCATGTTTTTTCTAAAACAGGTGATGCATCAACAAATGAACGCATGTTGGCTTGTGGAAAATAGTTGCGAATTTCATCTTCCAATTGCAAAAGCTTAGATTTTATGACAACGTGATAATCCTCTCCACACGCGTATTTTGCGAATTTTCCTTCGGAAGTTTCTTTAGATTCGTAGTTTGAATAATCCCACAAAACCACAATCACCGATTTCGTGTTTTCCAATACTAACGCAGGATTGAAGCGTTTGTCAAAATAATTTGTAAGATAGTCCATCTCACCGTAATCACCACGCTGAAGATAGTTTTCGTAGTGAATTTTATCATCGTTCAAAACTTCCGCTTTGGCTACTCCACACGCAAAAAAACCGAGATCCAAAGCGTGTTTTTTTATGCTTAACGTTTGTTCTAAATTCATTGAAAACGTCTTAAAACAACAAATCCTGTTTGGTAGTCTGTTTGATTTTTCCCAAGTGCTGATAGGCTTTTTGGGTAACTTCGCGTCCGCGTGGCGTCCGCATCAAGTAGCCTTCTTGAATTAAGAATGGTTCATACACTTCCTCAATTGTTCCGGCTTCTTCGCTAACTGCTGTGGAAATTGTGGTTAAACCTACAGGACCACCTTTGAACTTGTCGATAATCGTCGTCAAAATGCGATTATCCATTTCGTCCAAACCGTTTTTATCGACATTCAGCGCAGTTAAGGCGATTTGCGAAATGTCCACATCAACCTTTCCGTTGCCTCGAATTTGTGCAAAATCGCGCACGCGACGCAACAGCAAATTTGCAATTCGCGGAGTTCCTCGACTGCGACGAGCAATTTCATGTGCTGCAAAATCGTCAATCGTTACATGCAATAATTTTGCCGAGCGTTTGATGATTTGCATCAGCGTTTGTGCATCGTAATATTCCAACCTTGAATTGATTCCGAAGCGTGAACGTAGTGGTGCCGTAAGCAATCCGGAACGCGTGGTAGCGCCGATCAACGTGAACGGATTTAGCGAAATTTGCACACTTCGCGCATTGGGACCGGATTCGATCATAATGTCGATTTTATAATCTTCCATAGCCGAATACAGATACTCTTCCACAATGGGGCTTAAACGGTGGATTTCATCGATAAACAGCACATCGTTCGGTTCCAAACTTGTGAGCAAGCCCGCTAATTCTCCGGGTTTGTCCAAAACCGGACCTGATGTAGTTTTTATCCCTACTCCGAGTTCATTGGAAATAATATACGACAGGGTTGTTTTTCCTAAGCCCGGGGGACCATGAAGTAAAACGTGATCTAACGCTTCACCCCGCTGTTTGGCTGCCAAAACGAATACTTGCAAATTATCCAAAACCTGCGCCTGACCCCTAAAATCAGAAAAATTAAGTGGTCGCAAAGCGCGCTCCACCTCTTTTTCCGCATTGGAAAAACGAATGTTTGTAGGGTCTAAATTTTCGTTCATTTAAAAAAGTTTCACAAAAATACAAAAAAATGTTGATAATTCCAAAAAAAGTTTGTACCTTTGTGAAAAATTCTAAATTCTGACATCATGAGGAAAATATTGATCCCTACAGATTTTTCCCACAACTCCTTAAAAGCATTGGATTATGTGGTTGCGAACGTAAAAGACGTTGCGGTTGAAGTTATCCTGATATGGGTGAACAGCATTCGCGGCAAAGATATTTTAGTACCGGAAACCGAAGGAACTTCCATTGAAAAAGCAGCAGTTTCTAGATTGGAGCAAATTATTAAAGAGTACTTTCCGAGGTTGAAGGACGGTAGTAAAATGAGTTACCGCATTCGTGAAGGGAAAGTACACAATGAGGTTGTCAACCAAGCCAAGTACGACGATGTGGATTTGATCGTTTGTGGCACACACGGCGCTTCGGGCTTCGAAGAGCACTATATTGGCAGTAACGCCTATCGTATTGTGATGTATTCCAAATCTCCTGTAATCACTGTTCGTCCGAATTATCGCTTCCGTTCGTCGAGCCACATTTTTGTGTTGCCGATCGACAGTTCTACCGATACCCGTCAAAAAGTGCCGTTCACTTGCAAATTAGCGAGAATGGCAAGAGCCGAAATTCATATTTTGGGCGTGTATTCCTCGAAATTATCTTCGATTAAGCGCAAAGTAGACAACTATGTGGCACAAGTCGAGAAATTTATTTCCGAAGAAAACGTTAAGTTTACCACTGTTTTCAGAGATGCCGACAATATTACGAAAACCGCTATTGCCTATGCTGAATCTGTAGATGCTGATTTGATTTCGATTACAACCGAACAAGAAAGTTCGGCGTGGAGTTTTCTTTTAGGAACGTATGCCGAACAAATGATTGCGACATCTGAAATTCCTGTTTTATCTGTCACTCCGAAAGTGTTAGCAACAACCTCATTCTCATGATAGCGTTTATTTGTTTTTTATCAATGCTTGGCTGGGCCGAAGAGCCTGTAACTTTAGTGAATGATTTTCGTGTAAATTCATTGGTCGATAAGCACATCGAATACAACAAAATTACTCCGGTTAACGGTTTTCGGATCAACATTTTTTCTCAATCGGGAAATCATTCACGAAGTGGAGCAATGGCTGTTCAAGCCGCTTTTTCGGAGCGCTTCCCCAATATAAAAAGTTATGTAAGTTTTAAAGAACCGTATTTTAGAGTTAATGTTGGAAACTTTCGCACGCGTCTTGAAGCTTCTGCAGCTTTGGAAAGTTTGAAGGTGAGCTATCCGCAAGCCCTTGTGGTTCGTGATGTTTTGAATGTGAGGGATTTGTTAGGTATTAGTCCAATTATTACTGAGGAAGAAACTGACGATGAATAAACAATGTAGGGGCGGGTTTCAAACCTGCCCCTACAATTTACCGTACAATCACAAACCACCCCTTTTTCTGTGTGGTATGACCATTTCGAGTTATAATAAATTGATACATGTAAACGGCACCCGGTTGCGCTTGTCCTCGGAATGTTCCGTCCCAGCCTTCGTCGGGATTATCGGTTGAAAAAACAATTTGTCCGAATTTGTTGTGAATTTGAAACTGCATGACATCGCCCGGTAGCGAAAGATAGATTGGACGATAGGTTGGCGTTACACCTCCGGGAACAAAACCTGTTGGAAAATGCACAGGAACTTCTCCTTTCAAAATTACCGTTACCACATTTGATTTGGCTGTTGCTCTGATTCCATAAGGATTTCCATCGCCTTCGTGAGCTACAACATAATAACTCAATCTCGAAATTTGTTCAGGATTTTGGACAGGTACTTGATGTGTAAAATCAGAATTTTGGAAAAATGATACCACTAAAGTTGTGTCGTTGTCTTTAATTTCAAACACATCGTAGCGAATATATGTGTTTTCCCAACCTTGATATGCAGAAATTGTCATTTCCACAGTATTTTCCTGCAATTCGGCTTGCAAAAGAATGGGTTTGGCATCATTTGAACGACTAACGATATCGCCGCACGTATCGCTTAGTTCAAAATGATAGAATGCGTTTTTTCTCGGTAACAAAAGATGATTATTTTCCAGGAAATCGGCGTAAGTTATAGTTTTTTCGAGCGACCCATCAACATATGCAAAAAGTTCTTTCCAAACAATCGAAACATGCACATGGCAGCGCATTTCAACAGTTTTATCATCGATCACATTAAGCGTTTCTATATATGCAAACTCAGGTTCCGGAGCCACGATCACTATCACCGAATCACTAATCGAATTGGCATAAATCGTTGTATCCGAACTCACTGCGCGAACGTAGATTTTGTATTTCTGCAAATGTCCGGAAGCATCAATAGCAGCTGAGCGTTGCAACGAATCAACTGTAGTCACAAGTGTATACGCACTGTCATTTTTTGAAAGCATAATATCATACCGAATGATATTCGACACACTTCTTTGTGCATCGCTCCATGATATGTTTATTTTTCTTTCACATGCACGCTGCTCCACTTTGCAAGCAAATACCTGCCTTGCGCCACTTCTCCTTTGGGTATTGCAACACGAATCTACGGCGGCGATATAGAGTCGAAGGCTTGTATCTGCCTGTCCGGGCACAGTGTAACTATTGATTTCTGCTCCGACTATATCAAAAGGAGTTGCCAAAGCACCTTTGTAAATAATATATCCGTAAGTAAAATACGACGGACTGGGTGTCCAAAAAATTTGTGTTTGATTGGTTTGAGGATCCACGCTAAGTGCATTGATATCCACAGGCTCTGGGGGGCCATTATCACAATTTCCAACTACAGTGTCACAAATTTCCTCACTTCTTAAGCTAATATCATTCGCAGAAAGTGTTGTAAAACACAGTGTCAATAAACATCCTATGAAAATCCGCTTAGTCATGTCTTCGTAATCGTTTAAACCAACTTATTAAATATTCGTATCGACTTGTTTTCAGCGGCATTTCTGCCGATTTTCCAAAAAGTAAAAGCAATGAAGGTAGAAGCAATAAATTTGCTAACAAAACCACCAAAAGCGTTAAAGAGACCAAAATACCGACCATCTGCGTTCCTCCAAAACTCGAAAACGAAAAAATGGAGAAGCCGAAAAATAAAATCGTTGACGAATACACCATACTGAACCCCGCTTCGCCCAGGGCATAGATCACAGACGGCTCAACCTGTCCTTTATTGATGCGAAGTTCCAAACGATAACGCGACAAAAAGTGAATCGTGTTATCTATCGAAATACCAAGCGCTATACTGAACACTAATACGGTTGATACTTTCAGCGGAATTCCAAAATAGCCCATAGCTGCGGCAGTCATAATCAGTGGCAACAAATTCGGAATAATCGCCAAAAGAATCATTCGCACAGAAGAAAACAGCAAAGCCATAATGGCTGTAATCAGGATCAGCGCTAAGCCTAAACTTTGCAGCAAATTACGGATTAAAAATGTGGTTCCTTCCGTAAACACCACACTCGAACCGGTGATGTTGACAATGTATCTTTCAGAATCAAACATTTCGTCAACAATTTCCTGCAAATGGTCTTTCACCTTTTCGATTTCCGGCGTGGTCATGTTTTGCATTTGCACACTGATTCGCGTTTTTTGAAGGGTGCTGTCGACAAAAATTTTCATGATTTGATTCACCATCGGATTTTCGTTGTCCTTTCCTATTTCGGGCAAATAGCTCATGATAAAGGTCATTTCGCTGCTGTTCGGCATCGAATAAAAGGCAGGATTTCCGTTGTAATATGCCTGTTTGCCGTATTTCAAAACTTCAATAATGGAAAGTGGTTTGGCAAATTCGGGAAATTCCGTAAGTTCATTCTTAAACTCGTTTAATGTAGACAAAAATGACATTTGCAAAACCCCTTTTGGACGTCGGGTATCAATGGTGATTTCAAGAGGAATAATTCCCTTAAACTGCTCTTCAAAAAACAATAAATCTTTACATAATTTATCGCGCTGAGGAATATCGTCGACAAAGCGTCCGGATGTTCTCAGTTGCCCCACGCCAATCACACTCACAATAAAAAGCGCTATCGAAACTGCAAAAACCCACCTGCGTCTTTTCAAAATCAGCCATTCGATTTTTGATAATAGGTTGACCATCCACTTATCGTTCAAATGCAAGGTTTGACGCTTGCTGGGCATTTGCGTATAACTGAAAAATATCGGCAAAAGTATCAAGACTAAAACGTAGGATAGCATGATGGTGAGAGCTGCCGTTATACCGAACTCAATGAGCATTTGATTTTGCGTAATTACAAATGTTGAAAAACCGATTGCCGTAGTCAAATTAACGATAAAATTGGCCCGCCCAATGCGGCTGATGGCACGAGATAGAGCCAAGGTCTTATTACTGTGTTTATGGCATTCGTAGTGATATTTATTGGTCAGGAAAATACTGTTTTCTACTCCGATAATAATCAACAACGGCGGAAGCATACTCGACAAAACTGTTATTTCATAGCCCAGTATGGCCATGAGCCCCAACGCCCAAATCACCGTGATACCAACAATAATAATGGCCCCGATCATGGCTTTAAACGAACGGAAAAATGCCATCAAAATCGTTGCTGCAACCACCAAGGCTAAAAACGAAAACAAAATCAATTCCCGTTTTAATTTCATTGAAGTTACTGTGCGAATGTAGGGCAAGCCCGAAATGTGAGTTTCGATATGGGTTTGTCGAGAAAATTCGGCAAATATAGTTTCCAGGTTTTTGGCGATTTTATCTCGTGCGTCAGTATTGATTTTTTCCTTATCGAAAAATATCATCATCAATGCGGCTCCGGTTTCGGAATTGTATAAAAAACCGTCATAAAACGGAAGATTGTTCAAGATCGTCATCAAACTGTCCAATTCCATTTGGTCAATGGGCTTTCGCGTAAAAATATCTTTCAAAACAAATTTGCTTTGAGAATTTTCTTTAAGCAGTTGGAATGCATTGCTGAACGACAAAATCATGGTTACACCGTCCACTTCCTGAACGCGATATGAAAGCACGTCCCAGGCTTTGAAATTATCGATTTCATACAATCTATCGTCACAAACTCCTGCAAACATAACATTTCCATCAGCACCATACTGCGATAGGAATGTTCGATAATCTTTCATGGTTTGGTTGCTGTCAGGCAACATTTGTGGAAACGTAAAACTCATCTGCACGCGTGCTGCCATAAAGATCATAAAAATTGTCAAAACCCCGATTATAATAAGGTTTCCCAAGCGATTACGAAGAATATATCGAACAATTTTACTCCACATTTTCAAAATTAGATTATACAAACTCACAAAGATACGAAAAAAAAACATCATAAAATAGTTGTTTGAACTTTTTTTTTTCGTTTTTTTTTCGTAACTTTGTCCAAATAAGAAAAATAAAAATTATGAAAATACGAAATTTTGGCTTTCTTTTAGTGCTGACGATTTTGTTGATCGGTTGTGCCAGCGCTTCGAGGTCCTTTAGAAGTGGACGCTATGATGAGGCTATTACCCGATCTATCCAAGTTCTCAACAGAACTCCGTCTAATGAGAAACACACCGATATTTTAAGAGACGCCTATCGTATAGCGAACGCAAACGACAAGGAACAAATATTGGCTTTAAGGCAAACCGGAGAACCGGATATTTGGGGACGCATTATAGTGATTTACGAACGCATGATTGCGCGCAACCAAAAAATAGACGCGCTTCCCTCTACGGTGAAAAACGAAATTGGGTTCGTGTACGAATCTCACAGTGAAGAATTGGCTGTGGCAAAGTTAAGGGCTACTGAATTTCATTATGTGGCTGGTATTCAACTTTTGAATACCGGAACAAAAAGGGAAGCGCGGCAGGCTTTTGTTCACTTTGAAAGAGTGGTTGAGTATTCAGGACTTCATTTCAGAGATGTAGAAAATCTTAAAGCCCATGCAGAGGAGTTGGGAACGACGTTTGTGTTGTTTCAATTTGTCAATCGTAGTGGGACATTTTTACCTCACGAAGCAGTTTGGAATTTGACCAATGTTCGCCCTCAGAACATGAATAGACGATGGGTAATCTACGATGTTGAACCTCTTCGTACGCACTATCAATTCGAAGTTGTATTCACACTTGAACGAAGGTTTTGGCAGCCTCCAACCTCTAACACAAGACGATTTACTGAAACCCGAACTATTACAGATGGCACCGAACGCCGCAGAGATACAAGCGGAAACGTTGTAGAAGTGCCGAGAACTGTAACGATAAGATGTGTGGTAACTGAAACGACCACAACAAGAAGAGCACGATTAGACGGCACTTTGACCTACTTTGATGTAGAAAATCAGCGTGTGATACGAACCGTTTTTTTGAATCATACTGCTGTTGCTCAGTTCTCAAGATTTAGCACCAGTGGAGATTTGCGTGCATTATCGGATCGAACCCGAAATCGAATTATGGCACCTGTTATAGTGCCCAGTGATGAGATGCTGCTTATTGAGGCATCAAGAGGTTTGGGTGAACGGATTCGTGCTACATTGGTTGATAATGCGCGGTTGATCAGATAATATAATACAATTAGATAAATTCAATATTCGTTTTCGTTGTGTTTTTCTCGCAATAGCGACATTTCAGAACAATTTCTTTTTTGTTTGTAACATCAAACCACGTTGGCACATTTTCGTGATTAGTGATGCAATTCGGATTTACACATTTTACGAAACCCTTGATTTCATCAGTAATTTGAACGTTTTCTTTTTTTGCAACTTCGTAATTTCGAATTTCGATAATGGATGCTGTTGGCGATACTAAGGCAATTTTGTTGATTTCTTCAGGTTCGAAAAATTTATTGGCTACCTTAATAATACCTTTTTTGCCGTATTTTTTACTGTCTAAGTTTGCTCCCAAATAAATTTGATCGTCATAGTTAGATAGATTCAAAATATACAGCACACGTTCCACTTGACCTTGAGCAATGTGGTCAATAACGGTCCCGTTTTGGAGGGCGGAGACGTTTAATTCTTTTTTGGACATCTTATTTTAATTTTTTAATTTTGAACTTGGTTATAGGTAACTGGGTGCGAGGTGCAGGGTGTGCTTCGAGGAAACCTCGTACCCGGTACCTAACACCTCGTACCTTTTATTTTGTTGCACCTAAGATGGTTGCCAGCAACGCTTGTCTCACATAAACGCCATTCTGTGCCTGCTGGAAATAATACGCTTGCGGTGTGTTGTCAACGTTTTCAGAGATTTCATTTACACGGGGTAGGGGATGCAATACTTTCAGATTTTCTTTGCAACCTTTGAGCTGATTTTTAGTGAGAATGTATGAATTTTTCACGCTCTCGTACTCGATTGGATCGGCGAAACGTTCGCGTTGCACGCGGGTCATGTAGAGGATGTCTACTTTGTCGATGGCTTCCTCGATCGTGCGATATTGGTGATATTCGAGACTTTTGTCTTTGATGTGCTGTTTTACATAACTCGGCAATTTCAACTCATCGGGCGAAATGAGATGAAATGTTGTATCAAAGTTACACATTGCAATCGTTAGCGAATGCACGGTTCGTCCGTATTTTAAATCGCCGACGAATGCGATGTTGAGTTTATCCAACTTGCCTTGTGTTTTACGAATGGAATACAAATCAAGCAAACATTGTGTTGGATGTTGATTTGCACCGTCACCTGCATTGATGACAGGTACAGAAGATACTTCGCTTGCCCATCGTGCGCTTCCTGCGAGTGGATGTCGCATGATGATGATGTCGGAATAACAAGCAACGGTGAGAATGGTGTCTTTCAAAGATTCACCTTTTTTTGTGCTGCTCGAAGCTGCGTCTGTAAAACCAATCACACGTGCGCCAAGATGATTTGCAGCAGATTCGAAACTCAATCGTGTGCGTGTAGATGGTTCAAAAAACAAGGTTGATACAACTTTGTCGCTCAAAATCGGTTGACGCGGTTGTTTTTCAAAACCTTCAGCAATGTCTAAAATGCGAAGCATCTCGTCTTTGCTGTAATCGTTGATGGAGATTAAACTTTTACCTTTCATATGTTTTATTTAGTTGTTTGCAATTTCATTAACAATGTCTTTTGCAACATTCGTTTTATTTTTTAGTTCAAAATGTTTAGTGTTTTTGTTTGGAAAAAGAATAGAGATTTTGTTGGTCGTATGACCGAAACCTGCGCCTTGATCATTCAACGAATTTAAAACTAACATATCCAAATGCTTTGATTTTAGCTTGTTTTCGGCGTTTTGCAATTCATTTTCTGTTTCCAATGCGAAACCAACTAAAAACTGTTCAGAAGTTTTATGTTCGCCTAAATAGCCCAAAATATCAGGGTTTTTGGTGAGTTCTAAAACTAAATCGTTGTCTTTTTTCTTGATTTTTTGTAGTGCAATTTGTTTTGGAGTATAATCCGCAACAGCAGCCGAACATACTGTAATATCAGCAGTTTCGAAATATTGCTTACAAACTTCAAACATGTCTTTCGCAGAAACAACATCCATACATTTGACCGAAGAATTTTTAGATTTTATAGCACTTGGCCCACAAACCAAAATCACTTCTGCACCGCGATTAGCAAGCTCATCGGCAATGCAAATTCCCATCAATCCCGACGAGTGGTTGCCGATAAATCGAACGGGATCTATGGCTTCATAAGTCGGTCCAGCTGTTACCAAAGCCTTTTTACCGCTAAGCTTTTTTGTGTTCAAAAAAAAACCGGTGATAAGCTCAAAAATCACCTCCGGTTCTTCCATTCTGCCTTTGCCTTCGCAACCGCATGCCAATTCGCCGATTGGTGGCTCGATAGTATAAATACCGCGCTCAATTAACGTTCGCAAATTTTGTTGAACAGCCGAATTTTCGTACATTTTGCTATTCATCGCAGGTGCGATAAAAACAGGTTTATCGAATGCTAAAAATGTTGTTGATAGCGCATCATCGGCAATTCCGATGGCAAATTTTCCGATAATATTTGCTGTGGCAGGTGCAACAACCATCACATCTGCCCAGTCAGTCAAAGCGATGTGCTCGGTCGAATAGTCATTGATTTCAGAAAAAACGCTGTCGTAAATTTTATTTTTCGACAGCGTTTGCAATGATAATTTTGTAACAAAATTCAGGGCATTCGACGTTACAACAACTTTTACATTAGCCCCGTTTTTAACCAGAAGCCGAATGAGCGAAAGGGTTTTGTAAGCCGCAATCCCGCCGCTAATTCCTACAATGATATTTTTGCCTGCGAGAGACATCTGTTATATTATTCTAATTCTTTAGCCGGATCGCGGAAGACGATTTTGTCGACTAGCAATTCTTGTGTTGCTAAAAGCGTAGATTTAGGGACTGTTTCGTAAAATTTGGCAATTTCAATTTGTTCGCGGTTTTCAAAAATGTCGTCCATATTATCCGAACGCGATCCGTGCGAATATTCCGAAATTTTGTTTTGAAGTTCTTCTTTCAAATCTGCTGAAATTTGATTTGCGCGTTTGCCCAAAATAACAATGGTTTCATAGATGTTACCGGTGGTTTTGTCGAAATTTTGAATGTTGCGAGTTATACAATCTTGAGCGGCACCTGTTTTTTTGTAATCCATTTTTTGTATTTTTAACTTTTTTGTTTATCTAAAAAATTATTTGTTATAATCATAAAATTCCTAAGTCTGCCTAAATATG
>JAIRRI010000122.1 GCA_031256055.1 Bacteroidales bacterium
ACGGCATTATTATAAATGAATAATGAACAATTCTTAAATCTTAAATCTTAAATTTCTCATCCCACGCTCCCTTCGAGGCTAATTGTCAGTAGTTTTTGGGCTTCGGCGGCAAACTCCATGGGGAGTTTGTTCAGCACATCCTTAGCATATCCGTTTACAATTAAACTGATGGCAGACTCTTTGTCTATGCCGCGCTGTTGGCAATAAAAAAGTTGTTCATCGGAAATTTTTGAAGTAGTGGCTTCATGCTCTAAAACAGCGCTTTTGTTATTGCAATCTACAAAGGGCCATGTATGCGCGCCGCATTTGTCGCCCATTAGCAGCGAGTCGCATTGCGAAAAATTACGCGCATTCTCGGCATTTTTGGCTACACGTACCAAACCTCGGTAACTGTTTTGGCTTTTTCCTGCGGAGATCCCTTTAGAGACAATCAAACTGCGCGTATTTTTTCCCAGATGAATCATTTTGGTACCTGTGTCTGCCTGTTGGTAGTTATTGGTTAATGCCACAGAATAAAATTCGCCTGTAGAGTGGTCGCCTTGCAGTACACAACTGGGATATTTCCAGGTAACTGCCGATCCGGTTTCTACTTGTGTCCAGGATATTTTAGAATTAGCGCCTTTACAAATACCTCTTTTTGTAACGAAATTATAAATACCACCGTTTCCGTTTTTATCACCCGGATACCAATTTTGCACTGTAGAATATTTTACCTCAGCATCTTTGAGGGCAACAATCTCAACTACTGCTGCATGCAGTTGATTTTCGTCGCGTTGTGGCGCGGTGCAGCCTTCCATATAACTTACGAAAGCACCTTCGTCAGCGACAATCAGCGTGCGTTCGAATTGTCCGCTATCTTTGGCATTAATACGAAAATACGTGCTCAAATCCATCGGACAGTGCACGCCTTTCGGAATATACACAAACGAACCATCACTAAATACGGCAGAATTTAACGCCGCAAAATAATTATCACCAATCGGAACAACCGAGCCCAAGTACTGTTTCACGAGTTCGGGATATTCGCGAATGGCATCACTTATGGAACAAAAAATTACGCCGTGTTTTGACAATTCTTCACTGTGTGTAGTTTTTACCGAAACACTGTCCATGACAGCGTCAACTGCCACTTTCGACATTTTTTCATCATCCAATGAGATACCCAATTTTTTAAATGTTTCGATTAATTCGGGATCTATTTCGTTGGATTTTTCTTCGGTAACTTTCGGTGCAGCCCAATACACAATATCTTGATAATCGATCGGCGGATAGTCCAAATGCGCCCAATGAGGTTCAATCATCGTTTTCCACTTGGCAAAGGCTTTTAGGCGAAAATCCAACATAAACTTCGGTTCATTTTTCTTTTCGGAAATGAACCGAATCACATCCTCATTCAACCCTTTTTTCAGGGTTTCCGTGGCGATATCGGTGATGAAGCCCCATTTATAATCGCTTTCGGTGAGATTTTGTAGAATATCTTTTGTTTCGGACATTTTCTTTGTTTAAAAGTGCAAAGATACGAAAAAAATCTGAACCATGATTTTCATAAGATTAAAAAGATTATCAAGATGATAAAAAATCATAGTAATCTTGCAAATCTTAATAAAATCAAGGTTCAGACATCATTTCATCACCACAATCGTAATTCCATCGCCACCGCGTTCGATATGCTCGTAGTCGAAACTTTGAACGTCTTTGTTGTGTTTCAAAATGTCGCGAACAATTCGACGAAGTATACCATCGCCACGCCCATGCAGGATTTGCAAATGTTTTTCGCTGAACAAAATAGCATCATCTAAAAATTTTAAAGTGGCGTTAGTGGCGTCTTCGGCATTAAACCCGCGCAAATCCAACTTAGGACTAAATTTTGCTTTTCGGTCGTTGATATCGTTCAAAATGCTGTCGAATTTGCTTTTTCGGAACGTGTCTTGCTTTGGAACTTGTCCTTTTGGAACATATTGCAAGTGTTCGAGCGGAAGTGTCATTTTGATTAAGCCTGATGAAACGACGGCTTGTTGTTTTTGATTTTTGATTTCAATGATTTCTGCAACAACACCATTTTCTGAAATTCTGACGAAATCGCCGATTTTTAACATGGGTGTGGTTGCGGGCGAACACGTGGGTTCGCCCCTATAGGGTTTGGGTGAAATAGGCGAAACATGTTTCGCCCCTACATGTTCTTTCATCGTTGTCAATTCCTCTCGAATGGCTCGTGTGGCAGTCTTTTCGGCTTTGACTTCTTTGATATCGCGGATGGTTTTTTCGACTAATTTATTAGCGTCGTCTAAGATTTTTTGGGCTTCGTTTTTCGCTTTATTCAAAATTTCTTTTTTTTGCGTTTCGAGCGAATTGGCTAATTTATTGTATTTTTCGAGGGTTTGCGACAATAATTCATCGGCTAATTTGACTTCCAATTGATTTTGTTCGAGGATTTTTTTCTCTACGTTTAATTGTTGCAACTGTTGTTCGAAATCCAATTGCGACGAGCCTGTTTTTTGTTTGGCAACATCTAAAATGAACTTTTGCAAACCGATATTTTCTGCCATTTCTATGGCAAACGAACTTCCGGGAGTTCCTGTTTTCAAGATATACAGCGGTTTATGAAAATCGGTATCAAACAACATTGCGCCATTCACAACGCCATCCAAGCGGTCTGCCAACAATTTGAGATTGGCGTAATGCGTGGTAATCACGCCAAAAGCGTGTTTGCTATTCAAATATTCCACAAGGGCTTCGGCGATGGCACCACCGATTTGCGGTTCGGTTCCACCTCCTAATTCATCAATCAAAAACAATGTTTTCGGGTTTGCCGAATTAACCAAATGTCTCATATTTGTGAGGTGCGAACTGTAGGTGCTCAAATCATTTTCAAGCGATTGTTGGTCGCCAATATCTAAAAATAAGTGTTCGAAAATACCCGCTTCGGAGGTTTCACTCACAGGTATTAACAAGCCGCATTGTAGCATGTATTGCAACAATCCGACAGTTTTCAAGCACACGGATTTTCCACCGGCATTCGGTCCGGAAATGATTAAAATTCTATCATCTGCGTCTAAGCGAATGTTGAGTGGAACAATCTTTTTGCCTTGTTTCTGTACGGATTTTTCAAGGATTGGATGTCGCGCATCCCACCATTCCAATTCGGGTTCGGAAGATAAAATCGGCATTACAGCATTCATTTCCATCGCCAAAATCGCTTTGGCTCTAAGGAAATCAATCATGCCTAAAAACTTGTACGCATTCAAAAGTTCGGAAATATGCGGTCGAATTTGGTTTGTAAATTCTTTCAAAATTCGAATGATTTCAAGCCTTTCGTCGTTTTCTAAATCGCGAATTTCGTTGTTCAAATTGAATACATCTTCGGGCTCAATAAAAACAGTTTGACCTGTGTTTGAAACATCGTGAATAAATCCTTTGATTTTTCGCTTTTGTCCTGCAAGAATGGGGATGACCAAACGCTCGTTTCGCACGGATGGTTCTGCGTCTTCGGCAATTAAGCCATCGGATTTTGCTTGTTGCATCAATCGGCGTAAACGCTTGTCCGTTTCGGCTTGTTTGGATCGAATGGCTTGGCGAATTGTACGTAGTTCGGGCGAGGCACTGTCGGCGATTTGCCCGTGTGCGTCAAGCAATCCGAATAAGTGTTGTAAAATTTCTTCGGGCAAAAAAACATCGTCAATCAACATCACTACATTCGAAAAACGCTCGGCATCCAAGGCATTGATGTAAACCAAAATTCGAGCAATCGTTCGCAACGACAACTGCAAATTTTGCAAGGCTTCCAATTCGATGAAATTTCCTTGCGCTTCAAGACTTTTCAGTGTTTCCGTCAAATCAAAATAATCCTGCGAAGGAAAATTTCCAAACTCTTCCAACATGGCCTTAAACTGCTCGGTTTGTGAAAGCGTTTCAAATAAATTTTCAAAATCCGTTTCAAAGCAAAGATTAGCCACGTGTTCTTGTCCCAATACCGACAAACAATGCTTTCTCAGTGTTTCCTCAACACTCGAAAACGCAATTTTTTCTTTGAAGTTTGGAGGGTAAATCATTTTGCAAAGATACGATTTTTTCAAATATTTGTATAAATTTTAAAAGGTTCAAGATTGAGTGCAGCGGATTTATTCGTGTATTCTTACAAAAAAGGGGCGTAAATACGCCCCTTATAATTTGAAACAATGCGTTATTACGCGGGAATAACCGAAACGTAAGAACGATTGTCGCGTTTTTTGCGGAAATGAACGATACCATCAACCAAGGCAAAGATGGTATGATCTTTTCCAAGACCCACGTTCAAACCAGGATGGTGAGATGTTCCGCGTTGACGCACGATGATGTTTCCGGCGATTGCTTGTTGTCCGCCGAAGATTTTCACGCCTAAGCGTTTGCTTTGTGATTCGCGTCCATTATTCGAACTTCCGACGCCTTTCTTATGTGCCATAATTTTTAAATTTTAACTGATAGACTCGATTTGGATTTGCGTAATATAATCGCGGTGTCCGTTGGTTTTGCGATAGCCTTTACGACGTTTCTTTTTAAAGATAATTACTTTTTCTCCGCGAGTTTGCATAAGCACCTTCGCTGTAACTTTTTTGCCGGCAACGAATGGTTCACCAATGGTGATTTGTCCATTTTCGTCGGTCAGGAGCACGTTCTCAAACTCAACCGTGTCGCCTACTTCGGCGTTCAAACGGTGAACGAAGTGTTTTTGGTCCTTCGTAACCTTAAACTGCTGCCCTGCGATGTCAACAATAGCGTACATTTTAATTGATTTTTAATTGATTTTTCCAAAATTGGACTGCAAAGGTACAAAAAATATTTGATATGGCCAAATTTATTGACAATTTTTTGTTGATAATGGTAGGGGCGAGGTTAACCCGCCCCATACAATTAGTATCCGAAAATCTCCGCCAACGTCAATTTCCGAATCTGCCCATAAGTTGCCATCGTTTTGAAATTCAATGTTTTTTCATCTCCCAAAATACAATAGGTGTATTTGCGGTTTTTGATGTGCTCTTCTTGGAAAGCAACTACATCGGCCAATGTCATACCTTGAACTTTTTCGAATGTCAGTTTATTTCTATCGAAGTTCAAGCCCATATCTTGAGCATTGAGATAGGTCCAAAGCACGCGATTTCTTGTGATGCGTTGCGTTCTCAAATTAGAAATAATACTTTCTTTAGCAATTTCGAATGCATTTTCCGACTGTGGCATGTTGTTGATAATATCGTGAAACGCTTCTACGGCATCGTTCATTTTATCGTTTTGTGTGGCGATAAAACTTGAGAACGTATAGGTTTGATCCAAGCGAGAAGGCTCGCTGTATCCGGCCCAAGCGGAATATGCCAAACCGCGTGCTTCGCGCATTTCCTGGAATACAATCGCACTCATTCCGCTACCAAAATACGTGTTGTACATTCGAACAATCGGAATTTTTTGATCATCAAATTTTTCGCCACGTTTAGATACCATCGCAAAAAGAATTTGATTAGCATTGTATTGTGTGAACAACACCGAATTTTCTTTGGTCATTTGTTCCTCAAATTTTGTGGAAGGTAACACCGGAAGCATTGGTTGATGTACATTGTGATACTTGTTAATCAGGTCTGTAAGCATTTTTTTATCAAGTGGTCCGTAGTACAAAATACGATGTTGGAAAGCCAATAAATTTTGAACACGATTGGTCAATTCTTCTGGTTTTAGAGCATTTAATTCGGCAGAAGTCAAAACATTTGTCATTGGCGAATGTTTACCCCAAATGGCATAGTCTTGCAATCTGCTAAAGATTTGCCATTGCTCCAATTTCGCATTAGCACGGCGTTGCTCGGTATCCAAAATTAAATTTCTAAATGCTTCTTCGTTCACTTGCGCATCTGCCAACAACTCTTCGAGTAAGACGAGTGCTCGTTCCATATTTTCTGAAAGCCCGTCAATCCACACATACACACGATCGGTACCACTATGAACATTAAAGCGAACTGCCAATTTATAGAATTCACTTTTAATTTCTTCCGGCGTATATTTGCTTGTTCCCAAAAAGTTAAGATAACTGAATGCCAAGCCCAAAGCCTTGTCGCTGTTGGTTCCCATATCAAACACATAGTCCAATGTAAAGCGTTTGTTTTCGGTATTTTTCTTGTAAAGAATCGGAATGTTGTGTTTAGCCTCAAATTTATCAAGATCCCTGTCAAAATTCAAGAAAACCGGTTCAATCGGCTTCACTTCGGTATTTCTTATCATCGTCAAAAATTCGCTTTCCAAATCGCGATTGGTTTGAATCGGCGTAATTTCGGGCTTGTCAATTTTAATCTCGTTCGGATCCTTGCCGATAAGTTTGTTCACAGCAACATAATTATCGCCAAAATATTTGTTTGCAAAATCCACAATATCTTGTTTGGTAAGTTTGCTCATTCGGTCTAAACGTTTTGCGTGATGTCTCCAGTCTGTTCTGGCTTGGAAGGCATCCAACATCATATAAGCGCGCCAAATATTTTGCTCCAAATTCATCATTTGTTCTAATTTATAATTGTTGATGATGGATTCGAGCAGTTCATCGTCAAATTCGCCTTTTTTCAACAATTCGATTTGTTCGAGCAAAATAGTTTTTACATCTTCCAAGGTTTGACCTTGTTTCGGACGAGCACTCATATAATACATGCCGTGATCCACCAAATTGTAATAACCACCAAAGGCAGAGAGTGTACGTTGTTGTTGAATAACATTCAAATCCATCAAACCCGCTCTACCGTTGCTCACAACTCTTGCCATCACTTCGGCAATTTCGGATTCTTGATCTTTCGCTCCCGGTACTTTCCATGCTAACCAAACACTTTCGGGATCGTTACCCAAAACTTCTTTTTTGAGTGGGTTTTTTAGCGTGGTTGTTTCGCCAACCGGAACCTCCGGAATATCTTTGTTAACCGGAAGTTTACCAAAATGTTTGTCAATAATTCGAATCACTTTATCGGGATTAAAATCGCCCGACATAATGATCGCCATGTTATTTGCAACATAAAACATGTTGTAAAAATTTCTAATCGCTGTAATCGACGGATTTTTCAAATGTTCTTGAGAACCTAAAATAGACTGAGTTCCGTATGGATGAAACGGAAACAGGCCTGCCATAAGTGCTTCAATAACTTTCCAAGAATCTTGAGTTAATGACATATTTTTCTCTTCATAAACGGTTTCCAATTCGGTGTGAAATCCGCGAATAACCGCATTTGCAAAACGATCGGCTTGAATTTTTGCCCAATTTTCGATTTGATTGCTTGGGATGTCTTCCGTATAAACTGTTGCATCAAAGGAACACCACGCGTTTGTACCTCTTGCACCAATGGCTGACATAAGTTTGTCGTATTCGTTTGGAATCATGTATTTTGAAGCTTCAAATGAAACGCTGTCGATTATTCTGTAAATCGCTCTGCGTTCAGTTTCATCCGTTGTTCGGATGAAAACTTCGAAAAGTCTCTCAATCTCGTCGAGATAGGGTTTTTCGGCTTCAAAATCGATGGTGCCGAATTGTTCTGTACCCTTGAACATCAAGTGTTCGAAGTAGTGAGCCAAACCGGTATTGTCTGCTGGATCGTTTTTTGCGCCGGCCAAAACCGGAATCAACGTTTGAATACGCGGTGCATCTTTATAAACGGAGAGATACACCTTTAATCCGTTGTCGAGCGTGTAAATTCGAGCGTGTAGCGGATCGTTTGGACAAGATTCGTACTTGTAGCGTTTGCCGCAAGAACTGAGCAAAATCAATGCTACCAGCATGATTGAGCTAAGAAATGAGAGTTTTTTCATGGTATTTGGTTTTTGAGTGATTTTTTGGTTTTGCAAAGGTACGAAATATTTGTTAATAACTCAACTATTTATCAACAATTTTACGTTTTTAGAAAAAACATACGAAAATCAGAAGTTATGAGTTATGAGTAGGGTCATAATTACAAGTCACTCGACTATACTTGGGATAAACTCCGTCGAGAAATCCTCTTGCTATATCAAACTTTTTTCGTATCTTTGCAATTCGAAGCACGAAGTACGAGCTCAACGAAGTTAAACCAGATTAAACCAGAGTGAAACAACGCTACTACATAGACACCTCAATTATTGGCGGTTTTTTCGACGAGGAATTTAGCGAGGATACCAAAGCGTTGTTCAAGCAGTTGGAACGAAAAGAAGTGTGCTTTGTGCTCTCCGATGTGTTGGATTACGAACTTGAAAAAGCACCCGAACAAGTCAAAAATCTACTACAACAATATACAGACGATAATTTCGAAAAAATTCAGATGTCAAAAGATGCAGAATGGTTGGCAGAACAGTATGTTTTAGAAAAAGTGGTTGGAATAAAAAGTTTGATTGACTGCCGACATATTGCAACGGCAACCGTGGCCAAAGTAGATGTAATCGTGAGTTGGAATT
>JAIRRI010000189.1 GCA_031256055.1 Bacteroidales bacterium
TGCGTCTTATGCCCTACTAACACTGATGGTTGCACAAGTTTGTGATTTGCAGCCTGGCGAATTTATTCACACACTCGGCGACGCACATCTCTATTCCAATCACTTCGAACAAGCGAAAACACAACTTACACGAGAGCCTTTTCCTTTGCCGCAAATGAAACTTAACCCTAATATCAAAACTATTTTCGAATTCACTTATGATGATTTTGAATTGTTGAACTATCAGTCGCATCCGCATATTAAAGCGGAAGTTGCTGTTTAGAAAAAGGTCGTTTCGACTCCGCTCAACGACCGATGGCTGAGCGGAGTCTAAGCCACCATCCAAAACCATTTAACCATTATGTATCTCGCAGGACACCTTTTAGCCTCCATCACTCTCGCAAAAATAGTGCATAAACCTCTTGGCTTGAAATTTTTCCCATTAGCAATCGCTGCAATGGCAGTAAATCTGATTGACGCCGATCATTTGATTTATTACTATCGCGACTCGGGAATTGGTAATTCCTTTTTACTTCATCCGTTGCATCAGGCTTGGGCATTTCTCGGACTTGCCGTGTGTTTGCTCGCATTGGTGCTGAAAACTTGGCAAAATCTGATTTTCGGGATATTTTTTGCGCTGATGTTACATTACGGATTGGATCTTTTAGGAAATTTGGTTAACTACAATTTGGAGTTTATTTTGGGCTTTGAAGTGCTCTGCCTTGCTGTATTAATGGTGTTATTCCGAAAAGACGAACAACGGTTGAAGTATTACATTTTTTTCGTTAGTTTGTGGTTGGTTTGCAATGCTGTGTTGGGTTTTCAAACAATGATTTTGCATTGGCAACCGAATGAAACGAGAGGAATTTATTTGACGTCTGTGATTTTGAATGTGATGTTTGTAGCAATATTCTGGATATTATTTAAACCGAAAAATGAGTAATACAACCTTTCGCAGTGTGGCTTGGACCAGTATAGAACGGTTTGGAACACAAGTGTTTCAAGCCATTTTTACGATTGCATTAGCACGTATGCTCATGCCGGAGGATTATGGTTTGATAGCCATGGTTTTTATTTTTTTGATGGCGGGCTGGATGTTGATGGATGGCGGATTACCACTGGCGTTGGTGCAAAAAAAGAATCCAACGGAAAACGATTTTTCAACTGTTTTTTGGTTTAATGTTCTATTCGGGCTAGTTCTTTATGGCGTATTTTTTTGGTCTGCACCATTTATTGCAAGATTTTATGAACAACCCGCCCTCATTCCTATCATTAAAGTGGTGGGATTGAATGTTGTGATTTGGTCATTTGGCGCTGTTCATGGTGCAAAATTGGACATCGCCTTAAAGTTTAAAAAACAAGCGTTTATCGGCATGTCAGCAATGCTGATAAGCGGATTATTTGGCGTTGGATTAGCCTATTACGGTTATGGTGTTTGGGCTTTAGTATTTCAATTTTTGACCAACCACTCGTTGAGAATTGCATGTTATTGGATATTTGGTGAGCGTTGGCGTCCGCGATTAATTTTCAGTCTGACATCGCTGAAATCGTTGTTCAGTTTCGGGTTTGCAGTTACGTTGTCTGCATTGTTGGATACGATATACAAAAACATATATGCTGTTTTCATCGGAAGACGCTATACCGTTGGCGAATTAGGACTTTTTCAACAAGGTTACAACCTCAGTAATTTATTGACGACCAACATTGCCTACACCATCGCGCGTTCGTTTATTCCTCTGCAATCCACGTTTCACGATAATCCTGACAAACAACATTATCTTTTTTACCGATTTTTATCGTTGGCGTGTTTTATTATTTTCCCGCTGGCCATACTGCTGGCTGTTTTGGCAGAACCGTTTGTTTCGTTTGTATTGACTAAAAAATGGTTGCAAGCGGTGCCTTTTCTACAAATTTTGTGTCTTTCGTATCTGTGGTATCCGGTTTTGGTAACGAACGAGCGCATGTTGTTAGCGAAAGGATTTAGCAGACCATATTTAATGTCGCAAATCATCAAAAAAGCATTCGGATTTACAGTGTTTTTTATGTGTTTGCCTCACGGAATTTTCTGGATTTGCGCGTCAATCGGGTTTTACGCGTTTTTTGATATGGTTGTATCCGTGATTTTTTTGCAAAAATATCTATCCATTCGATGGATTGAACAATTGAAAATCGTGTTGCCTGTGCTTGGATTGGCGGTTTTTTCAGGTATTGTAGCATGGTTGGTGGTTTTGGGCACAACCTATTACGCCTCTGCAAGTGATTTTATGAAATTAGTGTGTGGTGGAATTTCAGGTCTTGGTGTTTATGCGATTGGTGCGCACTTGCTGAAATTAGACGAATGGAAATTTATGTTGAACTATCTAAAAAATCGACATGCCTAAAATTTCAATCTTTATCCCAGTGTTTAATGCACAAAATTACCTTGCCGAATGCTTGAACAGTATTCGAAATCAGACTTTCGAGAATTGGGAATGTTTGATTATTGACGACGGGTCGACAGATGAAAGCACACGGATTATAGATACTTTTTTGAAATCCGACGCTCGATTTAAAGCATTTTATGTCGAACATTGCGGAAATATTCAAAAAAACAAAGATTTTGCACGTTCCAAAGCAAGCGGAGATTGGTTTTTTGATGTGGATGCCGATGATTTTTTGGATTTAGATTGCCTGGAAATCCTTATCAACCGCCAAGAACAGACTAACGCAGACATCGTTCTACTTCAACTTAAATTCATCAATGAACAAGCTACCCAAATACTAAAAAAAACTCCGGAAGACAATTTTGATTTTTGGCAAATTATATCAGGACAGGTAGCCGGTATGCTAACCATCGGGGAATGGAATATTCCTGCAAACGGTTTGTTTCACAAAAACTTGTATACTGCAGCAAATTTCGATCTTTCCAACGACACCTTAAACCTCGACGAATATGTTTCGCAAGCCTTGTTATTTGATGCAAAATTGGTTGCTTTTTGTCAAGCAGGTTATTATTATCGTCAACACCCAAAATCAAGAACAAAAGCCCCTACTCTGCTACGTTTTGCCATTTTATACTCCGACAAATTGCGCGAAGAACTTGTTATATTGCACTTTGGTGAACAGTCCAAAGAAGCGAGAATCGCAAAAACAGCATCCATGCGACGTTTTTTAGGTCTATATGCGCTATTTTTTCAATTCAAAAAACGGTTTTCCAAAGACCAGAAGAAGCATATAAACGCTCTATTTTCAGACACGTTCAAAGGTTTTTCGAAAAAAGAAATTTGGCATAGCCATCTGCATTTCTTGAAAAAGTGGCTATTATTACTGCCTCGACCTTTTGTTGTTTTCGGCTGTAAATTCTATGCTTTTTTGAAAAAAGTACGTCCTTGAAAAGTTTCACGCTCGGCTAAGCGTTTTTCAAATTGCACCATAATCTGATCGTTGCGAATACCGCCCCAAACCGGACCAACCTGAAATCGCGGCGGAACTTCGCCTGCAATGCGTTCGATGATAATATCGGGACGAAGTTGTTCGATAAAATCCACCACAAAATCCAAATAGTCGTCCAATTCAAAAAACAACGGCTTGAAATTCGGATCGTTTTCCAAAAATTGTTGTTCCATTTTTGTGCCTTTGATGATTTGAAGTTGGTGAAATTTTATAGAGTAGATGGGCAGTTGGTTGATTTTTTGAACTTGCGCCAACATTTTTTCACGTGTGTCATCAGGCATACCAAAAATGAGATGAACGCCAACTTTTATGCCCAAATCAGCGGCTTTTTTAATCCAAAACTCGGCATCCTCAAAGGTATGACCGCGGTTGATTAATTTCAACGTATCGTTGTAACAAGATTCCACGCCGATTTCGAGCACAATATAATATGATTTCGAAAGTTCGGCGAGATAATTCAATTTTTCTTCGTCCAAACAATCGCAACGCGTTCCGATAACTAATCCAACTACGTCAATATCACTCAAAGCCTCTTCATACAAGGACTTCAACTTTTCAATCGGTGCATACGTGTTGGAATACGCTTGAAAATAAGCCAAATATTTCGACGCACGTTTGTAACGAAATTGATGAAAGCTTTTACCTTCTTGAATTTGCTGCGTAACGCTCTTTTGAGGCGTGCAATACGACGGATTAAACGCATCATTATTGCAAAATGTGCAACCTCCTGTTCCAATCGTTCCATCACGATTAGGGCACGAAAAACCAGCATCTATGGACAATTTTTGCAATCTGACACCAAATTGTTTGGTTAGATTTTGTGAATAATTATTGTATCGTAGTGGTGTTGCGCTCATTTTGCATCAAGCAACAACGCTTGAACCACAGCAATTCCATCTATCGCCGAAGATGTAATCCCACCGGCATAACCGGCACCTTCTCCGCAAGGATAAAGATTGCAGAGGTCGGGATGTTGGCGGTTTTCGTTTCTGGGAATTCTGACGGGCGATGAGGTGCGCGATTCCAAACCAATTAATATAGCATCATTGGTTAAAAAACCACGCATTTTTTTATTGAATTCGTAGAATACTTTTTGTAAAGATGAAGCAATAAAATCGGGTAAAATTTTATTAAAATCCGCAGAAACTAGACCTCGATGATATGTACTTGCATTCAATTCTATTGACGTTTTTCCTTTCACAAAGTCATACATTTTTTGTGCTGGGGCTTTATAGTTTCCTCCTCCTATTTCGAAAAATCGTTGTTCGATAGTCTCTCGAAAACGCAATCCTGACAATGCTCCAAATGCATCGAAATTACTATAATCATCCACATTAACCGTTACAACAATTCCCGAATTTGCAAATGAAGAACTGCGTTGAGAATTGGACATTCCGTTAACCACCAATGTTTTTTCTGTTGTTGACGCAGGAATAATTACACCTCCCGGACACATACAAAACGAGAATACACCACGTCCGTCGACTTGCGCACTCAAACTGTATGTTGCGGGCTCCAAATGCGGATTACGTAGCAACTCGTGATATTGTATTTTATCAATCAGCGCTTGTGGATGCTCCACACGAACACCTATGGCAAAAGGTTTTGCCTCTATAGCATACTGATGGTTGTAAAACCATTCGTAAATATCATTTGCCGAATGTCCTGTGGCTAAGATAACAGTCTCGCAAGGAATTTCAGAACCGTTTTGATCAACAACTGTAACAACTTTTTTATCATGAACAACAAAATCGCAAACCCGTGTATCGAAGCGTATTTCACCACCA
>JAIRRI010000009.1 GCA_031256055.1 Bacteroidales bacterium
GTATGCACCACAAAATCCCGAACCCAAAACGCCAAGGTCAGCAAAATCAGCAAAGTCAGTTGTGCCGAATGATTGGATCTGGTTAGACGAATCAGCATATTCGGATTATTTCAATCCCATTACTTTTTTGCCTTGCTTGAAGTAGATGTCGCGCGGAATGTTAGCTGCATTGATACGATCCAAATCCGCTTGCAACGTTGGCGTAATACTGGAATTTTCACGAAGCAATCTTTCGGCTCTCTCATAATCTCCCGTTCCTTGTACAATTAAGATATGGTGCAATGCCGAGCGAACAGCCTCTCGCATTTTTTCCACATCTACCGTATAAAAACCGTTTTCATCCCGAGTGTATACGCCTGCCTGTTCAAACCAACTCATACAAAGCATGTTTGCACGTCCGTGTGCACTTGCTGCACCGAAACGCACCGAGCGGAAAATTCCTGCAAAGAACGTAATATAATTGTTATACACATCTTCGGACGTCATTTCGCCTTGTTGATGGAGGTAGTCAATCAAAAACAAGCCCATGATATCCGCTTTGGCTTCTTCCATTGCTGCATACGTTTCTTTCAAAGCGTGGCGAACTGTGCCTTTGCCAAAGATCGTATTTTTGATGCCCATACCATGAGATACTTCGTGGAATGTAACATTTTCAAAAAACGCGTCAAACGTAACATATTTGCGCTGCTCGGGTGTCATAATCACATCTGTAATCGGTAGTAAAATTTTGTCAAATTTAAACTTCATCGAATTTTTGAATTGCAATTTGCGACTGCCTTTTTCAACGTGAATACGCTCATCATTCGGTAAATTCACAGCAATGGATTTGCTTCCCGCATTGCAATCACCTTGATAAAACACGGCTTCAAAAACACTGATTTCGGAATCTAGCCCGGGTATTTCCGCTCTGAATTGAGGCGGAACCGGCAATTGTGTTTGCAAATGCGGAAGCATGGCCACATATTTATCTAATTTTTGGCTCCACTCCACATCTCTAATCAGCACAAGTGCTTGAGCAGCGGTTTTGTAGCCAAAAAGTTTGTCCTCATAGTTTTCGATCGGTCCAACGATGAAGTCGAATTTCGCATTTTTCACGTCAACCCAAGCCATGTCGCTTTCAAAATAATCCGAAGTTAATAAGGCTTTTGAACGAAGTTCCAAATAACGTTTGAATGCAGGATCATCAGCCAATTCGGCTGCTTTCGCAATAAGTTTTGATGCTTTTGTAAATTCTTCTTTGTAGGCTTCGTGATACCAAACCGAAACCAAATTGCCATTTTCATCGCGTCTAATCAACGTGTAAAGACTGGTTTTATTAGGACAATCAAAGGCTTCAAATTCTTCTCTCGTCATATCGGCAGGATAAAAATTAGCACCGTCAGGTTTTGCGCCGTAGCCTTCAACCCAAGGCAAATTTCCGTTTAGACGCTCCCAAGGCCCGTAGTTGATTCTCGCGAAAGCTGCGTCTTCCACATTACCTCTGAATTGTTTCAAAAACTCGCAACGATTGCCTGTGTGGGCTTGTTTCCAAAACACATCATCCATCAAAGCAGCAGCTTCAAAGAGATACGAGAGTAATTGTTTTTCTTTTTCATTAAATTGCGACAGATCAGCTGTCAATTCAATCAACGCAAAATATCTTGCGTTTTCGGGATAAGCACAGTCTTTGCTTTTTTTGCAGTTGCAAGAGGTTGCAAGCATTGCCGTAAGAACGGTCATGGTGGTGAGGATTTTTTTCATAATGATTTGTTGTTTTCTTTTTTTGCAAAGATACAAATTATTTTTGAAATAGCCAATTAGCAACATAAAAAAGGAGCGCACTTTGTACGCCCCAACAACAAATCCAATATTCCCAAAATTAGATTTAAAATCTCCAGCCAAATGTTACCAGAAACTGGTGTCCTGTTACATTGTATTTGTTCCAAAGCATTCCACTATAGGGTTGCATTTCGTATTTTCTCATGGTATTGACATACGCTAAATCAATCGAGGTTGAGCCGGTAACAAATCCAAGACCTGCTGAAAATGAATGTCCGGAAAAATCTGACGCTGCAAAACTATTTGCATTATAAGGAGTCATCGTATAATTATAACCTAAACGTAAACTTACCTGATCCATACGGTATTCGCCACCGACTCTGATGACTCCACCCGTGCGATAATTATCTGCGATAAAATCATTATCATCGTCAAAATTTGGATCCAAACCACTAACTCTCATTTTTCCGTAATTCAAATGTTCATACTCTACGCCAATGAGAGCTTGTCTTGCAATCACAAGACCTACAGAGCCAATCAAACGCGTTGGTGTGCGAAGACTGTATTCAAATGTCGGTGCTGATTCTCTATACGGTCTTGATCGCCATGGTACTGTAATTTCTCTAGTTATATTTTCTTTCAATGTATAACGTGTGGGCGTATGAACGGCTAATCCCAAGCGTAAAAAATCCGTAGGTCTCACGATGGCACCCAATTTCAAGTTTATTCCTATTCCAGTGATTTCCAAACTTTCTCGAAGTTTCCAAAAATCGAAATCAGGATGTTGCCCTTTTTGATCTCTTTCGGTGAGGGTTCGGATTTGACGATAATTTACAGATGGCAGACCAATCGTTGCTCCCAAATACAAGATATCACCATAATTTCCACCAAAAGTCATATACCATTCGTTGATACCACCTCTGGTTTCAGTAGTTTGACTTTGGGTGAGTCCTTCGTCCGTTCTACTCCATTTTCCTGTCAACGGATTAAAAACTTCATTCAAATCGTTAAAGAATTCTCTATTAATTGTATCAAAATCAAGCAACTCCGCATCCCACGCAAGTCCGCGAGTAGTAAATTGGTTCACATTTCCGAAGCGATTAGCCTCCGAAGTAATTTCATCTAAATACGTCCAATTCACATAACCTGAGTAATTTGAACGATTCCAAAAATCTGCTAAGCGGTTCACTCCAAATCCGAATTGCAACATTTTCCATTCGTTTTCACCATCTGTTTTTGCAATGTCAAATACACTAACTAACCCTAAATTTCCAACATTGAAATTCATTCTGTCTGCTTCTCGCATACGTGCGTCTGCGGTGTTAATAGGTGTTACTTCGGTTTTTCCAAGGGTCAGTGCAGGTGTAAACGAAAACTCACCACTTCGGTAAATTCCAATACTTGCAGGATTTGTACTAAGCGCAGAAAGATTTCCGCCTAAGGCTCCAAAAGCCCCGCCCATACTTGTAAAGCGGGCATTTCCATTTAATGATGGCATAGTAAAAGCAAGCGCATATTGATCATATCGATGTAAATCCAAATATTGCGCAAATATCGGTGTTGCAAACAACGATAAAACTGTAATTTTTAAAAACTTTTTCATGACTATAATTGTTTTTGGTTTGTTTTTTAATTATCTACGTGTGGAGCCTGAACCCCCTGAACCCGAATTTCCGGATGATGACGAGTTGCTACCGCCTCTCGATGAACCTCCACCCGAACTACCTCCTGATGATGCACCGCTTCCTCCTCCTCTTGACGGGCTGCTACCCACTGATGATGGGGGATTTGATGATGGTCTCGAAACATTCGACGGACTGCTCGAACTTGGCGTTGATGGAGTTCTTGAAGACGGACTGCTAAACTCTTGAGGAGACCGCGATGGTTGGGTTACCGGTTGATAGCGTCTGGGTTCCGATGTGGTTGCTGACGGATTGTTACCACGAACAGGTTGCGGATTGTTCGGCACCACTACATTATTGCGAGCGGGACGAGGCGTACTACCTTGCACTCCACCTTGTGCAGGCTGTTGCGGACGGGCTTCACGCGAAGGTGCAGCATTTACATCCGGACGAGTTGGGAATGTGGAAACATCTTGTCTGTCGCGAGTCGTCGAACGGTTAGCATCTGCTTGTCCTGTGCCTGGGCGCTGTTCGCGATTAATCGCATTATTATCATTATCGCGCGAAGGACGTGTAGTTGTGGCTCCTGTACTTCCTGTACCTGGACGAGTTGCACCTGCAACATTATCTCGAGTTGGACGTTGATTATTGTTATCTCTAATCGAATTCTCGTATCTTGCTACAAAATCTCTATCTCTTGTCGGACGGTTGGAAGTAACATCTGAACCTGGTCTCACTGCAGTAGTTGGTCGACGGTCATCTCTACCAAAATTCGAATTTGCTAATCCACCTGAACCGCCTGGGCGTGGACGAGGTTCAAAATTACGGAAGTTTACGGTGTTTCTATCAAAGAAATTGTAGTTCCAGCGATAAAAGTGCCAATCACTGCGACGGGCAAACGGATGACGCCATCCCCAAGGCGATCCCCAACCCGGGCTACCCCAACCCCATGAGGGACCCCATCCCCAAGATGGACAACCCCAACATGATGACCAACCCCAAGTCGGAGCCATCCAAGTCGGACGCCACCAAACGTGCCAACGCGTGCGAGGAAACCACCAACTGGATCCAAAATAGATACTGGTTCCGAAAAACATCGGATCAGCGGTGTAAAAAAACATGTTGGTATAAAAATCATTATAATACCCCGGAAAGGAAGTAGAGCTGTGAAAACGACGTATACGCGCGGAATACTGAAAATCGTAGTAATCATCAGGATCATAACCCGATGCAAAGTTATCATCGTAGTAAGCATCGTCGTCATATTCGACGTTTGCCTGTTGATTTTGACGTCTTGCAGCAGCTTCTGCGGCTTCGCGTTGTCTTAAACGTGCTTCGGCTTGAGCAGCAGCTTGTTCACGAGCTTCACGCTCGCGAGCAGCTTCACGTTGAGCATCGGCTCTGGTGAAGAACTGATCGTCGTGACGAACATTAGTCACATTGTTCGTTGTGCTACAAGAAGCTAAAAACAATGCCGAAATTCCAATTATTAATGTTAAGTTTTTCATGGCTTTACCCTTTCTCTATTATTTGGTTTGATTTATTGCGTATTTTTTTGTAACTTTGCAGTGGATTTACTCACTTTAATTTCATACATACAAAAACCGTACCAAACTCAAAAATTTTATGGCAAAAAATTTCACTTCTCGTAAAGAAAATTATTCCGAATGGTATAACGAGCTGGTTATCAAAGCTGATTTGGCAGAAAATTCTGCGGTCAGAGGTTGCATGGTGATCAAGCCTTATGGATATGCAATCTGGGAAAAAATGCGCGATGCTTTGGATAAAATGTTCAAAGATACAGGACATCAGAACGCGTATTTTCCGCTTTTCATCCCCAAATCGTTTTTCAGCAAGGAGGCTTCGCATGTGGAAGGATTTGCCAAAGAGTGCGCCGTTGTAACGCATTATCGTTTGAAAAATGATGCCGATGGCAAGATTGTGGTTGATGAATTTGCGAAATTGGAGGAGGAATTGATCGTTCGCCCAACTTCGGAAACCATTAT
>JAIRRI010000128.1 GCA_031256055.1 Bacteroidales bacterium
ATTCTCCGAGGAACATGGGAAGAAATCAGGCCTGCTGAGGTTGAAAATGTATATTTAAAAAATATAGTAATCAGCCAAACGTTAAGAATGATTGATCTTTATAAGGATATAGCTCGCATTAATGTCATGGTTGAAAATCATTGTGGTTGGAGCGAGCCTGTGCTCATCACATACTACCCCGACCCTTGTGCAAAAATGAAAATTCTTTATTCACCCAATCCAGTAAACAGTGAACTCGCTATCGAATTTGAGGAACTCCCCGACACAGATACCCCGGTGGAGTACACCGTCAAACTCCTGGATAATCTCGGCAACGCCCCAAGGCAAACTCGCTTCAGACATCGCCACCGCGACGGCAAGCCCCGTCCGGTGAAATTCAACACATATTCATTGCCACCCGGCACGTATTACCTGCATGTGGAAGGTGGTGGAGAATTGATCAGAGAACAAATTATTGTAACACGGTAATCTCAGAAGGTGCGAAATTTTGCACCTTCTTTTTTATGGCTTTAGGTGCTCAAAAAAATAATTTTAAAAAGTACTTTATTTGCATTTTTTTTCGTATCTTTGTACCCTTTGAAAATACACAAATCATGGATAGAAACACAATTACAGGTCTGATTTTAATTTTCGCACTGATTGTTGGATACAGTTGGTGGGCTTCACCAAGTGCGGAACAGCGCGAACAAATGGCTCGCGAAGCACAAGAACAACGCATTGCAGCGGCATTGCGACAGGATTCGTTGGCGCGATTGGCTACGGAAAATTCAGACACAGAAATAATCGGTGATGTAGAGACGCACGGCCGTGCGTCTCTACAAACCCAAAAATCCGTTCCTGTAAAGGACGAAAACAACATTTTTTCAAACAGTTTGCACGGCGAAATCCAAACTGTAACACTTGAAACAGATGTATTTTTGCTTGATTTCAAAAATCTTGGCGGAACGCCCGAACGTGTTACACTGAAAGATTATCTCGTATGGACAAGAGATTTTAATATTACATTGTTCGACCAAAACTGGCACGATTTTTACATTTCATTTTTTGTGAATAATCGTTTGATCAACAGTAAAGACTATTACTTTGAGATTATTTCAAGTGTTCCGACCGGTGCTAAAATCACAGGAAACGAAACTGCGCAAATCTCCATGCGATTGTATGCAGACGAGGGCGAAACCTTAGATAAATCGCGATACATCGAATTTGTTTACGGATTTAAAGGAAACGATTACATGATCGATTTTCAGATAAATTTCGTTGGCATGAACGACGTCATCACAAACAGAGCAAATTTTATTGATTTGCATTGGAATGCTGTTTTACCGCGAAATGAAAAAGCACCAAATTTGGAAGATCCAAACACCGGAGTTTATTTCAAACCCAACAACGGCAAAGTTGACTATTTGAGTGAAACCCGCGATGTGAGAGAGGAAATCAAAACTCCGTTGCGTTGGGTAGCATTCAAACATCAGTTTTTCTCGTCGGTTCTCATCATGAAAGACGACCCGATTATGAATGCTGATTTGGCGAGTTTTGTTGATCCGAATCGCGATAGAGCAAATTATGTTAAAACGTTGAACGCTTTGATTGGTCTGCCTTACAAGTCCGACGAAAATTACAGCATCAACATGGAATTGTATTTGGGTCCAAACCGATACTCCACGCTAACCTCTTACAAAATGGATTTGGAGCGTCTGATTCCACTCGGATGGGGATTCTTTTTGATGCAGTGGGTCAACCGTTTTGCCGTGATTCCAACGTTTGAATTTCTGCAAAAATTTAATTTCAATTATGGAATTATTATTTTAATTTTGACGATACTTCTCAAACTTGTTTTATCACCGCTCACGCTGAAATCCTATGTTTCATCGGCAAAAATGCGGGTTATAAAACCCGAAGTGGACGAATTAGCCAAAAAATTCCCAAAATCCGAACAAGCGAGGGAAAAACAGCGAGCCATGATGGCGCTTTACAAAAAAGCGGGGATTAATCAATTAGCAGGCTGTATTCCGATGTTGATCCAATTTCCGATTTTGATTGCGATGTTCCGCTTTTTCCCGAGTAGTATTGAATTGCGTCAAGAATCGTTTCTTTGGGCGGACGATTTGTCGAGTTACGATTCGATTGTTTATTTGCCGTTCAAAATTCCGTTCTACGGTGCCCACGTTAGTTTGTTTGCACTCATGATGGCGGTTTCAAACGTATTTTATACGCGAATGACCATGCGACAAAATTCAGCGGCAACAACAATGCCCGGAATGAAAATGATGATGTATTTCATGCCGATTATGTTGTTAGGATTTTTGAACAGTTTTTCATCCGCTTTGAACTATTATTATTTCGTTTCAACGTGTATGACCTTCCTGATTACTTGGGTAACAAGCAAAATGATTAACGAAGAAAAAATCCATCGCATGATTGCCGAACACCGCAAAAAGCCGGTTACCAAATCCAAGTGGCAACAACGCCTCGAAGACATGGCGAAGAAACAGCAGGACATGCAACGACAACGAAAAAACTAAAAACTA
>JAIRRI010000183.1 GCA_031256055.1 Bacteroidales bacterium
AGGTTACAGTATTCACGGGCGCTGACCTTATCGTCGGCCACCGTGAAGAAGGCGCAGGGTTTGTCACCCGGCTTTAGATAGGCGCGGTAGACGCTGGTCGGGGTGAGAAGTTCAATCCATTCGATAAGATGCTCGGCCAGCATCGGATGGTCAACCGCGCCGACATTGACCAGCCAGCCGCCATCCTTTCTGGTCAGGACCGGCACATGTTTTTCCACGGCGGCGTCGGTGGAGTTTTCATTCATCTTAATCATCGCCTGGCCGCAGCAAGTCATAGCGCCCGCGCTTTGGTTAACGGCTTCCACCATGTTGCCGCAGACATTACATTTGTATATCGCCAGTTTTTCCGCCATCTGTCATCCTCCAATGCACTCGTGTTAAATGGTTTCCATCGTGGGGAAGCCTACTAAATTGCCGGGCCTCCCCCAATGCCTGGCGTCTCATTTAGCCGGTGACGCCATTTTGGTATGATTGGTAGCCACACCGCCTTTGTCAAGGAATTTCACTTTTTTTATTGACATTCGAAGCTTCCCAAGCTACCCAGTTGTCAGAATAAAAGGCAGATACCGGCGGTTTCATTCAAGGACAGCATACGGAAAATAACAAGCCAGCCGGATAAATTATAAGATTCGCATTTTGTTGCATTGACGTACCATCGACAATACGAAAAACGCACCAATAAAACGAGAAAAAAATTTTGAAAAAATAATGTGTTACGCATTGTTTTTCAAAAATCATAAGAAAGCAAAAGGTACGTCAATTAGAGAGTTAGGCAAAATCCGCTTCGCGGACTTCGCCTAACTGCGGGTTGGCGATATGCCGCTATGTTGGCGCAAGCGCCGTCTCCGCTCCACATCGCCAACCCGCCGCGCCGTTAGCCGTCATGCGGGGAGCGCAGTACGGACGATGAACGTAATATTGTTGAAAACTTTACGAAAAAATATTATACACGAATAAGAAAAAATCAATATCTTTGCAAATTATATCAATAATTAAACGAATGGAGCAAATTAATAGACTAAAAGTAGCGCTTGTTGAGCAAAAGCGCACAGGAAAGTGGCTTGCAGAAGCGTTGGAAAAAAATGAAGCGACAGTATCACGTTGGTGTACAAACGAATCACAGCCGTCATTGGAAACACTTTTAGAAATCGCAAAAGTATTCCGTCCTCGATTGAATGATTATCACAATATCCCTTTTACTCAAGAGGAGGTTGATTTTGCTATTCCATTTCTTGATGAAGATATTCCGTTATATCTTGACCCGTTTTTATTATGGAAATCGCCATCACAACAAGATAACGCTCTACACACCTTAATTACAAATAGTTTCAATTATTTAGGCTCATTAGTCAGCAAAGAAAATGAAAAGGAAGCCATAGAAATACTTATAAATTCGTCTGAATGTAACGAAGTGGGACTTGGAAATTCTAAAACCAAAGAAGGTAAACGCATAGGAGAAAAGTTAGCATCTTCCATGTTGAATACTTTTAAAGTGATTCCACAAATTTCTAAATCGGGCTTTACTCATTTTGAAGAAGTACAATTATTGGTTGATAACATTTCAAAAGACAGAATAAGCGATATCGCATGTAATTTCATTTTATCTTTTCTTATTGACTTTACCATTGAACAATCTGAAAAATACAAAATACCCATAGAAAAAGTTACACTTGAACGAGTTTATAATTCAAAAAAATATAAATTTGAAGAAGAAAGCACCTACTTGCCAATTAATCCAAATACTAAACAGCCGATAGTATTTATTCCAAAAAGATGGTTGCGGTTTATTCCTTGGATTAACCCTGATGATTATTTCCGAAACTACTATTTGACGAATATTGATAAAACTGAAATTAATCGGATAAAATTATTAGACTTTAACCGTCACAACTACGATTTAGTCCGAACTTATACAGAAATAAAAGAAAAGCAATTTGATAATTGTAAGAATGACCCTTTGTTTACACAAATCCCTGTTACATCAGCAAAAAGGAAACTGTCAACCATCGTAAAATTGCCAACAGGGAAAACAGACAATGCAGATATAAAGTACGAGGATAATGTATGTCAATTAATGGCTTCTTTGCTATATCCACATCTTGACTTTGCACAAGAACAAAGCCGGACAGATTCAAATGTACTAATTCGTGATTTGATTTTTTATAATAACAGGTCTTTTGATTTTTTGAAAGATATTTATGATGATTATGGTTCAAAGCAAATTGTATTTGAATTAAAAAATGTGAAACAAATTGAAAGAGAACATATTTCTCAAATCAATAGATATTTGAATGATAATTTAGGAAACTTTGGAGTGATTGTTACCCGTAATGCACCTAAAAGAAATATTTTTCAAAATACAATAGATTTGTGGTCAGGACAACGCAGATGTATTTTAATTCTTGATGATAATGATTTAAAAGCAATGGTTCAAGTTTTTGAAAGCAAACAGAGATACCCAATAGAATATCTTAAAAAGAAATACGTTGAATTTACAAGGGCTTGCCCTTCTTAAACTTAAATAAATATATGAAAAGCGAAGAAGAAGTTATTAAATTTGAAAAAGTACAAACTCAAATCAAAGGTTTGTATAATGAAATAGGAATTTTATCAAAGAAAAATCCCAATGATGCTGTTAATAAGTTTAAATTAAAATTTATCAATCAATCGCTAAAAGAAGCGAATGATATATTAAAGAATAAAAAGCCATATTCCGATTTTGATGTTTTTAATGAAGACGACACACCATCTACAAGTGATGTTGTAATGATTTTAGAACAATACTATTCAGCATTAGAAAAAATGAGATGTACAAATATAAAACAGAAAGACTATAAAACGTGGGTATGGATAATAAATGGAAAACAATCAAATATGGAAACAAATAGTTCAACTTTAAATAACAAATGAGATGCTAAAAAAAGAAATAAATCAAAATTTACCAACACAAGCAGATGTTAGTAAATTTGAAATGCTTGAGAAGTTATTAGTGTCAATTTATGACGAAATGAAAGAGTTCTCAAAAAAGAAACCTGATGAAATTTTGAACAAATTTAAAGTCAAAAATATCAATCGCGTTCTTGAACAAATTAAAGAAATTCTTAAAAGAGAACCAACTAATGAATTCCTTGATTTGTTAGATGAAGAATCTTTGCCCTCTAACAGTGATTGCATTTTGATAATTGGACAATTTAATGCTTCAATGAAGCAGTTTCGTTCTAAATATCATGGTTGGACAGGGATAGATTATACTTGGTCAACAAAAGAAAATCCAAAAACATTTTCATCAATATGAATAATTTGTAGTATGAATATTTGTGACACAAACCATATAACACCAATAAACAATGAACTTCCCAGCATTTATGTTGACAGGTTGGGAGCGGCTTATACCCAAACAGTATCACAAACTTTCAAAAAAGAAAACGGACAATTCTTTACTCCTCAAGCAATTGCCCGATTTATGGGCAGTTTGGTTTCAACAAATAAAATGCAAATAGATATTTTAGACCCCGGTTGCGGAACGGCGATATTGACTTGCGGATTAGTTGAAAATCTTGTTGCTAAAAACCCAAATATCGAAACCATCAATTTGGTGGCTTACGAAACAGATTCTAACTTAATTTTTTTGTCCGAAAAATCATTGTCATACCTAAAAGATTGGCTTTCTATCAAAGGAATATCATTTCAGTATATTATTTGTGTCCATGATTTTATCATGGAACACTACAATTGTCTTAATCCGCCAAGTATTAATTTTTCAGATAACAAACAAGATTTTGATTTCATTATTTCTAATCCGCCTTATTTCAAATTATCAAAAGAAGATAATAGAGTAAAAGCGGCGCAAGTTATTATTGACGGACAACCCAATATTTATTCAATATT
>JAIRRI010000048.1 GCA_031256055.1 Bacteroidales bacterium
CCAATTGATAAATCATCCCAGGAATCGGGGGAAAGCCCTCTCCCGGAGGAAAATGAACCAACAATACCAGAAAACGAACCCAATGACAATGATAAATCTTCGATTTAATATCACGCAGAGGCGCAGAGGCGCCAAGAAAAATACGTTATGCTTGGCATCCTGTATTGTTCTTTTAAGTCTATTTATCAACCCGCTTTTCTCCCAGAATAAACCGGTTCAGTTGAATACGGAAATTATCGCCATCGAAAAAAAATTATCCGAAACATCGCTTAACTACAATATTTCCGGACGAATGAAATCTATACATTCGATTTGGAATAAAATGAAAACCAAACGTGTGGCATTTGAAGAAGTGTTTGATTTGTTCGCCGTTCGGATTATTGTGGATGCACCATATGATCGTGAAAAAGCTGATTGTTGGCAAGTTTATTCGATTCTGACTGATATCTATCGCCCTAATCCTGCGCGCTTGAGAGACTGGATCTCGTCGCCGAAGAGTAACGGCTACGAAGCTTTGCATACAACGCTGATGAGCCATACCGGTCAATGGATCGAGGTGCAAATTCGTTCCAAACGCATGGACGAAATCGCCGAAAAAGGCTATGCTGCACATTGGAAATACAAACAGGATGCGGCTTTCGCCAATCAAGAAAGCGGATTGGATATTTGGCTCAACAAAATTCGTGAAATGCTTACGGGTAGTGACAAAGACGCGTTGGATTTCTTGAACGAATTTCGACAAAATTTGTTCAATGAAGAAATTATCGTTTATACACCCAAAGGTGAATTTAAAACCATGCCATCTGGTTCTACTGTGTTAGACTTTGCATATAATATTCACTCCGAGCTTGGCAATACTGCGATTGGCGCGAAAGTCAACCACAAATTAGTACCAATCAACCATATTTTGACAAGTGGTAATCAAATCGAAATTATCACGTCGAAACGTCAGAAACCAACTGAGGAATGGCTTGATATTGCTGTTACGATGCGTGCCAAAACGCACATCAAAAATTATTTGAACGAAGAAAAACGACGGTATTATTCCGAAGGTTCTAATATGTTGGAAACCTTTTTTAAAGAGGCCAAGCGACCATTGGATACCGTTGCGTTATCATTGATTCTGGAGAAAACAAAATCGAAAAATAAAACGGATTTATACTATCGCATTGCTACCGAACAGTTGAAAGAAGAGGATATTTGGGCGGTTTTTGAAAAACCGAATAAATCGCCGAGTTGGTTGCGAACATTGTTTGGATCTAAAAGTAAACTCGACCCAACGACCATTCACGAGGCTATTCAACAGCAAGTTAAAGATAAGCCGGAATCCTTGATGTTGGATAAAGACAAGCAAAATATTGCATACGAAATTTCGACATGCTGTAATCCTATTCCCGGTGATGATGTGATTGGGATTTTGATGCCGAACAACGTCATTCAAATCCATCGTACCAACTGTCCGAATGCGATTGAATTGATGTCGAAATACGGTAATCGTATTGTAAAAACGAAGTGGAAAAAAGATGAACAGGTAACGTTTTTGGTGGGTATTAAACTCACCGGTAACGACCGAAAAGGCATATGGCGAGACTTAACCCGTGTGATTACGAAAAACTTGGATTTGAATGCAAAATCCGTTCATATGGATGCTGCCGAAGGTGTTTTTGAAGGCACCATTATGCTTTATATTTCGGATGTCGATCACCTGAATTCACTTATCTCTGAACTTCGAAAAATTGAAGGTGTAGACAAGGTATATCGTATGAATTAGAGGGTGTAACTGAACTCAAAAGACGGTCTATTAGACACTATTCGTTTTTAGAAGCCGGAATATATTCGATGTTTACTGTTGAATAGTAGATTTTGTCAAAATTTCCAAACATGTGCGTCCGACTTTCTATGTTTATTTGTTTAACATAGCCGTTATCGTCCAATTCATAAGTATATGTATCAAGTTCAAACGGGTTAAACTCAAATTCGAAGTAATGTTGTTCATGTCGTGACTGCATATTCCTGTTTTTTTTCATCCAAAGCTCAGCTTGAAGATTAGTTCCCGTATAAGTCAGTAGCCAATCGGGAACATTGACATATTGCCAAATTGATTTGACATGAGATGGAGTGTAGATACTTTTGTAGCTATCATCGTAATCATTATCCTCAAATTTAGTGGACACTGTCGTAGTTGTGGTTTCGTCGGTATAGGAAAATTCGATAGTTTCTTCTACAATAATGTCACAAGCAACTAGGGAAGAATAATGTAAATGTATCAATTTTACAAGTTTTCCGCTAGGATTTATAGTTAGAATATCCGGTTTGTGAGGTTGTTTTTTGAGACCTGTTCTTGACACAGATATTTGATTTCCGTTATACTGAAAAAGTCGTTCTTCTCCGTCAATGTCCATTTTTACAGGATTATGGTTTTTATCATATTCAATTTTTAGAGTATCTCCGAACCAAATATTCTCAATTTTAACTAATCGGTTCAGATGGTCATACTCAAAAATAATTGCTCCTTTTCCACAAGCCTCACAGGTAACTGTAATTTTAGAGGGTAATCTTTTTACTTCGTTTCCGGCGTTTCCTGTGTTGTAGACTGCAAACAAGAAGCCTATTATTACAGTGATGGTAAGATTTTTTTTCATAGTTTATTGTTAGTTTATTTTGTTAGTTTATTTTCCGATACAAAACCTCGAAAACACTGCCCCCAAAACCTCTTCCGTAGAAATCTCTCCGGTAATTTCCCCTAAATGATGCAACGCACCTCGAATGTCAATAGCGACTAAATCTGTTGAAATTCCTGCTTTTAGAGCATTTTCAGAGTTTGTAATAAATGTTAAAGCATGATTCAACGCTTCATAATGTCGCAAATTACTGACTAATGTTCGGTCGGAAACCTTTTGTTCACCTGCTAACTCAATTAGTTTTTCAATCAATTTTTCAATACCAATCCCGTTTTTCGCGGAAATTAAAATCTCATCGTTTGAATTTGTAAAACCAGTTGCAGTGTCAATTTTATTTATTACATGAATAACTTGTTTGTCATGCAGATTGCCATAATCGACACCTCGCACCTCGCACCCTGCACCCCGCACCTCGTCAACAATAATCACAATCTGCGCCTTCTCGATAGTTTTTTTCGTGCGTTTGATGCCGATGGCTTCAATGGTGTCGGACGATTCGCGAAGTCCTGCCGTATCAATGAAACGGAACAATGTTCCTTGAATGTTTAGAGTGTCTTCAATCGTATCTCGAGTGGTGCCGGGAATATCAGAAACAATCGCTTTTTCCTCGTTGAGCAAAATGTTCAATAATGTTGATTTACCTACATTCGGTTTGCCAACAATTGCCACAGGAATGCCATTTTTCAAGGCATTGCCCATTTTGAACGAGTCGGAAAGTGTTTGAATTTCGGTTTTAATTCGATGCAACAAATCCAATAGTTTTTCTCTGTCGACAAACTCCACATCTTCTTCTGAAAAATCTAATTCAAGTTCTAAAAGTGCTGAAAAATCTATCAGTTCCTGTCGAAGCTGCTTGATTTTTTCCGAAAAACCACCTCGCAATTGTTCGATTGCCAACCGATGCGATCCTTCGGATTGCGCGTGTATCAAGTCGGCCACGGCTTCGGCTTGCGACAAATCCATTTTTCCGTTAAGAAAAGCCCGTTGCGTAAATTCGCCTGCATTTGCCAAACGACAGCCGTTCGCAATCAAAAGTTGTAGAACTTTTTGTTGCACATAACTCGAACCGTGACAGGCAATTTCCACAACATCCTCACCGGTGTATGATTTTGGGGCTTTAAAATAGGTTACGACTATTTCATCAATCAGTGTATCTCCGTCGTGAAATTCACAGAATTTTGGGTGCGGAGTGGCTGGGTGCGAGGTACGAGGTGTGTCCAGTAGATTGCTTGGCTCCCCATCTCGTACCTCGTACCCTGTACCTCGTACCTTTTTCGCAGGGTGCAGAAAAGGTGCTACAAGCGAATAAGCCTTAACTCCAGAGACTCTAATCACTGCAAGCCCACCCACACCATATGGCGTAGAAATAGCGCAAATTGTATCCGACATTAGTATTTCTTAATTTTTTCGATTTGACTTTTTAGTGCATCGCAGGCATCTAAACACGCTTCCTCAAAGGTTTTGGCTTGTTTGCTTGCAAACAATTCATGCCCGGGAACATTCAAACGAATATCCACAATTTTATTACCTTGCTCATGATCTTGTTCTAATTTCAAAACTACCTCTGCACCCGTTGCTTCTTGCGGTAGATGCTTGGTCAAACGTTCGATTTTGTCATTGATAAATTCGATGAGCCTGTCGCTTGCCTTGAATTTCAAGGATTGAATGTTGATGTTCATAATGTATGGGTTTTATGCCCGTGGATGGGCGGTTTGATAAGTTTGTTTTAATTTTACGATGCAATTGTGCGTATAGACTTGTGTAGCAGCCAAGCTGCTGTGTCCGAGCAATTCTTTGACCGCAATAAGGTCAGCACCGTTGTTGAGTAAATGCGTGGCAAACGTGTGACGGAAAACGTGTGGACTTCGCCTGTCTGTCGGTGTTTGCATCAAAAAACGCTGCACGATTTGGTAAATTTTATATCGTGTTAAAGCTTGATTTTTTAGATTAACAAACAGATACTCGTTGGGTTGAGATAGGGTAGCGGTTTTTAATTTTTGATACGACACAAGCAGTGACGATATGTTATCGGTTAGCGGAACAATCCGCTCTTTATTACCTTTACCAAAAACTTTGATCGTTTTTTGATCTAAATTTAGGTCTTGAATTTTCAAATTAACCAATTCCGAAACACGCACGCCTGTGGCATACAAAAGTTCGATGATAGTTCGATCGCGAAAACTCTCAAAGTCAGCTTGGTCGTAAGTTTCGGAAAGCAGGCTATTAACTTGACATTCTTGGATATAAACAGGCAAACGTTTTTTTTGTTTTAGCCGAACTAAGCCAAATGTAGGGTTTATTTTGATTTTTTCTTGTTTGAGCTGATAGCGATAAAACGATTTCAATGCAGTAAGTTTACCATTGACGGTTGTTTCCGACAATCCGTCGTTGAGTATTTCGACTAACCAAGTTCGGATTTGCGGTGTCTCAACTGCATTCCAATCCTCCATATCGTAAGCACTTTTTAGAAATGCCGCGAATTGCAGCAAATCATTGCGATAAGCTGCTATAGTATGTTTCGAATAGCGCTTTTCCGAACTTAGATATTGTAAAAAATCGTCCATACCGTTGCAAAGGTACGAAAATTTTTGTATCTTTGCAACAAAAAGAAACAAAACTATGAATACGCCTCTCGATCCGCAAGTCCTGCAACGTGCTCAAACATGGCTCAACGGCAGTTTCGATGCCGAAACCAAAGCACAAGTTCAACATCTCGTCGACACAGACCCGACGGAATTGACCGACGCATTTTATCGCGATTTGGAATTTGGAACAGGTGGATTACGTGGTATCATGGGCGTTGGCACGAATCGCATGAACGTTTATACGGTTGCAATGGCAACACAAGGCTTGGTCAATTATGTCAAAAAATCGTTTCCGAATGTACCACAAATTTCGTTTGCTGTGGCTTGCGACTCACGAAATAACAGTCAGAAATTTGCCGAAATCACAGCGTCTGTTATTGCTGCAAATGGCTGTAAATGCTATTTGTTTGAAAGTATGCGTCCAACACCGGAATTGTCGTTTGCCGTTCGTTATTTGGGTTGCCAATCGGGTGTGGTGATCACGGCATCGCACAATCCGAAGGAATACAACGGTTACAAAGCCTATTGGAACGACGGCGCACAACTCATCGAACCGCACGATAAAAATGTGATTGACGAAGTGCAGAAAATTAAAGACATCGAAGATGTAAAGATGAGCGGAAACGCAGATTTAATCGTAAAAATCGGAGAGAACATTGACCGTATGTATTTAGATGAAATCAAAAAACTTTCGCTTTCGCCACAAGCCATAAAAAACCAAAAAGATTTGAAAATTGTTTTCACAGCACTTCATGGAACGGGAATTGTGTTTGTGCCAAAGTTGTTGAAAGAAGTCGGCTTTGAAAACGTTACAGTCGTTGAAGAACAAGCCATTTCGAGCGGTGATTTTCCAACTGTGAAATCACCAAATCCGGAAGAAAAAGCAGCTCTTCAAATGGCTATTGATAAAGCCAAAGAAATTGGCGCAACGCTTGTAATGGCAACTGATCCCGATGCTGACCGAGTGGGTATCGCCATTCGCAGAGATAATGGCGAATATATGCTGCTCAACGGAAATCAAACAGGTTCTGTTTTGATCTATTATTTGTTGAAAAAATGGAAAGAAAACAATTTACTTACAGGCAAAGAGTATATCGTCAAAACCATTGTTACCAGCGAACTTCTGAAAGACATCGCAGAGAAAAACGGTGTGGAATGTTTTGATGTTTTAACAGGTTTCAAATACATTGCCGACATTATTGCCAAAAACGAAGGAAAGAAACGTTTTATCGGTGGTGGTGAGGAAAGTTACGGCTATTTGGTTGATGAATTTGTTCGTGATAAAGATGCTGTGAGTGCGTGTTTGATGATTTCCGAAATGGCTGCATGGGCGGCAGAACAAGGCAAAACGTTTATTGATATTTTGTCGGATTTGTATGTGGAATACGGATTTTATAAGGAGGATTTACTTTCACTTACTAAAAAAGGAAAAGCCGGTGTGGAGGAAATTCAACAAATGATGGTTGATTTGCGAAACCATCCACCAAAAGAAATCAACGGCTCGAAAGTTGTACTAATCAAGGATTACAAAGAACAAGCTGCGAAAAATTTGACAAACAATACTACAGAAAAGGTTGACTTACCAAAGTCAAATGTTCTACAATTTTTTACCGAAGACAGTAGTAAAATTACCGCTCGGCCGAGTGGAACAGAACCAAAAATCAAGTTTTATTTCGGTGTGAAAGGCGAATTAAAATCCAAAGCCGATTTCGATAAAGTTGACGAAATTTTAGCGAAAAAAATCGAAGGAATTATCACTTCAATGAAACTAAAATAATCGTGAAAATTTTAGTTATACAAACGGCTTCAATCGGTGATGTTGTATTGATAACACCGATTTTAGAGAAATTGCACAGGTTCTATCCCGATGCAAAATTGGATGTTTGTGTAAAAAAAGGAATTGAAGGGTTATTTGCCAATCATCCGTTTTTGCGGAAAGTGTTAATTTGGGATAAATCTCAAAACAAATATAAAAATCTGATACGGTTAGCAAATGCTATTCGCGACGAACGTTACGATATCGTTGTAAATTGTCAACGCTTTGCTTCGTCTGGATTTTTAACAGTATATTCGGGCGCAAAACAAACAGTTGGGTTTTCCAAAAATCCTTTTTCGTTTTTGTTCTCAAAACGTGTTAAACATTCAATTTCTGAACACAACACGATACACGAAGTTGAACGAAATTTATCTCTGATTTCGTACCTTACAGATGATTCGTCGGCAAACATAAAACTCTACCCATCACAAAAAGACGATGCTAAAATGTCGCCGTACAAAACACAAAAATACATTTGCATCGCACCAACTTCGCTGTGGTTTACCAAACAATTTCCGAAAGAACGTTGGATAGAATTAATTGAACAATTAGATTCCGATTTGCAAATTTATTTTCTTGGAAGCCCTGCAGACATTGGTATTTGCAACGAAATCATTGAAAAATCCAACCATCAAAAAAGTTTGAATTTAGCAGGTAAACTTTCATTTTTGGAATCGGTAAGTTTAATGCGAGATGCCTATTACAATCTTGTGAATGACTCGGCACCACTGCATTTTACATCAGCAACGAATGCAAAAGTGGTTGCGTTTTTCTGTTCAACTGTGCCGGCATTTGGGTTTGCTCCTCGTTCGCCACATGCTGTTATTGCAGAGATTTCCGAAGATTTATCTTGTCGCCCTTGTGGCTTGCATGGGCACAAACAATGTCCAAAAGGGCATTTCAAATGTGCGATGGATATTGACTTGAAACCCATTATTGATTTAATTGACCCGTAGAGGCGGGTTTCAAACCCGCCTCTGCAATATATACAAATATATGAACACCGACATTCTAAACTGCGTAAAAATTCTAAAAAACGATGGCGTTATGCTCTATCCTACTGATACAATCTGGGGATTAGGGTGCGACGTAAATAGCGAAAAAGCCATTCAAAAAATTCTCGACATCAAACGAATTGCGAATGCTCGAAGTATGATTGCTTTGATTGATCATGTTGAGCGTTTAACCGATTGTGTTGAGCATATTCCGCCTGTGGTTTACGATTTGATCGAAGCCGCAGACAAACCGTTAACCATCGTTTATCCGAAAGCCAAAGGTGCATTGAAAAATATTGCTGCGGAAGATGGCAGTGTGGGCATTCGCATTGCGAAACATCCGTTTTGTCAAGAACTTATTCGCGAATTCAATTCGCCGATTGTTTCAACTTCCGCTAATCATACGGGAGACCCGTCGCCGGTTGGTTTTCAATCGCTCAATCCTGAAATTATCAAACAAGTTGATTTTATTGTTGACGCAAAGTATGATATTTTTGCGGAGGTTAAGGCTTCGCGGATTATCAAAATTGACGAAAGCGGAATGTTTCAAGTATTGAGGGATTAGATATCTTCGTTTTTTTTGGTCTCAAAAAAAATGAAGAATAACTAACGCAAAACTTCAATCATACCAAGCTTTCCGGCAGGTTTGAAACCCAATTCCAAAAGATTATTGTAAGTATCTTCCCACAATAAATTCAAATCAGTCGGAGCATGTGCATCGCTGGCAATTGTAATAGGAATATTCAGTTTTTTCAAGCGTTTCAGAATATCAAC
>JAIRRI010000050.1 GCA_031256055.1 Bacteroidales bacterium
AAGGGAGCAAACCAAGAGAAGTTTACATCAAAGATATGCAGATTTTGGAAAATTTGTTATACAATCGGAAAAACGAAACGCTCCAAAATTACAAAACGAAACGCTCCAAAAAAAAATTATTCTGTACTTTTTTCCCGTCCGCAAAATTGCGGACTTTTTTTTTGCCTTTTAGGGGGTGTTTATGTTCCGGTTTTGTGATGAACAAAAAACGGTTGCTAAAAGCGTTTTAATCATTTTTACAAAAGCGTTGTTTTTCAATCATATAATCGGGTTGTTCAAAAAAATAGTGTCGAAAATCGACACTATTTTTGCAAGGCTCAAAAAAACGTTTTAACTTTGTGCCTGAAATTCAGCCGTATAATCGAATTGTTAAAAAAAATAGTACGCATTTTGCATACTATTTTTGCAAGGTTTTGAAAAATGTCGGAACTTTGTGCCGAAAAATAGCGGGGTGGAGCAGTGGTAGCTTGGTGGGCTCATTCCCCAAAGGTCGTAGGTTCGAATCCTACCCCCGCAACAAATCAGTATTTGGTTAAATTTTGTTTGTGATTCAGTATGTTAGGGCTTGTTTGTTATCAAGACGTTCAAGCAAGCCCAAAACAGACGAAAAACGCAGACAACCACATAAATACACAAAAAAAGTTAGAGTATGAAGCACACATTTATTTTATCGGACGAATCGGTTAACGATTTAGGTATTGTCGTACTAACCAACGGAATACAGTTAGGCAATTTTTTGAAAAATCCAGTTTTATTGTACAAACACGACCGTGAAAGCGGTGTTATTGGACGTTGGGAAAACATTCGTATTGAAGGCAATAAACTACTTGGCGAGGCTGTTTTTGACGAATCGGACGAATTAGGCAAAAAAATCAAGTTGAAAGTTGAAAACGGCTTTTTGCGTTCTGCATCAATTGGTATTGAAAATGTGATAATTGAGGACATAAACGGCGTAAAAACAGCCATTTCGAGCGTTTTGGTTGAGTGTTCGATTGCGGACATTCCGGCAAACAAAAACGCCGTTAAATTGTGCAAACCAAATGGCAACCAAGCGTTTACAATTACCAACCCCGACGAAAACAACGATATTGCGATTTTACGCAGTATTTTGGACTTTTTGGCACTACCTTACCCAAATACACAAGAAACGGTCTTAAATGCCTTAAAAAGCCTTAAAAACGGAACTTTTAGCGATGAACAAAAGGAAATCGAAATCGCTCTAAAATACGAATCCATAACCAAAGACGATGCCAAAGCCTTTTTGACCATGAGCAAAGAGAATAAGGCGGTATTTTTGAATTTCGTTAAGAACGTGAACAGAAAAAGCGAGAAATCAATTGACAACCACATTGATAACGCAATAAGCGAGGGGCGTTTTCTTTACGCTGAAAGCGACAAAATCCGAACTTTTGCAAAAGCCTACGGAATCACAGCGTTCAACGAATTATTGTCATTTTTGCCTAAAAGGGTTAAAATAACCGAACTTATTGATACACCGAAAGAACATTGGACATTAGACCATTACCGGCAACATGCACCCCTTGAACTTATCAAAAACAACGATTTATACAATGCGTTGCTTAAAAAAGAGGGTGCAAAAGCAGGAACGACAGGCGTTCGGGATTTGGATTGGTACAGAAAAAACGACCCTCAATATCTGAAAGACAACCCCGACGAATACAAACGATTGATTGCAAAATTTAATCAAAAATAACTAATAATCACAAAATTACAAAACAATGGCACTAAACAAAGAAGTTTGGATTAACCAAATCCTGCAAAATTTTTACCCCGACGACAGTTTTTTGAAAAAAACGTTGAATTTCAGCGAGTTTGTTGATAACAACAAAATTCACATTCCGAGTGCTGGAATAGACCCGCAAGTGTTGATTAACAACACCACGTACCCGATTAAAATCGTTGACCGCCAAGACGATGACAACATTATTTCGTTGGACAAATTCGAAACGGAAAACACGATTGTAAGACGACCGGACGCAATCGAATACAGTTACGACAAGTTGGAAAGCGTAATCAGTCAGCACCGCTCCACGCTCCGCAAAAGCGTTGCAATGAAAGCGATACACGCCTTTGCACCAACCGTTGACGATGTTCATACGCCTGTTATCAGAACAACCGGAAACGCTTTGAACGGTCGCAAAGTCTTGAAACTTGACGATATTTTGGCGTTAAAGGAACGTTTCGACGATGCTGAAATACCAATGGAAGAACGCTATTTGGTGCTACACCCAAAGCACGTTTCAGACCTTTTGCGAGAGGACATCAAACTGTTCAAAGACATTACAAACCTTACAGACGGCGAACCGATGAAATTTGCCGGATTTGGTATGTTCTCCTTTTCTCAAATGCCCACGTACAAGTACAAAACGGGCGAACTCAAAAAAGTGCCGTTCGGTTCAGCGGCAACGGCAAGATTTGCGAGCGTGGCGTTTTACGGCAAGGAAGTTATGCGAGCCGACGGCGATATTTACATGTATTCGAAAGTGGACGATCCCGAAGAACGTGCCACGATTGTAGGCTTTGACAAACGCTTTATTGCTTTGCCAATCAGAAACATAGGTATTGGGGCGATTGTTTCCGATGTTTCCATTGGCGACGTTTCCGACGAATAACACGTTAACTTCACTAACGTAAAGCCGTATTGCTCTGACACTCTAACCCTTACGGCTTGCAATCCGCAACGGCTCTCACACGTTGCGGATTTTTTTTGATGTTTTTTTTGGCAAATTCAAAAACATTTCGTAACTTTGCAGTTCCAAAACTTCAGTCATGAAAATTTCACAAGACATTGCCCGTTCTATGGTTCGGAGTGCTAAAGCACCCGAAACGCTACTGAAGGCGTTGGAAGCCTACGGAACGGGTTTTTATTCATTCCAAAACTTCAGAATTATGGAAAAAATGACAGCCGACGATGCTCGCAAATATGCAGAGTACGTCGAAAAGGAAGGTTTAAACCTTGACAAATTCAACGAATTATTAACGAGCGACATTGACCCAGCGGATTTTTACGAAACGCTGTTGGGACACTATTTTGCCCTATCTGACTTATTTGCGTACAGGGAAAAAATTGAGGGCGAGGTAGGTGTGCCTTTGCCGGAATGTGGTATGTTGTACGATTTGCGTTTGATTATGAACGCAGTACAATACTGCTATAAATTCCCAAAGCACTGACAACCACATTTTTATTTCACTTTGCCCCCAAAATGCCGTCCGGTATGTTTGGGGGCTTTTTATATGGCTTTTTCGATGTTATTTTGTGTCGTTGGGGGGTGCGTAGCGTTCCAAAAAATCCCAAAAAACTATGTCCAATACTATATCCATTACTATATCCAATTGATTTTTTCGGAAAAACGAAACGTACCAAAAAACTATATCCATTACGTTTATTTGTGTGGTTGTCTGTGTTTTGAAAACTCTTGAAACTCTGAAACGAACAAAAAAAACCAAAAAAAGGCAATCCATCAGGCAATCCATCAGGCAATCCAATTGATTTTTACGCCAAAACGAAACGCTCCAAAAAAGGCAATCCAATACACGAAATCGCTGGTTTTTCTGTACTTTTGGGGTGTCGAAACGAGCCAAAAAAAGTAACCCCAACAGTAACCCCAACTTGTAATGCAACTATTTTTTTGCCTTTTTTTAGCAAAAACAAAACACTCCAAAAAAGTAACCCCAACTAACCAAAATCACCCCTTTTTTCGCCCCGTTTTCCGCTCCGGCACCCATTCACCCAAATATCATAAAACCCACGCCAAATCGCACATTTAAGCACAAAAAAACGCCGATGTAACCCACCCGCGTCCAAATGTAAAAACCCCACAAACGAAAAAACCCCTTTTCGGGGTCAAAATGTTAGGTCAATGTCAAAGCTATGTAAAATTTGGAACGGTTCGTTTTTCCGCATTTTTCTCTTATTCTATTGTTTTAGCGCATTTTACATTTTCACTTTTGGTACGGTTCGTTTTTCCGCCCGTAGTTACGAGAGATAAATTAATCACGACTTCATTTTCCAAAGTATTCTTGCTCTACAAAGTATTGCCCTTGGCTAATTTGTTTAATCATTTCTTTTGATGTATCTTTATAGACATTTATGGGCATTGCAATATCTTTTGAAATGTTTGTTAATTTGTTGATGTTTAAATTTGCAATTAGAAAAATCTGCCACTTGACTCTTTTTCTGTCATTCTCATCTCTAATCATAAATCTAAGTCGAACCCAAAGACTTTCGTATTTACTAATCAAATTAAACAAGTACATAAAAGGTAAAAATGTAATTGTTAAAAAGACCGGCAGTAAAAGACTTTTAAGGTTGTCAATGGTAAAGAGTTCGCTGTATTTTTCAATAGTCTTGTATAGCGAAAATAGGAAAACAAATATTGAAAAGCATACAAAAATATTTTTAATCAAATTTTCAACTTTTTTGTATTTAGAGTCAGATGAAGCAGCATCTTGCAACATTACCGAAAATACTATAATAGGAATTATAATTATTTCCATAGTCAAGCTGAATGTGAAGAAATTTACAATAAACGCTATTGCAATTGTCCATTTAACAGTATCAAGAAACATGTTCTTAAAATACCTTGTATCACTTGCTTCTGGTATATTCATTAATGAGACAAATCCGAAACCCAAAGCCCAAATTATTGTTTCTTTAAGCAATGTAATATTCCAAAAATTAAATTTGTAAAGTATGAACACACAAAATGCAGTATAAGTAAAGAAAAATAACAATAAGACTAAAATTTTCCACGCAAAAAATGATTTGATGAATCTAAAAATAGATTGTCGTATGCCTTTGCCAAACATACAAGCAACAAGAGCGATTGAAACCCAAATCGCTATGGCTAATTCTCTGGTTGAAAAACTATTAAAAATATTGTCCATTAGAATTTTTCTGCAAATATACGAATAAAAACCGCAAACAATACTAAAATTCAAAAACTTTTCTTATCTTTGCAAAAAATTAAAACACAAACCTATGGAAAAACCGCGTAGATAATACGCAAAAAAAACATACATAACAAAGCGTTATCTTTTATTCTGGGTTCTATGAAACTTCGACATTTCAAAATCCAATCAGGAGTAAAGATGTACACTCACGCAACCGCGTGGGCTTTACTCTTAAAATTTGATTGGATAGGTTGTCGAAGACCTCATAGAACAAATGAAACAGAGTTTTGCTCACGTTTTTTTTATGTTCGAAAAATAGCAAATCAAAATAATAATCATAAAAAAACAACAAACTATGAAAAAATCATTTATCTACATCGCTATCATTGCGATTTTCACTGTAACCTTTGTAGGTTGCAAAAAAGACAAAGTACCAACATCTGTTCCTTCAGACGTTGTTAGTTTAATAAGTAATGCAGGGGTTTTGCCGGAGCCTCCGCCAGCATTTGAGGAAAGAATAGAAATAATCGAAGAAGGGACAGAGTTTCGATGTGGAACCACAAGAGTTAGTGCCTCAGAAAACCCTGACAATTTTTTTATGTTTAACCCTCTTGCTTCTGTGATATGGCCTGGCAATCTTGTTCAAGGTAACTCCATTCATACTGGAGTTCCTACAAGTATTCCCATAACATCCAAACGTCAGCCCGGAACTATTTCTTTGGCAGTGGTGTCTCCGGATGGTGGTTTTAACGCTCCATCTTTTCGCACCGTAGAAAGAATGCAATTTTCGCAAGTCAATCAAGCGATGAACGATATATTAGCAGGCTTTACAGGCAATGCTCCTGCTATGTATAATGTCCAAATAAGTTTTGTAAATTCAGCAAGTCATTTAAACTTTGCAATGAACGCTGGGTATGCTGGTAGCGTAGCCAGTGTCAATGCCTCTTTCAGAATAAGCTGGGGGCAGGAAAGATCAAGAATGTTGGTCAAACTTCATCAGCAGTATTTTACAATGGTGTTTGATGACCCCGAAGGTCTTAATGGAGTATTTACACCAGATATAACAGTAGATGATTTAAGACCTTACACTGGTCCCGGAAATCCGATATGCTATGTATCTTCTGTAACTTATGGAAGAGTGTTTTATTTGCTTTATGAATCTACTGCATCGAAAACGGAATTAGAATCTGCATTGAATATTAAGTATGGTAAGTCTAGCGGATCGGTTGATGCTGGTTATACCGAAACAATGAATCAAACATCGATTCACGTGATGCAAATCGGAGGCGATGCCGCATCGGGATTACCGGTTGCTACAAAACCTGACTTGGAAACAATTCGAGCGTTTTTAAATAATGGAGCAAATTTTAGTGCTCAAAGTCCGGGGGCTCCAATTTCTTATACAATCAAACATTTGACAAATGCAAGTTTGGTAAGAATGAACAATACAATGGAGTATGAATTTGAAAACTGCGATGTTGCTCCTCGATTTATCAGGTACATTGATGAAAATGGAATAGTGCAAATGCGTTCGGAAGTTACCACACCAATTACCTCATCAACAAGGGAACTGACAAGCGGATGGTATTCCGTATCGGGTAATGTAACCATTAATGCAAGACTTACCATAAGTGGTTTGGTGCATATTATCCTTGAAGATGGTTGTCATTTTACGGTAAGTCAAGGGATCAACGTTATCGATAATAATCGTTTGACTATTTATGCCCAATCTACGGATGCCATGGGTAGTTTGACCGCAACCGGTGGAGGTGGCAATGCAGGCATTGGAGGTAGTGCAGGACAAAATGGCGGTAACATCATTATCAATGGCGGTATGATAAATGCAAGAGGTGGTGCTGGTGGTACTGGAGATCGGGATGTTGGTGGTCATGGTGGCGGTGCTGGTATAGGTGGTGGAGGTAACAGTGGTGATGGCAATAATACTATTATCAACGGCGGTATGGTAACAGCAACAGGCGGTAGTGCCGGACGTGGACAAAATGGTGCAGCCTTCCATTCCGGAACTGGTGGTGGTGGAGCTGGTGCCGGTATTGGTGGAGGTGGAGGAAGAGGTGGAACTTGGTTCAACAACAGTACCGGCAATGGTAGTAATGGCGGTAGCGGTGGAGTTATAACCATCAACGGTGGTAATGTAATCGCTATAGGTGGCAATCTTGGCAATGGCGGTACTGGCGGAGGACTATTTGCTAATCACGCTGGTAGTGGCGGTGGAGCTGGTGCTGGTATTGGAGGAGCAGGAGGAGGTGGTGCAGGAGGAGATGGCAGTAACAATGGCAATGGTAATTCCGGTAGTGGTAGTCAAAACGTTGGCAATGGTGGGTCAGGTGGTACTAGAGGTAATCGTGTAGGTGGCAGTGGTGGCAGTAATAATACCATTTCTATCACTGGCGGTACAGTAGCAGCCAATGGTAATGCTGTAACAATTCCGTTTCCATAAAACAAAAGAGAACTGTTATCTCAAAAAAATAAAAAACATAACCTATAGCAATCAAAACAAACACACAAATGAAAAAAATAGTTTTTATAGTATCACTAGCGACAGCAATAATATTTCTTGGAATGGGCTTATCTTCATGTGGTAACGTTAATGCCCAACCACGTAGCAACGTTAATGCTATAGAACGCTGGGAATATCGGGTAATTAAAGATGTTGACTACTATGATGCCGGTTCAAAAAATTTAGAACGTATATTTAATGAATTAGGCAAGGAAGGTTGGGAATATGCAGGAAACATGGCAATCATGAATAGTAAACAAGAACACTATTTCAAAAGAAGATTACCATAAAGTAGATAAAAACAAAAACCTCGTGAAGTACAGGTTAATCACAGAAAAGATATGAAAAATTCAACAATTTCAGAAGCCGTTTTAGGCACTAATGAAAAACCAACGAAAAAAAACAAATTGATGACTGCAATCATTGCAGGAGGAATTATTGTTCTTGGACTAATTTTATTTTTTGTATTTCGCTCAAGCGATAACCTATTAATTCCAGTGAGTAGCGATGGTGAAAGATGGGGGTTTATAAACCGTAAGGGTGAATTTGTAATCAATCCACAATTTGAAGATGCCGATTTTTTCAACAGTGGTTTGGCGAAAGTCCAGTCGAACGGAAGAATAGGCTACATCAATAAAAAGGGCGACTTTGTCATTCCTGCAACGTACAAAAGCGGAACTTCTTTTGACGGTGGTTTGGCGTTTGTCGTGGCAGATGGAGGACATCCAACCGCAATCGACAAAAAAGGCAAGGCAAAATTTGTATTGAATGTAGCCAACTTTATATCAGCGTTTAGCGAAGATTTGGCGATATTTATTACCGAAGAAGGAAAACACGGATTTGTTGATAGAAAAGGAAATATAGCCATCAATGCTCAATTTGACAGAGCTACACCGTTTATCAATGGATTTGCTCGCATTTGGCAAAACAATGAAGTTGGGTTTATTGATAAAACCGGAAAAATTGTGATTAACCCACAATTTAGAACAGCAGGAAATTTCAACGAGAAAATGGCAGCATTTTCCAATGGACAACAATGGGGGTATATCAATACAAAAGGTGCTTACATTATCAATCCGCAATTTGACGATGCAGGACAATTTAGTAAAGGATTGGCAGCAATCCAACAAGGAAGAATGTATGGATTTATTGACAAAAAGGGAAAGTTAGTTATCAATCCGCAATTCGACGATGCTTCTGTTTTTTCAGATGGACTGGCTGCTGTACAACAAGGAAACAGATGGGGTTATATTGACAAAAAAGGGAAATATGAGATCAATCCACAATTTGACCGAGCAGGTAGGTTTCACAACGGGAGAGCCATTGTGCGTAGTGCGGACAGATGGGGTTTGATCAATAAAAAGGGACAATACGTAGTCAATCCGCAATTCAGACTTATTAAAGACAAGACTTCCACAGATGAACGTGCAGACCATTGGAATTTCCGTTCATCTATGTTCATAGAAAGCGATTTTTACGATGCTTCTGAATTTGTTAGACTGTTTTTTCAACGAGAAAACGGAAATACGTTTGACAGTATCAACGCTTCATCAACGTTAGAACAAATATCAAATCATCCAAGATATGGTGCAGGTTTGAATACTCGTGACCAACATTCCGCCGATTTTAGTAGAAGAATACAAATCACAGACGATATAGCTATCAACCTTGTGCGTGTTCACTTCAATACGCCAATTTTCAGATGGGTAAATACAGGTCAACGCGACTGGTGGGGGAACCAACAGCGAAGACAACAATTTGATTTTTCTGCAACACCTGATGCTATTATGTACACAATTAGTTTTAGTGGTAGAGCCGCCAATAGAGGCGGTGCTGTAATAAATGCGTTAAAAAACGAAATAGAACGCTGTCACGGAAAATCAATGGAAAGTATGACAAACATAAACGTTGGAAGAAATAATTACTACTTGCTTCAAGACGGAGAAAAACTCAGTTTTGCCGTTAGCGAAAGGGTTGTCGATGGAAGTCATATCTTTTTCCAAGTTGCTTTCAACCAAGAGTATTTGCTCAGACAAGTTCAGGAAGCTACTCCGGAAACAACAGCTCAAAGAGGAAGGATTGCAACACCAGCAGTAGAATGTGGAATAGAAGAGATTGCGTGGGTTACGGACGAGTTTGATACGGAGTGGTAATAAGTAGAGAAATTTAATAATAAAACAAAAATGAAAAAAGTAGTAATTACAGCATTAGTATTGTTTCTCAGCATTTCGTTTTGTATGTCGCAAAACATAAGACAAGCAGTCCAACAACAAAACAAGCCCATGGAGTTGGAGCCAATACAATGTTCAAACGGAAAATGGGGATATAGGGACAAAAACACAAAAGCAATGGTAGTACCTTGTAAATACGACGGTGCGGAGTGGTTTCAGGATGGATTGGCTAGGGTAAACATTGGTGGCGTTCAAAGCGAGCCATTCAGTCCTATTTCAGGAGGTAAGTGGGGATTTGTTGATAAAATAGGTAAAGAAGTAGTACCCTTGATATACGACTGGGTAGACAATCGGTGTGATTGGAGACAAGAGACTACAATAGCTGCACGACTCAACGGCAAATATGGATTTGTCAGTAAAATAGGTAATGTAATAATTCCTTTTATGTACGATAATGTACGAATGGCTGACATCGATCATGGTAATTCGATTGTGTTTTTTTCTGAAGGATTGTTAGCGGTGCAGCTCAATGGGAAATGGGGGTTTATTGATCAAACAGGTAAGGAAATTATCTCTTTCAAATATGGTATTGCCGAGAATTTTGTCAATGGGTTGGCTGTAGTGAGTTTTAATGGAAAAAACGGACTTATTGATAAAACAGGTAAGGAAATCATTCCGATGAAGTACGACTGGATATTTTCATCAATTGCCAGTGAATTAGCAGAGGTGCAACTCAATGGTAAACGTGGATTTGTAAATAAACAAACCGGCAAAGAAGTTATCTCTCCAAAATATGATAAGATAGGCAGTGAAGATATGGGAGAATATGACTATTATGAACAGTTTGATAGAGGTTTGTTTGTTGTGCAACTCAACAGTAAATGGGGAATGATTGATAAAACGGGCAAGGAAGTCTTACCAATTAGATACGATTATATAGGATGGTTTTTCGATGAATTAGCTCCGGTGCAACTCAATGGAAGATGGGGGTTTGTTGATGCGACAGGGGCTGTTGTTGTCCCTATTGTACATACAAATAGAGATGCTGCTTTTAGAGCAAGGCCTAATTGATAATTTCAAAATAAGTACACCAAGTGAAAAAAGTAGTAATCATAACAATAGCCTTATTCTTCGGCATTTCATTTTGTATGTCGCAAAACATCATGCAACAATTAAGACAGCAGCAAGAGCAACAGCAGCGTGAGACACAACAACGAAACAGACCTGTAGAATTAGAACCGATACAATGTTCAGACGGAAAATGGGGGTACAAGGATAAAAACAGCGGAACAATGATGACCCCCTGCAAGTATGATCGAGCAGAACATTTTTACGAAAGAGAGTTTGCAAAGATGAACATCGGTGGCACACATGACAGAAGGCACGGATTTCTTGGAGGTAAATGGGGAATCATTGATAAAACCGGCAAAGAAATAATTCCTTTGAAGTACGACCAAATAGATGCATTGTACAACTATGTAGATGATTTTGAAATTCTCTATGGATTTGTGGTAAATATTGGTGGTAAATACTGTAACGAAGCATATCGGTTTGCAGGTGGTAAATGGGGACTTATTGATAAAACTGGTAAGGAAATAACTCCTTTAAAATACGACTATATACTTTTACACTCCCTTCCTTATGGATTTGTTGTAAATATTGGTGGTAGATTTTGCAATGAAACATACCAATTTACCGGTGGTAGCTGGGGGTTTATTGATAAAACAGGCAGAGAAATAATACCTTTGAAGTATGATCGTGTATTCGGAATGGACACAGACCGCCATCTTGTTGATGGATCGATATTGGTAAAACTTAATGGCAAGTATGGATTTGTTGATAGAACAGGTAGAGAAGTAGTTCCTTTGAAGTATGACGGGGTAAATATATCAGGGTGGAAAGGTTTCTTTATTTCAGGGTTGATAGGAGTAAGTCGCAATGGTAAATGGGGATTTATTGATGAAACAGGCAAGGAGGTAATCCCTATAATATACGACTGGGTATCTAATCTGTCTGGCGTTGATGGTCTGATTGCAGTACAACTTAACGGCAAGTATGGATTTATTGATAAAACTGGTAAAGAAATAATACCCTTGAAGTACGATGAACTAGGACTTAGTGAAAATGGTTATGGTTATAGTGTGATTTTTTCCGAAGAATTATTAGCTGTACGGTTCAACAATAAATGGGGGTTTATTGATAAAATAGGCAAAGAAATAATTCCTTTGAAGTATGATAAATTGCATGGCGATATTGTTGATGAAGGTATTGCTGTAATTTTTTCCGAAGAAGGATTGTTAGCTGTGCACCTCAATAGTAGATGGGGAGTTATTGATAAAACTGGTGCTGTAATAGTCCCCATTGTACATACAAGTAGCGATGCAGCCTACAGAGCTAAACCTAATAGATAATTTCAAAATTGAATATACCAATGAAAAAAGCAGTAATCACACTATTAGCAATATCTTTCAGCATTTCACTCTGCATGTCGCAAAACATACAACAACAAAGACAGATTGAGGCACAACGGCAACAACAGGCTACCGAACAGCAAAGACAACAACAGCTAACAATCCAACAAGAAAGACAGCGAGAAGTCGAACGGCAAAGGCGACTTGCAAATTCGCACAGAGTTACTTTCAATAGAAACGGCGGAAGTGTTGTCGAACCTCAAATGGTATACAATGGAGAAAGAGCATCCAAACCGATAGATCCAACAATGGCGAATTGGGCTTTCGTAGAATGGCGAAAGGAAGGTGAAAGTACACCGTTTGATTTTAACACACCAATTACAGATCCAATCACTCTCTCCGCGATATGGGTAAGTCTTCTACCAACAGTTACGACAACATCGGAAGGTACTCTCATTCGAGAATCAACTCTCAGCAGAAAACTCGATTGGTTAGAAAGAAATGTTGAAAGCCACAACACCTACATTGTTGAGGTAAACGCTAATGAAAACATTGCTCCGCGAACGCTTGAATATAGAGGTGCTATTAACGTTACAATAATTCTCAGAGGCGATCATGTAAACAGAACAATTAGGCTTCAATCTCATGGTACGATGTTTACGGTCAATCCTAATATTACCTTTGTTTTAGACAACAATATTACTCTTCATGGACACAGAGGCAACACCAACAATTCAGTAGTTTTTGTAAATAATGGAACATTTATTATGAAAACCGGAGCTACTATCACTGGAAACTTGTCTAACACTTGTGGAGGTGCTGTATGTGTGGACCGATCAGGAACCTTTGAAATGAGAGGAGGAACTATCTCTGCTAATACTGGATCTGAAGGCGGAGGAGTAAATGTTCATGGTACTTTTACTATGAGTGGTGGTGTCATTACAGATAATACTGCTTCTCGTGCAGGTGGAGTAAATGTACAATGGGGAGGAACTTTCACCATGACAGGTGGAGTAATTTCTGAAAATAATGCTCGTGGAAGTGGTGGCGGAGTTCGTGTGGCTGGAGGTACCTTTACCATGCGTGGCGGAACAATCACAAGTAATGCAGCGACAGAATATGGTGGTGGAGTTTTTATAGAACAAGGAAATTTTGTTAAAACTAACGGAACAATTACCGGTTTTAACAGCGATCGTGATAATGGCAACGTGGTTAAAGATCATAGTGGTACATTAGCTCGTAGAGGACACGCTGTATATGTTAATCATGTTTATATTAGACTAAATCCCAACACATGGGATTATCACAATGGTGCAGTACGTAGAGAAACCACAGCAGGAGCAACAGTAAATTTATCTACTGAAAGTATAAATAATTGGGATCAATAATTCAATAAGTAAATGTAATTTCAACAATGAAAAAAGCAATAATTACGGCATTCGCATTGATACTCTGCATTTCATTTTGTATGTCGCAAAATATAAGACAAGCACAACAGCAGCAACAACAGCGTGATGCACAGCAACGGCAAACTACACAACAACAAGATCAACGCGGAACTCAGCAACAGCAGGCTGTGCAACAACAAATTACACAGCACAGTTGGAGCGTAAATAACACATCTACTTGGGGAGAGGCTGTGAATGGAATAAGAAGTGGCGGTAATAACAAAGCACACACCATCACTATTTCCGGCGATGTTGCTATTCCAATTAGTTCCGAAACGACTTTCGGCAATGCCACCGATATAACAGTAATCATAGAAGGAGGAGGTGGCACTATTTCTCGATCAGGTGGAGCAAGTGGCGATTTGCTACGTATAGGTGCCGGACAAACTATTGTAATCCGAAATCTTACGTTGCAAGGCGGTGGTATAATTACTGCAGGTGTATTTCGTATGGAAGGAAATACAACGATATCTGCCAACGGAGTATCGGTCAATAGCGGAACTTTTACCATGCAAGACAATGCCCGTATAATAGGTAATGGAGGAGGGGTATCTGTCGGAAATAGAGCAACCTTCGTTATGCAGGGTAATGCATCGGTTACACGTAACAACGATGTAGGAGTATCTGTCAATGGTGGAACCTTCACCATGCAGGGTAATGCATCGGTTACAGGTAATAGAAGAGGAGTATTTGTCAATAATAAAGGGACTTTTACCATGCGAGATGGCACAATATCTAACAATACGTCTGTTGGAGCCGGTGGTGGGGTACGTATTGAAGATGCGACCTTCATTATGGAAAAAGGTACAATATCCGGTAATGCATCTTCTGCTCATAGAGCTGTTTTTACTACTCTTTGTAGCGGTGGTGGTGGTGGAGTATATGTTCGCACAGGAACTTTTACTATGAAAGGTGGCATGATATCTGGTAATACCGTAGGTCAGCTTGGCATTGGTGCAGGAGTGTTTGCAGAATGGGGCAGTTTTATCATGCATGGAGGAACAGTATCTAACAATACCACTGAATATTGGGGTGGCGGAGTTGGAATTGGATTTTATCACACAGCAAGTTTCACTATGCATGATGGCACGATATCCAATAATTCCGCTGGTAGTGCTGGCGGTGGAGTATTTGCTGGTGCAAAGTTTACTATGAATGGTGGTACAATATCTAACAATACCACCAATGGCAGCGGAGGTGGAGTAAATGTTGGCTCTGACCATAGTTCAAACTTTATCATGGGAGGCGGAACAATATCAGGCAATACAGCCAACGAAAATGGCGGTGGAGTGTTTACTGGTGGTAGAATTACTAAAACCGGAGGAATAATCTATGGCAATGATGCAGAACCATCCAATCTCAGAAACACAGCAACTTCTAATCATGGTCATGCCGTGGCTAGTGGTAGTTGGAGAAATATTAGCAATTGGAGAAATGCAACTGCTGGACAAGGAATGAATACCGGTACCTATGGCTTTTGGCTGAACGAGGCAGAGGGTGCCGAAGAGCGAAGACAGCGAGAACAGCAGCAACAACAACGGGTTGCTGAAGAACAAAGGCAACGTGACCAACAAGTAGCCGAAGAACGAAGACAGCGAGAAGAACAACAACAGCAAGCAGCTGAAGAACGAAGACAACGAGACATAGACCAACGCTACCAAAATACAATCGCATCTGCCGAAAGAAACTTTAATCAACGAAGATTTGAACAAGCAAGACAAGACTACAGAACCGCATTGGAACTCAAACCTGAAAATGCTGCTTTCATCAATCAGAGAATAGCCGAAATAAGCAGACCAGCCACTTTACACATTTATCGTCCACGTCAATTTCTTGTTTTACCGCCACGTTTCGATGTTCTTCTTGGCAACAAAGTAATCGGCAGAGCAGTACCTAATTGGAAAATGATCACAACAGTAGATACTTTTGGACAGCAAACAATATCAGCAACAGCTGATCGGAGAAGGGGTCAGGTGCATCTTAATATTGAACCCGGCGGTGTTTATTACATACGTGTTGGTGTTTCAGGAACCGGAACAGATACATATACTCCAACTTTTCAATTAGTAAGCAGGGAGGTGGGCGAGCCTGAATTCAATGCCATAAAAGACAGGTAAATTTTCTCCTACTTCTTACTCAAAAGCGAAAAATCCAACCACACCACCCACCCTGCAACTGTTTTTTTTTCTGTGAAAAGAAAACAGATTTTTCGCATTTATTTTCTGTGTTTTTCGTTTAGGCACGTTTTAATTAAAATTTTACAAAAAAAAATTGATGAAGAACGGGCAAAAACATTCCGTTTTTTTTTGCAGTTTGAACAGATTTGATTGACAACTGCAAAATCCTGAAACACCAGTAAAATAAATATGTTTGAAAGCTTTGCTGTTTCATTTTTTTTGTTTATCTTTGCATTTCCAAACTGTAAAAAAGTGCTGCGGAAAAGTAAAAAAATAGTAGCATTTATATAAAACGATCGGGCTGTCTGTACCGCCTTAGCGTGAGGAAAAATTCACTCACGAACTACCACAAACTATGTGAGTAGATACAGCAAAACACAATGTACATCAAAACTGCTTCAAAACGAAGCGACCTGGGATTCTTATGTCTAATCGTAAGCAGGTTTTCTCGTGCAAAAAACTCAAAAAAAAGATAAATATCAACCAAAAAAACAAAAATTATGGAAACACAAAAAACAAAAACAAAACTAAGCTTCGAGCAAGTTCCCGAAGCCGTCGCACACCTTGTAGATGAGGTTGCAAATCTCAAAGAATTAGTCCGACTTCAAGTTCATCACGAGCCGGAAAAACCCCGACTGATTCCGATCTGGGAGGCAGCCAAAATTATAGGCAAGGCAAAGCAAACCGTGTACGGACTTGTCTCGAAGAAAGCCATCCCACACTATAAGCAGGGAAAACAATTGTATTTTCGATCTGATGAGCTCACGGCTTGGATCGAGAGCGGAAAAAACGGAGGAGGTTCAAATTCCAAATAGTAAATTCTCAATGAAAAATTCAATTAACAAATTATTCAAAAATCAATCAACAAAACGGGAGTTGGAAAATCTATATTAGTAGACTTGTAAGTTTATGTTGAAGTATGACTTCAACTGGATTTTCAGCTCCCGATGGTCACACAAAAAAAACATTAAAATTATGAAAAAATTTAGCAAGGGCGGTCGCCCAAAACTAGACAACGAAGTGAAAAAATCTCACATGATTTCCGTAAGAATTTCAGAAAATGATTTCAGAGAAATTGAAACAAAAGCCAATTTAGCATCCAAAAGTGTCAGCGAATTTCTGCGAGAATCGGCATTTAAAGCCGTGATCAAAGCCGCAGTTTCGGTTGAAGAAATGTCCCTGATTCGAAGCAAAAACAACATTAATTTCAGCGTTGCAAACAACATCAATCAACTCACAAGAAAGGCTAACGAAAAAGGATATTCCGATGAGATACATCGTGAAGCAATCAAAATTTACAAACAAATAAACACAACAAAATGACAGCAAAAATAATCAAAAGCCCATCGTTTTCAAGACTGATAAACTATATGCTGAACGATAAGAAAAACGCAAAAATCATAGCCATTAAGGATGTGAACCCTTTTGATAAAAATATGATGATTGCAGATTTTGAAATGCAAGCCAAGATGAATAACCGGGTATCAAAAAAAATTGGACACACCTCACTAAACTTTATGGAGGAAGACACTCCGTTACTTTCCAATGAACTAATGGCGAAAATCGCAAAGGAGTATCTTACCGAAATGGGTATTGTTAATACACAGTTTGTTGTTGTTCCTCATTTCGACAAAAAGCATTGGCATTGTCATATTTGTTACAATCGTATCAATAATCAAGGCAAAACCATCTCCGACAGCAACGACCGTGTTCGCAGTACCGAAATCTGCAAAAGATTGACTAAAAAATACGGATTGAATTTTTCGAAAGGAAAGGTCAATGTTAATCGTGAGCGATTGAGGGGCAAGGATAAAGTAAAATACGAGATTTATGATGCGATTAGAGAATGTTTGCCTAAAAGTAAAAATT
>JAIRRI010000173.1 GCA_031256055.1 Bacteroidales bacterium
TAGGCTTTGAGCAGAGCGCTGTAGGGATTTTGCAATTCGCCTAATTGCAGACGAATGGTAAATGGAAAAAACACCGCGCTATCATCGTATGGAGATAGTTCTTGATAGGTTTTCCATTCCGATTTTAGTTTGTTATAATCCGAAAACAATGTTGGACTTTGTAGTAGTGCCACCGCATCGTTTGACATTACTTGTCCACCATCACTCACAAACAAACTATCAATCCGCCCCGAAATTTTACTCACGATATGAGCAGGCAAATGCTCAGAGTTAACCGTAACCTGTGCAGGAACAATATCGGGATATTTGAAAAAATAACTCCCCACAAAAAGCCCCAAAACCACAATAAAAATCAAACTAATTCCCCACCGAATCATCCAGTTTGGCGGACGTCCTAAAATGTCTTGAACGGCTTCGCTGTGAAGATTTACAGATGACATCTCAGAATCACTCAAATGATTTTTGAGAGGATCAGAAATGGTCTTTAGCTTTCCCATAATTGTTTGTTGATTTCCGCTATTTTTTTATGGTTTGGAGTAAATCCACTTTCTTTTGAATAACTACCACAATCTTCAATTGATACATAACCTTCTTCGCCCTTCCATTTTGCGATATAGGGATTATAAAAACATTTCGAGGGTTGAGAATGGATGTTTTGTGGATCTTTGATAAAACAACGACAATCTGTGCAAACGAGGCGAAATTCACAGTCCTTACATACTTCTATAGAATCTTTATTAATATGCCATAGTATTTGAAAAGACTTCGCTTTAATGATATTTTTTATGTCGTCTTCAAATATACTACCATACACTGTTTCCATAGATAGACAATTTTTTACATTTCCTTTTTTATCAATAGAAATTTTACGATTTAGGCAAGTGTTAAATTTCTGAGATTCTGTAAAATGTGGCATATTAACAGAAAAGGTATCCTCAGATATATTTCCACATTGAGAGTTTGAAGATATTTTTTCATCAATATAAATAATGTAATTTTCGTGATTAAAATTAGATGGTGCTGAATGTATTATCAATTCAAAAAACTCACCTGTTTTTAAAACTTGTGGTAGTTTTTCGAATTCTAATCCATCATGATATTTTAATACAAAACTTATCGCAGCTATGTTAGTACACGATGAAAATAATTTGTTTAAATGCATGATTTGTTCAATAGTCATTATTTCTTCAAAAGAAACATATTGAACTGTCGGAGTTAAAACACTATCAATCTGTTTTAGAATTGTTTCTATTTGTTCAAAATTATTTTCTGAATGTTCAATAACAACAGTCGTTATATGAGAAGGGGATTCGAAATGAAGAGGAATATCCATAAACATTTTTGTATCATCAAAACTCCCAATAAAAGCAAAATCATTTTCCAAAAAATAATTGATATAACTTTCCACAAAATCTTCGGAATCGGTATTGTATTCTTGAACTATTTCATGAATATTTTTTTTATGACTTGCTTTGACGAAATCATATACATCACTATTCACTGATGTTAATTGGCCTCTTTGAATATCCGATATTAATGCCTTGCTAAATCCTTTTGTGAATTCACAAGGAGAAAAGAAAATAAGGTATTCGTTTTTATTATTTTTGTTCAACATGTTATCCGTATGTATTTCTGCTTTATATATTTTCAGTAGGTTTGGGGTATTTAGAAATAAATTTAGAATATTTTTTATAGTGTTTCCCTAACACAAAAAACGGAGTTCGGTATTGTTCACTATCTTTTACACATTCTTTTTCCATATTGTTTTCTACGACTTTGGTCAAAATACTGTAATCAGACTTTTTTTTATTGTTTTCCATTGTTCTCTCCTTTCTCTATTAATGATAAAGCAATATATTTTTCGATATTATAATTACACGGATGAGAAACCATACCAAATTGCCCTATAGGGTTAACTTCTAAAAAATAGTAATTTTCTTCGTGATCTACAATTATATCGAAAGAACCTGTGTCAAGTCCTAATTTTTCAGCAATTAATAAAAGTTTATCTTTATATTGTTCGGCAAGTTCAAAACAAACGAATTTATTCGGTTTTTCTTTATTATAATTTCTGAAATCAATCTTTGTTTTATCGTCATTTTGAGAAAAAATAGCCATCGTGTAAAATTCTTTATTAAAGAAAAAACTTCTCAACTCGTATTTTTTTTCTATGTAATTTTGAATTATTAACCCTCCAAATTCCTTAGGAATTCTATCTAAATCTTGTTTTTCTATGCAGGTTGTGAATGCTTTTTCACATGATGAATTTGATGTTGATATTGATAATGTTGAAAATGGCTTGACAGCTAATTTGGAGTATTTGTTAAACATAGATTCAATATCTTCTTTTTTTGTGGAAAATATAGTGTCTGGGGTTAAAAAACCACATTTTTTTGCAACGTCCAATTGATGAATTTTGTTCGGCGATGATGTAAAAGGATTTGCAATGAATGTGCAATTATCCATAACCCAATGATATAAGGTATACAGAGCCTCTGTTTCCTCTCGGGCTTGAAAATAATATTCTTCTGTAAATTCTGAACCTGAAGGTATGAGCGATACTAACTTTGGTCGTCTAAACCAATAAATATCCGATGTAGTCAACTCATCAGTTCCATAGGTTGTTTTCACAACTGCAGTTTTGTCGATAGAAATAACTCTGAAATTCGGATCATCCAAATTGATTCTGACTACTTGCTTTTTGTAAAATTTAATCCACTGCATAATTTCAGTGGTCGTCCAATCTGTAGCTTGCGAAAAAATTACAATTTTCATATTGACAGTAGTTTTGATTTAACTCTTATTCCAAATTATTTCCTTCTCTGAGCCATTCCTCATGCTGTTTTCTGAACCACTCCTGCCTTTCTTCTTCCAAAGATACCGGCGGTAACCCGACAGATATTCGGCGTTCGTCCAAATTTTCAAAATCGTAAGTTTGTTCGGGAGTTCGGGTATTTGTATATGTGCCATACATAGATTTCCCTCTACGTAAGTGACTATCAACCATTCGAGCATACAACGAAGGATACCAAGAACCTGCAGAAAGGTCGGCCAACAAAATGGGCGTTAATTCCATCAGCTTTGCACTATCTCTGGTATTATGATTGATTATGAGATATGCAGTATTAAGAGTTGACCCTTTGTGTTCTACACTTAATTTTATTTCTGATGACAAAAGTTTATTGATTACGAGCATCATTTCGATGTAATTTGAATCGTCAATTGCTTTTTGCTTTGACCACATTGCGGTGCGTTGTTCTTCTGTAAGATTGCGGTTCCCAAGTAATCTCCGATAATACTGATCTCTTTCGTTCATCTCTTGAAATCTCAAAAACACAGCCGTATCCGAAACGAACACCTTTTCTGCTTGCACCAACGATTGATAAATATCGTCCCAACTATTAAGCGTTTTTAATTTTTCAAAGTATGTCAATTCTTGAAAATTTTCGAGACGATAGCCTTGTTCGGAAACAAGGAGATCAATGTAATACAATGCTTTTTCAAGTTCGTCGTGTTCCAACAAAAATGGAATGTATTTATCAATTTCATAATACATTCCCATATTAATCATCTTGCATTTTTGTTCTGCAGATTGTAAATACTTATAAGCTTTTTCGGGATTTCCTCTGAGCAGTTCGATGTCTGCGTTATAAACATCTTGATAATAACCGGATTGAACATAACACTCGCAGTTTTCTGCTTTTAGTGTAGAACAAATGATAAGCAATCCTAATGCAATAAATGATAAAGTTCGGTAATTCATGGTAAGGAGTTTTAAAAGATTAATAAATTACGGACTGAGAGGTTTAGATCGTAGATTTTTTATGAAATGATAGGGTATTTATGGACATTCAAATTTTGTTACACCTACAATACCGACCCATTCATTTTGGTCATTGTACAAAATTATCATCTCATCACCACAACCTTCGTGTGTAAGTATTGTTTTATTATAATGGGTAACCTTACTATTTCCACCTTTAATGCTATTCATTGTTTTGGTACTTAATTTTGCTAAATTTCTTTTTGTTTCCATTATTTTTGTTTTCTATTTGTAATTAAGTTAAAGAAAATTCTACGGACTGAGGTTTAGTCCGTAGAATTTTTTGTGAAATGATTGGCTATTCTGGTTCGCAGTCAATTTCTTTGCGAGTAGAAACCCTGACAAAAACATCTGCGTCAGTATGTTGATGTATTTCTTCATCACCACAGCCGTCAAATGTATAGACGTATTTAAACTTGTACGTAGCCTTATTATTTCCGCCTTTGATGCTATTCATTGTTTTAGCGCTTAATTTTGCTAAGTTTCTTTTGTTTTCCATTTTTGTAAGTTTTTTGATTTGTAATTATTGCCATTTTGCCGACTTGTAATCTTTTCGGCAGTCGCTAAACCTCAAATTTCTGCAAGTGTTGGTTTAATCCATTTGCATATTCCCTTTATTTTTGCTATCTTTGCATGGATTTTCGCCGTGTGTTGTAACTGTTTTTTTCGGAGAGTTCAACAATAGCGAGATCA
>JAIRRI010000005.1 GCA_031256055.1 Bacteroidales bacterium
GAGTTTGAACGGACGTATTCAACTGAACAGCGCGAGATATTCGTTGCAACCGGAACAAAATAATACTTTCCGAACAACTTCCGGAGGTGCCGATTTCACTTGGCAAATCATCAAAAACAAATTCATGTTGTCAAGCGATTTGAGATTTGAAAGAACAGCAGGCGCTCTCGACAATCGCTTCAACCAAGGGTTTACACTTTGGAATGCACAAGTGAGTTGGAATATCGGAGACAAAAATGCCGGACAGCTTCGCTTGCGTGTTGCAGATATTTTGAATGATAACAAAAGCATTCGCCGCAATGCAACGGAAAATCGTATCGAAGATATTAGATTCAATACATTGCCACGCTATGTTATAGTTTCGTTTACTTACAATCTAAATTCTTCGCTACGTCAGAATGCGCCGCAACAAGACGGTGTTAGTCGTCCTGGTGAGCATCAATGGCAACATCCGGGTGGCGGACGTCCGGGTGGTGGCGGACCTGTAATTATTCGTCAAGTGCAATAATAAAAATACAAAAATATGATTAGAGAATTAAATGGTATAACACCCAAAATTGGAAAAAATACTTTCATCGCCGAAACCGCCGCAATCATCGGCGACGTTGTAATTGGCGACGATTGTAGCATTTGGTACGGCGCAGTTTTGCGTGGCGATGTGGGCGCTATTCGAATCGGAAATCGTTCGAATGTGCAAGAAAATGCAGTGTTTCACGGAACACACGGCGTTTCCATTTGCGAAATCGGAGACGATGTGACAATCGGCCACAACGCCGTTATTCATGGCGCAAAAATCGGAAACGGCGTATTGGTCGGCATGGGTGCGATTTTGTTAGACAATGCTATAATCCCTGATAACACGATTATCGGCGCAGGTGCTTTGGTTCCAAGTAATTCCGTTCTCGAACCCGGTATTTGGGTAGGCTCTCCCGCTAAAAAAATCAAAGACAGCAACGAACAAATCACTGAAGCCGCCAAGAAAAATGCGGAAAGTTATTTGATGTATAAAGAATGGTACACAAAATAGTGTTATGAGTTATGAATGATGAATTATGAGTTGTTTTACTCGGCTTTGCCTCGGTTCGCCAAATCGTATTCATCAACCACCCATAACTCATAACCCATAACTCATAACTACAAAAATGCGCCTAATATTCGCCTTAATTTTCTCCACCGCAGCTTATATCGCCAATGCTCAACATCAAGAAGGTGGTATAGTCTCTAATTTCAAACACCTTCCTCTGCAACAACTTTTTGATACGGCCAATTATTTTTATTTTCAGAACAGTACCGATACAGCGTTGGTGTGTTATAGCTTAGTTATTAATACTGTACCGACAAATTCGGATTTTGAACAACAGAAAAAAGTCATTGTAGCTTACAACAGATCGGCGATTATTTATTATTATATGAGTGATTATCGTACGGCTTATGAATTATATATTAAAGCGCTACTTCTTTGTGAAAAATTTAACTATACATCCTATGAATCAAGGATTTTAACCAATATAGGAGGTATTTATCACCAATTTAATAAATATGATGTTGCAAAACAGTATTATAAAAGAGCATTAAGTTTATCAGAGGATACAACATCTATTATAATTTTGCTGAATAACATCGCTGCTGCAGAATTGGAAGCTGGAAATATGGATAGTGCTTTTTACTATTTTAGCAAAGCTTTGCCAATCAGTAAACGGCACAATAATTTCAATTTGTATAATATACAGAACAACATGGCTTTGTATTATCAAAAAGAAAGACAATACGATTCTGCCTTTCGCTATTTTGGACTATCATTGACAGAAGCACGAAAAGATAATCAAATTGAAACCGAAGCCAATGTTTTATCAAAATTAAGCAACTTGTTTTTAGAAGTTGGTAAAGCAGATTCGGCCTTGCTTTACATTAAATTATCGAATCGCATTGCAACTCAAAATAATTTCTTAAAGATTTTAGCGGAAAATCATTTAACCTTATCTAAAATAGAAGAATCTATAGGGCGTAAAGCAGAGGCTTTAGAGCATTTTAAAACGTATACGAGTTTGATGGATTCGGTATTGAATGTTGAAAAATTTAGCGATATCAGTCAGTTACAGCGTTTATACGAGATTTCGAAAACTAATCAACAAATTGAACAACTAACGCTGGAACAGCAACTTAAAAAACGCATAATTTACTATCAACAAATTGGTTTGGTAGTTTTACTGCTGATCAGTGGAGTATTATTGTTCACATTTTTCCAAAAAAGAAAATTGAATACGGCTTACAAGGCTTTAGTTGAAAAAAACAGAGAAATTATTGAACTTCAAGAACATTCATCTGAAAAATACTCAAAAAAATATCAAAAAAGTGCATTAAATGACGATATGCAGGATGAACTCTTGGATAAAATCGTAGCAGTAATGGAGGATACGTCTGTAATTTGTGATACTAATTTTTCGATTGATAAACTTGCTGAATTAGTGCAGTCTAACCACGCTTATGTTTCGCAAACCATTAATAATGTATTAAAGAAAAATTTTCGATCGTTTTTAAATGAATACAGAATGCGAGAGGCGCAACGTTTATTGTCCGAACAAAATACAAC
>JAIRRI010000075.1 GCA_031256055.1 Bacteroidales bacterium
GTGATCTATATGCGCAATAATACAAAAATTTCTGATGTTTTTCATAAAGTGTGCAAAGATACGAAAAATTTTGGAATTTTTTATAAAAAAATCATGGAAATCATGAAAATCTTATGAAAATCGTGGTTCAGACTTTTTCCACATCACCAACGCCGAACTTCCCGAAATTTTGACCTGTCCACCTTGAAAGCGGCCAAGCCCATTAAGATTAATCAAGCCATTGTGCAGAACAGCGGTGTACATGCCTTGCGGAATTTCAACAATAACATCATCCAAATTTCCATTCAACGCCACAACAATATCGCTCCATGTATCGTCGTTTGCATGATTAGTGAGTTCGTAAGCAATTACATTGCTATACTGAACAGACAGAAAATTCAAGTGTTTGCGAATAAGATCAGCATCGCCCATGCGGAAGGCAGGGTGTGCTTTTCTTAGAGCGATAAGTTTTTTGTAATAGTTGAATAATGGAAAATATTGTGTTTTGTTTGCCCAATTGATAAGGTTAATGCTATCTGGTGATTTGTACGTGTTGGAAACACCTTTTTTATCTCGAAAAATTTCCTCTCCGGCATACATGAATGGTACGCCTTGACTCAGAAAAACCGCAGTATGCGCCAATTTATGATATTTCAACACTTGTTCGATAGTTGTATCGTTTGGTGTGGTAAATTTGAGTTTATCCACCAAACACATATCATCGTGACAACTTACGTAACTGATGAATTGCGTAGGTTTTAGAGCCCAAGCACGTTTCGGGTCGTAGTTGATTTTTCCGTAATCGATTTGCGGATGTTCGATGCCGCCGACTAATCCGAATTTCAGGGATTCCTCGCTATTCGGCACGCCAACTGCAAAACCACCCACTTTGTTGTTGAACCAATTTCCTCGAAGTCCATCGCGAAATTCATCACTGAATGCCGCGATGCCGTTGAGTTTTGCTATATTCGATTTCATTGCCAAATCCTCAAAAGGCAGTTGCGGAAGTTCTGCCGACCAACCTTCGCCGTACATAAAAATTGTAGGGTCGATTTTATTCAACGCTTTGCGAATGGCATTCATGGTTTCGATATCGTGAATACCCATCAAATCAAAGCGAAAGCCGTCGATATGGTATTCGGTTGCCCAATATACCACCGATTCTACCATGAATTTCCGCATCATTTCACGTTCCGAAGCCGTTTCGCTAAAACAGCCCGAACCATTGGCATATTCGCCATCTTTTTTGCGAAAGAAATAACCTGGAACGGTGCGCTCAAACGGCGAATCCGGAATGGAATACACATGATTGTAGACCACATCCATTATCACGCGAATTCCACTTCTGTGCAGACTTTGCACCATTTTTTTGAATTCCAAAATTCGCGAATACGGATTGTGCGGATCAGTCGAATACGACCCTTCGGGAACATTGTAATTCAGCGGATCGTAGCCCCAATTGAACTGCGGAATATCCAGTTTCGTTTCATCGATCGTTGCAAAATCAAATGATGGCAAAAGATGAACGTGTGTAATTCCCAAATCAACCAAATGGTCAATACCTGTGGAAAGTCCATCGTCATTGGTTGTCCCGCGTTCTGTCCAACTTAGGAATTTGCCTTTATTTTGCATCCCCGAATTTGGCGAAATAGAAAATTCACGATGGTGAACTTCGTAAATGGTAATGTCTGAAAAGTCTTTCAAGGCAGGGCGTTTATCGTTTTTCCAACCTTCAGGATTTGTTTTTTCAAAATCAATAATCGCACCTCTAAGTCCGTTTACACCAACCGCTTTCGCAAATATACCGGGCGTTTCGCCATACCATTGCTCACCAATACGAACTTCAAACGTATAAAATTTTCCTTCGTAATCGCCGTTCAAAGATATTTGCCAATACCCTTCAACATCCCGCCGGCGCGGACTTGTAGTCCGTACCAACAATTCTGTTTCTAATAAATTTCCCTCAATCCCTGCGTCGTAAATGCGCAACAAAACCGCCTCGGCAGTTGGCGCCCAAATTTCAAAATGCGTGGCTTCACGGGTATAGATTACTTCGTTCATTTTGCAAAGATACAAAAATATCGTCATATCGAGCGTAGTCGAGACATTCGCTTGTTATGTTCAACTTTTTCAAATAGTCGAGCCTCACTTCAAACCTTACCCTCCAAAATCGTCAAACGCAATCATCTCTTTCGGAACGCCGAGGTCATCAAGCATTTTGAGCACAGCATCGTTCATCATTGGAGGCCCGCAGAGGTAGTATTCAATTTCTTCGGGTTCGGGATGATTTTTGAGATAGTTATCCAAAATGACTTGGTGAATAAAGCCTGTGTAGCCCGTCCAATTGTCCTCGGGACGTGGCTCTGAAAGGGCGATATTGAATTTGAAATTCGGAAATTTTTTTTCGATGGCACGAAAATCTTCCACATAGAATAATTCGCGAAGCGAACGTCCTCCATACCAAAACGTGGTTTTTCGATTGGTTTTTTTCGTAAGAAATTGGTCTAAGATATGCGAACGCATGGGCGCCATACCTGCACCACCACCGATAAACATCATTTCGCGATTGGTGTTTTTCACGTGGAATTCGCCATAAGGTCCGGAAATCATAACTTTATCGCCGGCTTTCAAAGAGAAAATGTACGACGAGCAAATGCCCGGATTCACGTTCATAAATCTGCCTGTTTTTTTGTCAAACGGCGGCGTTGCAATACGAATCGTCAGCATTACAATATCGCCTTCCGCAGGATAATTCGCCATAGAATACGCCCGATAGCAAGGTTCGGAATTTTTCATTTTCAAATCCCACATGCGGTATTTGTCCCACTCTTCACGGTATTTTTCGTCCACAAAAATATCTTTCCCAAAGTCCACTTCGCAAGCGGGTACATCAATCTGAACATAGCCACCGGAACTGAAATTCAAGTGTTCGCCTGGAGGTAATTTTACTTTAAATTCTTTAAGATAAGTCGCCACATTTCGGTTAGAAACCACTTCGCATTCCCATTTTTTAATACCGAAAATTTCTTCGGGAATTTGAATGTTCAAATCTCCGCGAACTTTCACCTGACAACCTAATCGCCAATGGTCTTGTTGTTCTTTGCGAGTGAAAAAACCGGTTTCGGTAGGCAAAATATCTCCTGCACCGTCCAAAACTTGACAACGGCACATGCCGCATGTTCCGCCTCCACCACAAGCCGAAGGCAAAAAGATTTTTTCATTGGATAACGTTGTGAGCAACGTTGAACTCGGTTCAACTTCAAGTTCGTTTTCGCCGTTAATCGTGATTTTAACACTACCTTGAGGCGTGAGTTTTTTTCGGGCATAAAGCAGAAGTCCGACAAATAACAAAATAACAATCAAAAACACGGCAACGCCGAAGAGAATGTGTTGGAATATGGGGTCTATGTTTAGCATAATTTGAGTTAAGAACTAAGAGTTATGAGTTAAGAGTTATGGATTATGAGTTTTCGATTTTTGTTGATTACAAGGTAATAAGATACGAGATAATCTTTTTACTTTCTAACTTTTTTACTATAATTTGATACCCATAAATGACATGAAGCCGATTGCCATCAATCCCGTCATGATAAAGGCAATTCCGAGCCCTCTGAGCGGTGCGGGAATGTTTGAATAACGGACTTTTTCGCGAATGGCGGCAATACCGACAATGGCGATTAACCAACCAATTCCCGAGCCAAATGCGAACACGGTTGCTTCCGTAATGTTGGCGTATTCGCGCTCTTGCATAAACAGCGAACCGCCCATGATGGCGCAGTGCACAGCAATCAACGGTAAGAAAATGCCAAGTTCATTATACAATGTTGGCGTGTATTTTTCAACGATCATTTCCACCAATTGCGTGATCGACGCGATAACCGCGATGAACATAATGAAACTGAGGAAATTCAAATTGATGTCTGCCAAGTCTTGACTAATCCAAGTCAGAGCACCTTTTTTGAGCAGGTAGTTATCAATCAAATAATTTGTCGGCACGGTTATGACCAAAACAAACATCACTACAAGCCCAAGTCCTACTGATGTTTTAACCGTTTTAGAAATTGCCAAATACGAGCACATTCCGAGGAAATATGCGAAAATCATGTTATCGATAAAAATCGAACTGACGAATATATTGAGTAAATTTTCCATAGCCTTTTTCGATTAATTCTTTTCGACGAGTTCTTTATTTTTTGCGCGCTGAATCCAAATGATAACGCCTACAATAATAAGTGCCATCGGTGGCAAGATAAACATGCCGTTGTTCATGTATCCTGCATCGTACATTTCTTGCGGAACAACTTGATACCCCCAAAGTGTTCCCGACCCAAGGAGTTCGCGGAAAAATGCTACGATAATCAAAATTACGCCATAACCGGCACCATTACCTATGCCATCCAGAAACGATTGCCACGGTTTGTTCGCCATGGCGTAGGCTTCCAAACGTCCCATCACGATACAGTTTGTGATGATCAAGCCGACAAAAATCGAAAGTTTTTTGCTGATTTCGTATGCAAAGGCTAACAGGATTTGGTCAACGATGATAACCAAGAAAGCCACAACCATTAATTGCACAATCATTCGAATTCGTGGCGGAATGGTGTTTCGCAAAAGCGAGATAATCAAGTTCGACAAAGCTACGACAATCGTAACAGAGGCTGCCATCACGAAAGCCGGTTCGAGTTTTACGGTGACTGCCA
>JAIRRI010000108.1 GCA_031256055.1 Bacteroidales bacterium
CATGATTATCATTATGTTCACGTATTTCTATACGGCTGTAACCATGAATTCACAACAGATTTCCGACGATTTAAAGAAAAACGGCGGATTTATTCCGGGTGTGAAACCCGGTCGTCAAACGGCTGAATTTATTGATAATGTGATTTCGAGAATTACGTTGCCGGGTTCGATATTCTTGGCGTGTGTGGCAATTATGCCCGCGATTGTAACGAAATTCGGAGTAAATTCGCAGTTTGCACAATTCTATGGCGGAACATCGCTGTTGATTATGGTAGGTGTAGTTTTAGATACGTTACAACAAATTGAAAGTCACTTGCTGATGCGTCATTACGATGGTTTGACCAAATCAGGACGTATCAAAGGAAGGAATGGGTAAAAAACCATGGTTGGATTATTCAAAATGATCAATCAATATAACGACACTGAAGTCGAAAAAATCAGGGAAAGTTCATTACTTGTAGGAAAAACCTTGGCGGAAATTGCCAAACACATCAAGCCTGGCGTAAAAACAATAGAGTTGGACAGAATTGCTGAGCAATTCATTCGTGACCATGGCGCAACGCCCGAATTTAAAGGGTATCGTGGGTATCAACATGCGTTGTGCATTTCGGTAAATGATGTCGTTATACATGGCATTCCGAATGAATACGAGTTGAAAGACGGTGATATTGTTGCAGTGGATTGCGGTGTACGGAAAAACGGATTTGTTGGCGATTCTGCATATACGTTTGCAGTTGGAAATGTGAGTGAGGAAGCCAAACACTTGATGAAAACGACAAGAGAATGTTTGGAGTTGGGCATTGCAGAAGCCTTTGCAGGAAATAGGGTAGGAGATATCGGTTTCGCAATTCAACAACACGCTGAAAAAAACGGCTACAATATTGTTCGCGAGTTTTGCGGACACGGTGTAGGACGAAAACTTCACGAAAAACCCGATGTTATGAATTTCGGACGGCGTGGAGATGGCAAGCAACTCAAAAACGGCACAGTTATTGCAATTGAGCCGATGGTCAATCAAGGTGTCCGCAATGTAACGCTCGACAAAGACGGTTGGACAGTTCGAACAGCAGATCGAAAATTATCTGCACACTATGAACACACAATCGTTGCACGACAAGGCAAAGCAGAGGTTTTATCCTCATTTGAAGAAATAGAAAAGATATTAAAACAACAATAAATGGCAAAACAATTATCCATACAACAAGATGGCACCGTTACCGAATCTCTCGGTAATGCGATGTTTCGTGTGGAACTGGAAAATGGACATTCCATCATTGCCCATATCTCCGGAAAAATGCGAATGCACTACATTAAAATTGTGCCCGGCGATAAAGTGCAATTGGAGATGTCGCCGTATGACCTGACCAAAGGACGAATTGTTTTTAGACATAAATAATAAAAAAGAACCAACGATATGAAAGTAAGACCATCAGTAAAAAAACGTTCTGCAGATTGCAAGATCGTTCGCAGAAAAGGCGTAGTTTTCGTGATTAACAAAAAGAATCCAAAATACAAACAACGTCAAGGTTAATAATTAAACAAATTAAACACTAAATAAGAACAAATGGCACGTATTGCAGGTATTGACTTACCAAAAAACAAGAGAGGTGAAATTGGTCTGACGTACATTTATGGTATCGGCAGAAGCACCGCTCAAAAGATTTTAAGCAAGGCAAACATTGATTTCGACAAGAAAGTTCAAGAATGGAACGATGACGAACTCGCGGCTATTCGCGGTTACATCGGCGATGAACTGAAAGTTGAAGGAGCTTTGCGTTCGGAAGTACAAATGAACATCAAACGCTTGATGGACATTGGTTGCTACCGTGGAATTCGTCATCGTAACGGACTTCCGTTGCGCGGACAAAGTACGAAAAACAATGCTCGTACACGTAAAGGTCGTAAGAAAACAGTTGCTAACAAGAAGAAAGCACCTAAAGGCTAAACCGTGAGAGGTGAAACGTGAAAAGTGAGTGGTAACTCACATCTCACATCTCACTATTCACATCATTAATCATTAAAAAGAGAAAATAAAGATATGGCAAAAACTGCTAAAGTAACCAAAAAACGTATTGTGAAAGTAGAGCCGCAAGGCAAAGCTTTTATCCATGCGTCGTTCAACAACGTGATCATATCGTTGGCGAACAATGCCGGTCAAGTGATTTCATGGTCGTCTGCCGGAAAACAAGGCTTCAAAGGTTCGAAAAAAAATACACCTTACGCTGCACAGATGGCAGCTACCGATTGCGCCAAAGTTGCATTTGACGCTGGTCTTCGCAAAGTAAAAGTATATGTAAAAGGACCGGGAGCCGGACGCGAATCTGCAATTCGTACGATTCACGGAGCAGGTATTGAAGTAACGGAAATCGTTGACGTTACACCACTTCCGCACAACGGTTGTCGCCCACCAAAACGTCGTAGAGTGTAAAAAAATGGTAAATGATAAATGGTAAATTACGAATGAATCAAAAATCAAAAAAAAATTAACCATTAACCATTAACCATTAACCATTAATTCAAAAAACAAAAATTATGGCAAGATATACAGGACCAAAATCCAAAATCGCAAGAAAATTTCAAGAACCTATCTTCGGGCCGGACAAAGCGTTGGAACGTAAAAACTACGCACCCGGTATGCATGGCGTTAATAAGCGTCGCTCTAAGGAATCCGAATATGGTATTCAGTTGAAAGAAAAACAAAAAGCCAAATATACGTACGGTATTTTGGAGCGTCAATTCGCAAAGACATTTGTTGAAGCTACACGTAAAAAAGGTATTACGGGTGAGGTGCTTTTGCAAATGTTGGAAGCTCGCTTGGACAACACGGTATTCCGCTTGGGAATCGCTCCATCGCGCTCTGGTGCTCGCCAGTTGGTTGGACACCGCCATATCACGGTAAACGGCAATGTGGTAAATATTCCTTCGTACAGACTTCGTCCGGGTGATGTTGTTGGCGTTCGCGAAAAATCGAAATCATTGGAAGTGATCCAAGATTCGTTGCAAGGACGTGTTATGCAATGCCCTTGGTTGGAGTGGGATGGAGGCTCAATGATCGGTAAGTTTGTTTCTTACCCCGATCGCGAAAGCATTCCGGAAAACATCAAGGAACAGTTGATCGTTGAGTTGTACTCGAAATAATGTTTAATCGTTTAGTTGTTTAATCGTTTAACTGTTAGCTTCGCCTAACGATAAACAACAACTAAACATTAAACAGAAAACAACAACTAAACAATTCAACAACTAAACAATTAAACAAAGAAAAACATCATGGCAATATTAGCATTCCAAAGACCTGAAAAGGTGATTATGATTAAATCGGACGACAAACAGGGTTTGTTTGAGTTTCGTCCTTTGGAGCCGGGCTACGGAATTACTGTAGGTAATGCGCTCCGTCGCATTCTTTTGTCATCGCTCGAAGGCTTCGCTATTACTTCGGTGAAAATCGAGGGCGTAACCCACGAGTTTACGACAATCAAAGGGGTTTTGGAAGATGTAACGAACATCGTTCTGAACCTCAAACAAGTTCGTTTCAAACAGCAACTTGATGATGTAGACAGCGAAAAAGTGAAAATTACAATTTCAAGTCAAAACGTCTTCAAAGCAGGCGATATCAATAAATTTCTGAACGGATTTCAAGTATTAAATCCGGAATTGGAAATTTGTCACATGGAAAACAATGTGCGATTAATTCTTGAGTTGACCATCAATAAAGGTCGCGGTTATGTGCCTTCGGAAGAAAACAAAGTTGAAGGTGCTCATGTAGATACGATTGCAATTGACTCTATTCACACACCGATTAAGAACGTTCAATATCAAGTGGAAAATTTCCGCGTTGAGCAAAAAACCGACTACGAAAAATTGGTGTTGAACATTGATACCGATGGTTCGATTTCGCCCGAAAACGCGTTGAAAGAAGCGGCAAAAATCTTAATTCAGCACTTCATGTTGTTCTCGGATGATCGCATGACGATCGAAACGGAAGAAAAACCTGTAACGGAAGTGTTTGACGAAAGCGATTTGCACATGCGCCAGTTGCTGAAAACTCGCTTGGCGGATATGGACTTGTCGGTTCGCGCATTGAACTGCTTGAAGGCTGCAGAAGTTGAAACGATGGGCGAATTGGTATCGTTCAACAAAAACGACCTATTGAAATTCCGCAATTTCGGAAAAAAATCATTGACCGAATTAGAGGATTTAGTAAAAAGCAAAGGCTTGGAATTCGGTATGAATGTAGCCAAATATAAAATTGATAAGGACTAATTTTGTAAAAACATTTTAAATCATGAGACACGGACATAAATTCAATAAACTCAGTAGAACACACTCTCACAGACGCCAAATGTTGGCGAATATGGCTTCATCGTTGATTATGCACAAACGCATTCAAACTACGTTAGCCAAAGCAAAAGCATTGCGACTTTATGTTGAGCCGCTTTTGACTAAAGCGAAAGACGATACGACACACTCTCGTCGTGTGGTATTCAGTTATCTTCAAGACAAAAACGCGGTAACCGAACTGTTTCGTGAGGTTGCTCCAAAGATTGCCGACCGTCCGGGTGGTTATGTGCGCATTTTGAAAGTGGGTACACGTATTGGTGACAACGCGGATATGGCGATGATTGAGTTAGTAGACTACAACGAAGGTATGTTGAAAGAGAAAAAATCTGCAAAAGCGAAAACAACGCGTCGCGCGGGTGCTCGCAAAAAAGCGGAGGAAACTGCTGCTCCGAAAGCCGAAACAAAACCGGTTCAGGAAGAAGTGGCGGAAGTTGTAGGAACTCCAGTAGAAGCACCTGTTGAGGAAGTTCAACAAGCAGAGGAAAAAACGGAAGAATAAACGGTATTCAAACGTTTGATATTTGTAAGGGGTTCAAAATTTTGCACCCCTTTTTTTGGATAAAAAACACAATTTATAGACATGAATTTAGTAAATCACCACATTGAATTATCTCTTAGTCGAAAATATCAGCAAATCTTATGGCGAAAAAGTCCTTTTCGAAAATCTGACATTTGGTATTGACAAAGGTCAAAAAGTTGCTCTAATTTCCAAGAATGGTGCTGGGAAAAGCACGCTCATTAATATCATTATGGGCAAAACGCTTGCCGACAATGGAAAAGTTACATTTCGAAAAGATATTCGAGTGGCATATTTGCCACAAAATCCTGTGTTGGACGAGAGTTTGACGATTGAGGATGTTACGATAAAATCACTCCGACAGCAAGGTTGGGAACAAGAAATCAAACTGAAAGAAATTTTGTCGCGACTTGAAATTAAGGATTTGTCGGCACGAATTTCCGAGTTATCAGGCGGCCAGAAAAAGAAGGTTGCTCTTTCAAAAATCTTAATGGAGGAAACAGACTTGTTGATATTAGACGAACCAACCAATCACTTGGATTTGGAAATGACCGAATGGTTGGAAGACTACTTACATCGTAGAAACATGACTTTGCTTTTGGTTACGCACGATCGAACGTTTTTAAATCATGTTTGTACCGAAATTTTAGAATTAGATCACCATCAAATTTACCGATACAAGGGCAAATACGATTATTTTTTGGAGAAAAAAGCAGAGCGAGAAGCCATCGAACGTGCCGAGGTTGAAAAAGCCAAAAACACCTATCGTCGGGAATTAGATTGGATGCGTAGAATGCCCTCTGCACGTGGAACAAAAGCCAAAGCACGAGAAGATAATTTTTATAAAGTCAAAGAGGTTGCTCACAAAAAATTAGACGAAAAAACGCCCGAATTGAGTATTCTTGCCGAGCGTTTGGGTGGAAAAATTTTGGAGATGTACAATGTATCAAAGCATTACGATGATATCGTTGTGTTGGACGATTTTTCGCATGTATTCAAACGTGGCGAAAAAGTTGGTATTGTAGGACGAAACGGCACAGGAAAAAGCACATTTTTGAATTTAATTACTGAAAAAATATCGCCCGATCAAGGAAAAATCATCATCGGACAAACCGTAAAATTCGGCTATTACACGCAAGATGGCATGCCCGATCGTGAGGATATGCGCGTGATTGACATCATCAAAGAAACTGCCGAATATGTGAAAATGGGAAACGGAAATGAGATCAGTGCATCGCAGTTTCTAACGTATTTCGGTTTTCCACCGACCACGCAATACAATTATTTTTCTAATCTCAGCGGAGGCGAACGTCGCAAATTATACTTGTTGAAAGTGCTGATGAGCAATCCCAATTTTTTGATTTTGGATGAGCCTACCAACGATTTGGACATTTACACCTTGATGATGTTGGAAGAATTTTTGTCGCAATTTCAGGGTTGTTTGGTGATTGTTACGCACGATCGTTCGTTTATGGATAATTTGGTGGATCATATTTTTGTGTTTGAAGGCAACGGGAAAGTGAAAGATTATCACAGCACCTATACTGAATACCGCCGTGTAAAAGATAAACAAGAGCGCCTGAAACAGCAAGAAAATAAGCTTATTCAAAGCAAAAATACGATTTCTGAAAAACCAATTGTCTCTCGTCAAAAATTAACTTATAAAGAACAAAAAGAACTGGAACAATTGGAAGTTTCCATTGCCGATTTAGAAGCAGAAAAAGTCGATATCGAGCAGAAATTGAGCCTCGCAGAAGGTTCGGTGGACGAACTTACACAATGGTCAAATCGTATTGGCGAAGTTATTCGAGACCTTGATGTTCAAGAGTTGCGTTGGTTAGAATTGAGTGAGAGAAATTGAGCCAAGGGACACGGAGATTTTTGGTTGTCATGTAGGGGCGAGGCATGCCTTGCCCCTACACGTCATTCTGAGCGCAAGCGAGGAATCCCTTTGCTAATATAAAAATTGCTCCTACATCTGAGTAAGGGCGATTTGCTAAGGGCGGCGTATTAAATTTTCTGATTCTATTTTGCATCTTATACAACAATAATACGCTCTATCTACGGGATTTGGAATGGTTGAGTAATCATCATCATACTGTTTACCACACCATTGACATATTCTTATCATATTTGTATGTTTTTATTTTGCTCCTACTTTTACGGCTATCGGTTTCTCCGCTTTATTTGATTTTTGACAATAAAAAAAAGCGGACTTACTACCGCTTCGGAGGTCTTAGGAAACCTTGTGTACAAATAAGTAGCCCGCTTTTGCGAGCATCTTGTACACAATCGAAAGTTTCCTAAGTTTCCGAAACAAGAATTAGCAAATGCTATTTATATTTTGTTGAATGTTTATTTATTCATAGACGATTATTTTTGGTTTTTATATTTATAAGTTTCGGGTTCTGCTGCGATGTTTGGTGTTGCTTCAGTGGAATAAGGTTTTGGTTTTTTGCTATTTCCTCTGTACGGATCTTGATCGGGTGGGATGTGATAATATGCCAATAACTCTTCAGTCGTCATACCTTTTGTTTCGGCATATATCTTTGCTTGAATTTGTCGCTTCATTTCGATGCAACTGAAGTTTTCGTCAAGTTTAATTGTTTCCATATATTCTTGATTTTTTTATCATAGTCGCTTTTAACCTTTTGCAAAGTTACGAAAAAAAAACCAAAGAAAAAACTTAAAAATTGTTAAAACTTAGAAACTCGAAATTCTTTAGCGTTATTTCCGATTAAGCGAATTCAGCGAAAAAACAGGATTTGCATAAATATTAAAAAATATCTTACACAACTCGGGATAAAATTCCAAGCCGATTTTTGCGATTTTTTCATTCATGTCGATAACAAATTGTTGCTTGGCTTCTTCAGCGTAGTGCGAAGCGTATTTATCGGTGCGATTGAGTAAATCGTAGGCGATATAATTGGTATCGAACAATTTGTAGCCACTGATAATTTCGTTGTCGATCAATTTTGCAATGCCTTTGAAAATTGCGTGATTTGGCAATTTTTTGCAAATTTCTAATTTCGGATTAATTGGTTTCCTTATCGCGATATGCACTTTGCCTTTTCTTTGCATGATACCTGTGAGGATACTTTGAAAATCCTCGTTCGGCGCTTTTTGATAAGGAGCGTTTTTCGACAAAAATAATTCACGAGTTTTCATCCAATCACAAGGTTCGATTTGATACGAAATCGCCACAGGAATAATATTTAATTCGGCAATTGAAGTTAAAATGTCAGTTGTTCCGCTCATCGCAAACATCTTGATTAGTGCAGGATCTGTAACATCTATGCCATCTTTTGTACGCCCGTTGCGTTGTGCAATCCACACGGATTCGTGTTTATTTGTAATCGTATTTCGCAAATATTTTGAAAAAACCAACGAATTTTGCAAAGTTTCACGAATGCTTGCACCCCGCACCACCGTTACCATTTTATTCGATCGCCAAATATCTATAAAAAATTGCGACGGCATCAAATTATCGCCAATACAAATTTCCGTTGTTTTGAAACCATGATCCATCAAAGCAATCTGAAACAAAGACGAATCCAAAACAATATCGCGATGATTCATTACAAAAATATGATTTTTTGAAGTATCAATATGCTCAAGTCCTTCAATCGTAAATCCGTTAGTGGTTTGTTTAATAATCTTTTGAAAGGCGTTAATGGCAAGGAGTTTCTGAAAATCTTCTGTCGTTTCGAGACTTCTGATCATAT
>JAIRRI010000175.1 GCA_031256055.1 Bacteroidales bacterium
GGGCACAAAATTTTGTGCCCCTACGATTTCCAAATTATACATATTTCAATTCCTTCAAACACTGATGTATCAGTTGGAAGGTGCGATCAATATCGTTGTCCAATCCAACGGAAAAACGGATTAAGCCTTCCGACATGCCCATCTCTTTTTGAACATCCTCAGGAATTTCAGACGATGTGCTTTTGCCCGAATTGCTGAACAGCGTTTTGAAATAACCCAAACTCACCGCCAAATAGCCAACGCCTTTATCTTGCATGGCTTCCATCAATTTGCTTGCGCGTTCTACAGTTTCCATGTCGATGGCAATCATACCGCCAAAGCCGAATTCGGCATTCATTATGCGTTTAAAGAGTTCATGGTCGCGGTGGTCAACCTCGCCCGGATAGTTGCATTTCAAACCGATGGATTTGAATTTTTTCGCTAAATACGCAGCATTGTGACTATGCTGTTTCATGCGAATGTGCAACGTGTGAAGGTTTTTGAGAATGTTCGACGAGCGCAATGGATCTAATACAGGTCCCAATATCATTGCCGTTCCCGTATTCACATCAATCAACGAATTGATAAACTCCTCCGAAGCACAAATTGCACCTGCAACGCAATCGTTTTTGCCATTGATGAATTTGGTCATCGAATACACCACAACATCTGCGCCTAATTTGTACGGTGAAACAATCATTGGCGTGAACGTGTTATCAACCATCAATTTCAAATTGTGGGCTTTGCAAATCTTTGCCAATTCAGGAATGTCGCTGATTTGCAACATCGGATTATTCATAGTTTCGGTGTAAATCAGTTTGGTGTTCGGACGAATGGCTTTTTTTACGGCTTCCAAATCCGTTGTATCTAAAAACGTGACTTCGATGTTGAATTTCGGAACATAATTTTTCAAAAATGCGTAGGTTCCGCCATAGGTGGTCGGGCTCGAAATGATGTGATCACCTGAATTTACGCATTGTAAAATTGCGCAAGTAATCGCTGCCATTCCCGAAGCCGTTACCCATGCGGCCGGTGTGCCGTCCATCGCGGCTAACGCGTCGGAAAGGTATTTGTTACTGGGGTTCCAATGACGCGAATAGAGGAAACAACCTTCTTGTTCGCCTGTAAACGTGTCGGTCATGGCACGCGCTTCCATAAATGTGTACGTTGCGGAATCCGTAATCGACGGATTCACATCGCCAAACTCACCAAATTGGAGCAGGTCTTGAATGTTTGATGCTGGATCGAATTTCATGATATTTTTGTTTATTAAATTTTTTGCAAAGATACGAAAAAATAGTACAATACTAATCCTTCGGCAATTCTACCATCACAGGTGTTTGTATGGGGAATGCTCTTCGGTGCGTTTTGACGCAACGCAGTGTAAATCCAAAGGCTTTATTGCTATTGGCTTGCGAAAACATATCGTCCGAAATATTGAAACTTAAATGGTAGCCGTGATTGGGTCCAAACTCCGACGATGACCAATAATGAGCAAACGATCCTTGACTGATTAACTCGCCTTCCGGATTAGAGGCATACCCTTCAAAAGCAGGGCCAAAAAACATCTGTTTTGTGACCGGACGTGCGTTTCTCCTGTTATTCATTTGTTTTTGAATGTCTTCCAATTCTTTTTGCAAGGTCATAAAGTCTTCTCTGGTAGGTACTGACCAACCTCTCGGACAAATGTCTCTCTGAAAACGCGTAAGCGCACACCACGAAAACAAATCTCCACCATCGCTACCTTCTGCATTTTGTCTGCAATCCGCGTTGAAAGAACCTGAGGAACCGCCCAAAAAAGTTGTTTTTTGGCAATTGGCTGCTATTACAGCGTCCGACCATTCCTGTTTGCCGATTTTCCACGTTTTTTTCGACTTAAAATCCACTTTGCCAAGGGTTCTGCCCCAACCTGCGGTGTTTGTGTTGCAGCCGTCCGCTCTGGACTGTGCTCTTCGAGTGCCTTGTGCAGTTGCTGTGAACGTGCAAGCAATAGCAATTACGTAAAAGAAAAGTTTTTTCATGATTTTATTTTTTTGCTTAATTAACAATTTACAACGTTACGATTTTAGCATTTGGAAAATCTGCCAAAATGGATTTCACTTTTTCAGATAGTTTTTTTGCGTATTTTTCCGCACCCATTTTTTTACGTTGCTCGTAGTGCCATTCACGAATTTTGTGAATGTCGTCATTCGTAAAATTTTTGCTGATGTTTGGTTTAGTTTTCATCGCTACCTCCTGTTAAAATAGATGGACAATATATTTTGATGCCGTCAAAGCCTCTTGTTTTTGAAATGGTTTTCACACCTTCAATGGTTTTGTCATTTACAATATGTTTGAAGTTCCACGAAACTATAACATCACATTTTGCGAGCAATGCTGTTGCGATGTGCATACAGTCGTCAATGCTTTTTTCTTTCAAAATTCCCAACCGAACAAATTCCAGCGAAAGTTCCTCAACTTTGGTTTCGGCTTGGATAACTATCAGCGAGATTTTCTTCAATTCATCCAACATAAAACTGCGTTTCGGTTCGGCACAATCGTTTATTTCGTCAATCGTAACATTTGAAATATAAACATCATAAATCCCTGCTTTCAAATCCTCCCACACACGCAACGTATCTGCCATTTTTTCGGGCGTGTCAGGTGCTTGCAAATGACTGATAACAGAAGTATCTAAATATATTTTTGTTTTGTTTGACATTATTGTTCTACTTGATTTTGCAAAGATACTACTTTTTTTTAATTTTTTCGAAAAAAAATAAAAAGGTTAAAGGTAAAGAGTTAGGCTTGTTGATAATATCTTTGAGTTAGATATTCAGCAAGAGGAGTGTAGTTACGGTTTTGCTTGATAATTTCTACTATTTCAAATGGGTCAACTATTTGATACTTTGATTTATCTGTTAAGCAATTTTGCCACGTTTGCAACATGTTTTTTCCAAAATGTTTATAATTTTTTTCCAACAATTCGTCATTCTCTTTTGGAATAACGTGTATGTGCAAAAAATCGTCTGCTTTTATTCTTTCATCTTTTTCATTATCTATTAACTGTTCTGCCCAAAGAGTTTGTCGCATTAATTGATAAAATGGTTCGAAAAAATAAACTGACGAAGTATAATCATCTTTTTTTAATTTTAATTGTTTGGAATTTGAAATCAAATTTTTATACCTATTTAATCGCTCCTTTCCTGCATTTGGTCTTTTAGTTGTGCTTTCTATTGATTTGTCAGCAGATTTAGTATCTCCATAGTGCTCCGTATATTTCCATTCTATCGGTATTAACCATTTTTTGCCATTTAATTTCGCCAAAATGAAAGCGTCTATTGAAGTGCAATTGCTGCCTCTTGTTAATGGCTGATTGTCTTTACTTTCGTTAAGGTAATCCTTATCGGTAACGACTTCAAAAGAAATGTAAGCAGGGTATTCGTCACATTCTATCGGTAAAACTTTTTCAAAAGGTTTTTTTGTGATTTTTTGTAAAACTTCTAATACTGTATCTTTGTCGTTTTTTATTGCAAATAAATGGTTAATACAAGCAATTTGGGAGGATAAAACGTGTCCTGTTGGCTTGTCACCTTTCCCGTTCCACCATTTAAAACCATTTTCTTTAAAATATTTGATAGCGTCGTTTTGTATTTCTTTGAATAGGTTGTTTTTTCCATTTTGCAATATAAAAATATTGCTATATTTTCTAACTCCAAACTCCCCCCAACCTTTATCACCATAGAAAACAGAATTTTCTGATTGGATTAATTCCGATTGCCTTTTCTGTTCTCTTGTTTTGAATTTTCTCATAAAATTACTTACCTTTTACCCTTAACCTTTCACCTTTTACC
>JAIRRI010000139.1 GCA_031256055.1 Bacteroidales bacterium
AGACATCTGCAAAAAATATTTTTGCCTATTTGTCGAATTTTAACAATTTTGGCAATTTAATGCCACCGCAAGTTGTGAATTGGCAAGCCACAGAAGATTCTTGCTCATTCACTATTCAAAATATGGCGACTTTGGCGATGAGAATTAAGGAAAAAACGGAGCCAACAAAATTAGTGATTGCTTCCGAAAAACCGTCGCCGTTTCCGTTTGAACTAATTTGCGAGTTGGAAGAATTGTCGGAAAATAGTTGCCGTTCGGTCATCAAACTTCATGCCGACATGAATATGATGTTAGCGATGATGGCCAAAAATCCGCTTCAAAATTTTGTAAATATTCTCAACGAACAGTTAAAGAAAACGTTTGAATGAGAAAGAAATATCCAATACAATTTGAAGTAAAAATTGAAGGATTAGCCGCTGAGGGGAAGGCCATTACGCACATTGACCAAAAGGTGTGTTTTGTGCCGTTTGCTGCGCCAGGCGATGTGGTGGATTTGCAGATTACGAATAAACGTAAGCAGTTTTTAGAAGCGAAAGTTATTAAGTATCATAAACTTGGCGAAATTCGTCGAAAACCGTTGTGCGAACATTTTGGTGTTTGCGGGGGGTGTAAATGGCAACATTTGCCTTATGATGTGCAATTGGCACACAAACAACAAACTACCATTGACCATTTGCAACGGATTGGGCACTTAGAATTACCCGAAATTACGCCCATTTTAGGCTCGGAAAGTGAATTTCTATACCGAAATAAGTTGGAATACACGTTTTCGAACAGACGTTGGCGCACGGTTGAGGAAATGGAAAATCCCAACAGTGAAACCAATGCGCTTGGCTTTCATATTCCCGGAATGTTTGATAAAGTTTTAGATATCAACTTTTGTTATTTGCAAAATGAGCCTTCAAACGCTATTCGTTTGTTTGTAAAAAAATATGCATTTGAGCACAACCTTTCATTTTACGATGTAAAATCTCACAAGGGTTTTTTGCGAAATTTGATGATAAGAAACACAATGGTAGGAGATTGGATGGTTGTTGTGATATTCGCGTACAACGATGAAACTGCGATAAATGCTTTAATGTTAGCAATTAAACAGGAATTTCCACAAATTACGTCACTGATGTATGTGGTGAATGAAAAATTGAATGATACTATTCACGATTTGAATGTTCAACTATTTCATGGTGAGCCTTTTATTACAGAAAAAATGCCTGCCTACGGTAATGAACAACCACCTTTGAAATTCAGAATAGGTCCCAAATCATTCTATCAAACCAATTCCGTTCAAGCCGAAAATTTATACCGAATTGGTGCTGATTTTGTGAATTTTAGAGGCGATGAAACCGTTTACGACTTATATACAGGTGCAGGCACAATTGCTCAATATGTGGCGAAATCCGCTAAAAAAGTAATTGGTATTGAATACGTTGAATCAGCCATTGAGGACGCCAAAGTTAACGCAAAACTCAACAACATTGAAAATACTGCGTTTTTTGCAGGCGATATGGTCAACGTTTTGAACGACGATTTTGTGAATATTCATGGCAAACCCGATATCATTATTACCGATCCGCCACGTGCCGGAATGCATGAAAAAGTAGTTCAACAAATTCTTAAAATAAACCCTGATAAAATTTTGTATATCAGTTGCAATTCTGCAACACAAGCACGTGATTTAGCTTTGCTGAAAGACGCTTACAAAATCACCAAAGTTCGTGCTGTAGACATGTTTCCACAAACCCATCACGTCGAAAATGTAGTGTATTTAGAGAAGCGGAGCTAAAATTTGCAGCAATGCTTCAAAATTCACATTTTCAGCGGAAAGTGTGATATTGGCTTTCTTATAAAACGGCTCACGTTCACCTAAATGAGCTTCTATTTTTCGAATAGCATCCTCTTTGGACAAACCTGCCAAAAGCGGTCGTTGCATGTTTGATTTTTCAAATCGCTTGTAAACCGTTCCCACAGAACCTTCTAAATAAATCACAATGCCCATTTCTCGCATCAATTCCATATTGTTGCTGAAACAGGGTAGGCCACCGCCCGTTGAGATAACCACGTTATTCGGATAGGCTTTCAAGTCCTCTAAAATTTTCCGTTCGGACGTTCTGAACGCAGTTTCACCAAATTCCGAAAAATATTCCGAAATCGTAGTTTGATATTGAGTTTCAAATATTGTATCGGTATCCAAAAAATCGTATTTCAATTTTTTAGCTAACTGTTTTCCAACAGTTGTTTTACCGCTGTACATATATCCGACAAGGAAAATTTTCATGTTTTAAGAATTAAGTTTGTCTAACGTAAAACTAAATGTAGTGCCTTTATTCAGTGTACTTCGAACTGTAATATTTTGGTTATGAGCCTTTAAAATATGTTTCACAATAGCAAGCCCTAAACCCGAACCGCGCTTTTCGCGTGCACGCGCTTTATCGGTTCGATAAAAGCGCTCAAAGACTCGCGGAATATCGTTTTCTGAAATACCAATACCATTGTCTGCTACTTCCACAAAGATTTTTTTGTACATATCGTAAATGGTGATCTTTATATAAGGCTCGTTTTCAGCAAGATAATGAATTGAATTTTCGACTAAATTAGATATCACTTGCTTGACTTGGCGATTATCGGCGTAAACCATTGGCGTAGACTGTGTTTTGTTTCGAAATACAAAATTCACATGATGGTCTTTGGCTTTCATTTCGAAATCGTCAAAAACCTCTTGGATTAAAGGTTCGAGGTCGAAATGACTGTATTGCGGAATAATTTGGTTATTTTCCAATCGCGAAATCACTTCTAAATCGTTGATAATCGATATCATCCGTTCAATACTTACTTCAGTGCGTTCCAAATAATTTCGATTTACGTTTGGATCATCAATCGCTCCATCTAAAAGGGTTGAAATATAGCCTTGTATGTTGAAAACCGGTGTTTTTAGTTCATGTGAAACATTGCCTAAAAACTCCCGACGGTAAACCTCTTGCTCTTTCATGTTTTCCAACTCCACCTCGCGTTTTTCTAACCAATGCTGCACGTCTTGTTCAACGCCGGACAAACCGTCTTTACGGTGTTTTTTCAAAAAGTCTGCACGAGATTTTTTTTGAGTATAAATAGATTTGTAAATCAATTTAATACGGTCGTCAACAAACCGATTAATTAAAAACCGAAAAAGCCAATATGATCCAAAAAATTGAATGATGACGCCTGTTATTGTAAACCAATCTTTCCATAATGTTGGTTTCAACAGAATGGTCAAGGCAACACTGAATAAACAAACGGTTGCAGCAGCAACGATTGCGATTCTGTTGGAACTGATATATCTTTTAAAACTCATAGATTTTCAAATTTATAGCCAACGCCTTTAACCGTTTTTATCGCATCCAAATTCAACCGATCA
>JAIRRI010000099.1 GCA_031256055.1 Bacteroidales bacterium
ACAGCAGTTTGTTTGGATGGACGGAAAACTATAGTGTGCTTGCAAAACTACTCGCTTTTGGATGTGTAGTGTTGCAAGCATTTATGTTGAGTCAACTTGCTAAAGCACATTCTGTGTCCAAAAATTCGATATTTATCGCTTTAATTTATATCGTATTGATGAGTGCGCAAAGCAGTTGGCAAACCTTGCAACCGTTTTTAATTTCCAACTTTTTCATCATTGGAGGTTATTGGTATTTGTTCAAAATTTACGACCGAAAAGAGCCTTACGAATTTGTATTTAATGCTTCGATGTTGTTTGCCCTTGCAACATTATTTTCAGCGTCATTATTGCCGTTTGGGTTAGTTGTGTTTTTAGTTTTCTTGGCTTATTCGATCAATCAATGGCGAGAATGGCTGATTGCTGTTTTGGGATTTGCATTTCCGTTTTTTATGGTGTTTTTATGGGCTTCGTTGACTGAAAATTTGGAGGTATTTTCCGAATTTTCTATTCCATTGATAAAATTTGAAGGGTTGGAAAATTTTGCAGAAACGTCGTTATTTAGTCAACTTTTTGTATTAACTATTTTGATGATTTCGTCAGTTGGGATGGGCTTTAAATTACGGTCAACCCATAATGAAATTTCACAACGCAAAAAAAACTTCGCAATCATATTGGGAGCACTTTGGATTGTTGCTATCGCTTTATTCACTTCTTATACACCTGCAAATTTGGCAACGCTATTTGTATTTTCTGCTTTTTTTATTACCGAATGGATTTATCGGAGTTCACGGCAATGGGTGTCTGAGTTGGTGTTTGGCGTGGTTCTTGTCGTTGCGGTTTGGATACGATATTTTTAACAGACATAAACAAGGGGATGTCTCGACTTCGCACACGTAGTCGAGGAATCCCCTTGATGGATATGGATACGCGCGGACATGGCGTCCGCGCGAGCAAAATCAAATCATCTGTTCACAATCCCAAACAAAAGCTCGTAAACCGTGAGCAGGATGTTTTTCGTCGACTCTTTTGAGACGTGATAAAATCGGTTCAACTTTGTCGTCTTCGACTATCGTGAGAATAGAACCATTTATGGCAGGCCAAGTGTGTGTGCCGTAATGGGGTTCGCCATCGTGAGAACCACGTCCGTAAGTGGCATCCCAACGGGTGAAACCGCGGGCATTGCATTTGTCTAATATGGCTAATACTTTTTCGCTGTGGGCGAGGTTGTAGGAGATAAAGATAGTTTTCATGTATATTTATTGTTTAGTCGTTTATTTACTGAGTTAAGAGTTAAGAACTAAGAGTTAAGAGTGGCTTCGCCTTATTTTTATGTTTTTTTCAAACTTTTAATTCTTAACTCTTAGTTCTTAACTTTTTATTACCCGCCAATCGCGTCATTCAATTTCGCCATACGTTTGCGTTCAGATTTCATTCGTCCTGCACCGAACATCGTGTAAATTACAGGAACTACAATCATCGTCAAAATTGTTGAAAATATCACTCCTCCAACGATTGCAATACCCATCGGTTGCCAAATTTCAGAACCTTCGCCGATACCGATTGCAACGGGTAACATTCCGAGAACCGTAGTTACCGAAGTCATCAATACCGGACGCAAACGCGAGTGTCCTGCGGTGATTACAGCGTGCGAAAGACTTAATCCGCGGTCGCGTTGCAAGTTGGTAAAGTCCACCAAAACAATACCGTTTTTCACCACAATTCCAATAAGCATAATCGCACCGATAAACGCGATAACACTAAGACTTGTACCAGTTATAAACAGCGTAATAAATACGCCTGTAAAAGCGAAAAACACGGAAATAATAATGATGAACGGCATTCGGAACGATTCAAATTGCGAAGCCATCACAATAAATACCAATCCGAAAATCAATAGTGCCAACATTCCCAAATCTGCAAATGCTTCCGCTTGATCTGCAGCCTGACCACCGATTTGCGTATAAACTCCGTCCGGAAATTCCATTTGTTTGAGTTCGGCGTTCAGCGCAGCAGTTATATTACCCAAAGGTTCGCCGTGAATCGAAGAACTTACTATAATCACACGTTGACGGTTTTCACGAGAAATTTCGGGTAAGGTATACCCTTCAACCACGCGTCCAAGTTCGCTTACTCTTATGCCTCTACCTTGATTATTGAAAACCATAATGTTTTCAACACTTTGCACGCTTTCGCGGAATTGTTTATCGTAGCGAACAATGATGTTATATTCGTTGCCGTCTTCGCGAAATTTACTGGCTTCCATGCCGTTAATTCGATTTCTGACATTCATCGCCACTGTTCGCGTGTTAAGTCCATGCATAGCGAGTTTTTGGCGATCCAATTCCAATCGAAGATCCAGTTTTTTCTCTTCATGACTAATGGCAACATCACGAGTACCTTTAACACCTTCCATGCGAGTTTTCAACTCTTCGGCAATAGCCATCGTTTGATCAATATCGTGTCCGAATATCTTAACTTCTATAGGCGCTCCACCACCGAAACCGCCACCACCATCGTTTACATCAAATTTTACAATGTCGGGAATTTGTGCAATATCCTGGCGTAATAAATCCATAATTTCGAACACCGAACGTTCGCGACTTTTAACATCGGTCAATCGAATCGAAAACGTTCCGATATTCGTTCCGCTTCGTCCGAACAAAGCACCAAACGCATTATTTTCGTCGGTTGCACCAACCGTCATCGTGTAGTTTCTAATTTCGGGATATTTGGTTGCAAAATTGGCTTCGATACGTTCGCAAACTTCCTGTGTATAATGTTTGTTTACACCAATGGGAAGTTCCACGGTTATGGCGATTTGCGAATTATCGGATTGTGGGAAAAAGTCCGTACCAACACGAAAAACCAAAAATATACTCGAAATAAATGTTACAGTTGCAAGAATTAAAACTAACGCTCGACGCGAAATTGCCCAATGCAAAAGTTTGGCATAACTGTTGTCTAATGCCTCCAAAGCACGTTCAATTGGGCGATACAGACGAGCAAAAAACCCGTCTTTTTTCTCATCTTCGGTTGATTTCAACATGGTGGACGCCATCATCGGCGTAAGCGTAAGCGCTACCAACGTTGAAACCGTGGTTACAATTGCGATAATCCAACCGAGCGGTTTGAACATAATTCCCGCCATTCCACCTAAAAAGGTTAACGGTAAAAATACAGCCAAAAGCGTAAACGTTGTGGCAATAACCGCAAGGCTAACCTCGTTTGTCGCGTAAATAGCGGCTTCTCTCGGCGAACTACCCTTTTTGATGTGCCTCATAATGTTTTCCAAAATCACAATCGCATCATCTACAACCAACGAAATACAAATGGTTAGCGACGAAAGCGTGATGAGATTGAGCGTGTTTCCGGTTAAAAGCAAGTAGATAAACGCAGACACTAACGACACTGGAATCACTGTAACGATAATGATTGTAGCACGCCACCTGCCCAAGAAAATCAAGATTGTGATGGCAACGGCAAGTAAAGTCATAAACACTGTCATAGTCAAACTATTTACACTGTTTTCGATAAATTCCGAAAAGTCCAAAGCGATAGTTAAATCAACATCCGACGGTAAAGTTTGCGTCAATTCCGGCAACATGTTGCGGATCTCGCGACAAACACTCACTGTATTGGCACCCGATTGTTTAAAGATAATCATTTGTGCCGAAGGATTTCCGTTGGCAGTTACGATTTGCGAAAGTTCGCGAGTGGTATCTACAACCGTTGCTACATCTCGCAAATACACAGGTCGTCCCATAAAATTCGAAACAATGATATCTTGAATTTGATCGCTCGACGTGAATTCGCCTTCCACGCGAAGCGCCAACGTTGAACTTCCAACATCAATAATACCACCGGGCATATTCATGTTTTCTTGAGCAATAACCGCACCGATTTGCTCAACTGACATGTTAAATGCTTCGAGTCTTTTAGGATCTACATTCACTTGAATTTCTCGAGTGGGGCCTCCGGCAACGGAAACAGAGCCCAAACCATCGATACGATTCAACGGATTGGCAACCTGATCTTCCAAAATTCTGTTCAACGCCGGAAAACTCTCTCTCGCCGATGCCGTGATAAACATAATCGGCATCATGCTCGAACTGAATTTGAAAATAATCGGCTTTTCAACGCCTTCGGGAAGTTGGCGTTCGGTGCGTGCCATCGCTTCTCGAACTTCGTTGGTGGCTTCGTCCAAGTTCGTTCCCCATTCAAATTCAAGTGTAACAATAGATACGTTGTCTCTCGAATTGGATCTTAATTTTTTCAGATTACTCACCGTGTTGAGGCTGTTTTCAATCACTTCGGAGAGATTGGATTCAATGTCTTCCGCACCTGCACCACCGTAAGCCGTGATAACCATAAGATTTGGGAAATCAATATCGGGATATAAATCTACTGCAAGTCTTTGGTAACTGAACAAACCAAGGAACATCACTGCGACAAAAATCAATGCAGTGGTAACCGGTTTGCGGACTGAGGTTTCGTAAATACTCATGTTTTATGTTTGTTTATTTTGTTAATTCGTTTAGTTGTTTGTGGTCATTCCCGCGAAGGCGGGAATCGGGAATCTGTTTGCTATTTGGTGCTGGGTGCGAGGTGGTCGTCATTCCGAGCGGAGCGAAGTGTAGTCGAGGAATCTCCTTGCTATTTACTTTTCGCTTTTTCACTTTTTTTATTCAACAACTCTAACTTTGCTTTGATCCAACAATCTCGCCATTCCCGCCACCACAACCTGATCGCCTTCATTCAATCCATCCAAAATTTCAACTTGATTTCCAACTTGACGACCAACCTGAACTTTCACTTTATAAACAATGCCATTTTCGTAAACAAACACGTAACGATCGTTAGTTCCGGTTTGTCTGACAATCGCCAAATCCGGTGCAACTACGCGATCCATCGTTCCGAAATTCACATTCACGCGAGCAAACATTCCGGGACGCAAACGCAAGTCGGAATTCGGAATTTGAACTTCCACGCCAAACGTTCTCGTCATCGGATCAATCGTCGGATGAACAATATGCACAGCACCTTTGAAACTCACACCCGGATAAATATCCGTGGTTACATCCACAGACACGCCTCTTTTCACTCTCGAAAAATACTCCTCATTTACATGGATGGTAACTTTCAACGGAGCAAGCGTCATCACTGTGAGAATTGCTGCTCTTCCCGACGCAGTCGGCGACATGGAAAACATCTCACCGGGGTGATAGTAACGACCAGTAACTACGCCATCAAACGGTGCACGAAGTGTAGTGTTGGCAATCATATTTTGCATCGCAGTACGTTGAACATTCACTTGCACAGTAAGTTGGTCGACTTGTTGTTGCGAAATTCCACCTGATTTGTGAAGTTCGGTAACCCGTTCGAGTTCACGCTCCAAATTGGCAAGTTGCAACTGCAACTGCTGACGGTTCACAACATCCATTTCCACTAAAACCTGACCTTTTTTAACGTTATCGCCAACATCAACCAAGATATTGTCAATACGTACAGGCATACTCGGCGTAATATCGTTTTGTTTGAACGATTGTACCGTGCCTGTAAAATCGCGCGTTTGGTCAACCAATTCTTTTTTCAACGTTTCCACTCTAACTTGTGGCAATTCGTCGGTTGTAACTTCTTCTTGTTTACCTCCACAGGACGCTAATAGTAAAGTTGCTGTGAGGATTGTTAAATGTTTTTTCATATCGTTTTGTTGTTTTTTATTTTTAATTTTCTGTAGAGACGCACGGCCGTGTGTCTCTACAACCATTATTCATCATTTCCTAATAATGTGTGCAACGCCGATTTCGCAATCAAATAATCCGAAAGCGATTGGTAATAATTCATTCGGGCTTGAACCAAAGCAAGGTCGGAATCGTTCATCTCTAAAATGGTGCCCATGCCTGTTTTGTAGCGAACTTGCGAGATTTCAACACCGCGTTCGGCAAGTCTCACACTTTCTTTGTTTGAGGCGATTTGCTCTTTGGTGCGCGTCATTTGATTAATGGTGTTGCGGGCTTGAACATTCAAATTATCTTTGAAAAAATCTTTTTGAATTTCCATTTGTTCAATTCCGATTTTCATTTGCTGAGATTGACGAACTCTCGAAAGTCCGTTGAAAATCGGCACATTCAATTGAACTCCGACCATAAACGGAGGCGAAAAATACATTTTTTGACCGTCATCACCCATACCTGTGTATGAAAAATTTGCAAATGCAGCCAAAGTTGGCATGCTTTGCGTACGAATTAAGTCTTGTTGCTGATTCATTTTTCGCAAATTCAAATCCAATTGCACCAAATCGGAATTTCGATCCAAACTTACAATAACAGGCACTTCGTCGGCTAATATCATGTCTTCAAATGATGCTAAATTATCGGTCAAAACCAACGCCACTTCTTCGGGAAGCGACAGCAAAACTCTTACCATCATCAACGAAAGTGCAACACCATCACCTGCCATCATCAACGTGGGCTTCATGTTGCGAACTTGCACATCCGCACGAATCAAATCAAATTCAGCAACCAAGCCTTGATTGTACATGTTGCGAATATTCTCCAAATTTTGTTCGGCTAACTGCCAACTTTGCAGCAAAACCTTATAAGATTCTTGTGCCAAAAGTGCTTGAATATAGGCTTTTTTCACTTCATTGGTCAATGTTAATCTCGATGAGCGAGATTTCTCCAAAGCAATATCCATATCGGTTTTCGACATTTGAATACTTTTCCAAAGTCCCGGTGCAATCAACGGTAATGATGCCGTAAGACCAAATGTTAAAGTGTTGTCCGAGCCGACAGGCATAGGTCCGTCACTCATACCACCAAAAAGAGCCCCCATAAGAGCATTCACAATTTCATCTATAAAAGGATCGCCCGTATTGACCTCACCACCGCCACCGCCCAAATTGAGCATCATTTCTTGTTTTCGGATAGCTCTTGTATAGTTCGCACTTCCCGAAAGTGAAGGAAATAACCCCCCTTGAACTTGTTTGCGTGCGTAGTCCACACGTTGAATTTCCTTCTCGGCAATTTTAATCGTTCGATTTTCATTTAAAGCCAATTCTGTGGCTTGATCCAAACTCAGTTTTAAAACGTCTGTTGCGCGAACGCTTACGCAAACAGCTAAAAGAGACATCGTTAAAAGAATTTTTTTCATATGTTATTGTGTTTCGTTTTTTTTATTTTTGATTGGTTAAAGGTCAAGGGTTAATGATTTTTACCTTTGACCTTTCTCCTTTTACCCTTTACTTTTTTCTGTCAATGTCTCCACTACTTTCAGTCCCTTTTCCGTACTGCATCCTCGAATGAAAATTTGCATAAACGTGCCAAATATCTTTTCAAGAGGGAATAGTTCTCGAAGTCCGTTTTCTTCGTTCAATATTTGATGAAAAAATGTTTGTAATAATTGTGCAATAATATCGATATTTAAGTCTTTCCGAAAAACGCCTTGTTTGATGCCTAAATTAAGGAGATATTTTGTATTTTCAATTTCCTGACTATCATTGTCGCGTATTATTTTTGAGTAAACAATGGGATGATAGCGTTTGATTTCATCGTATCGAGATATGGCTTTTGAAAGTGCCGAACTTTCAACATTGGTAAAAAAGTCAAAGAATGCATGAATAACCGTCGGACTTTTTTCCAAACTTTTTTTGCTTTGTGTTTCTTTTTGTTTGATATGATATTTCAAGACTTCGCTGAGCAACGCGTCTTTATCCTCAAAATGCTCGTAAATGGTTCGTTTGGAAACGCCGATACGCTTTGCCAATTCGTCCATCGTCATGACTTTGATACCATGATTAAACATTAATTGCATAGATTCCGAAAGGATGCGTTGTTTTACGTCGTTGTTCATTATTTTTCAATTTCACGGTGCAAAGATACAACAAAAAACTGAAAAAACCAAAAAAGTTTTCATGTTTTTTTAATTTTCATTTTTTTTTCGTACCTTTGCAAACAAAAAATAGACATTTAATATGGCGGAATTATTATCGAAACCAAAAAAAGGGTTCTTTTATTATGTAGAAAAAGGAGGTAATGCCCTACCTCATCCGGCTTTGTTGTTCGGAATATTTGCACTTACAATACTTGTATTGTCTGCCATCGGCGGACTTTTAGGTTGGCATGGCACGCATCCTGCCACAGGCGAAGAAGTTCATGTTGTGAATTTAATGTCGAGAGAGGGGCTTCATCGTATCCTTCTTGAAATGGTGACTAATTACACGAGTTTTGCACCACTCGGTGTTGTGATGGTGGCTATGTTAGGAATTGGTATATCCGAACACAGCGGGTTGATCAAAGCCGCTATCAACGCCTTGTTGGTAAAAACTCCGGCTAAACTTATCACCATAATGGTTGTGTTTACCGCTGTTATTTCGAAAGTAGCCGGCGATTTAGGTTACTTGTTGGTTATTCCGTTGGCAGGTGTTATTTTTCACTCATTGGGGCGAAATCCTTTGGTCGGAATGTCGGCAGCGTTTGCAGGTGTGAGTGGCGGTTTTACGGCAAACATTTTCATCACGTCGTTTGATCCGTTGTTGGCAGGACTTTCAACCGAAGCTGCACAAATTCTTGATCCAAGTTACGAGGTGCTTCCTACGGCAAACTACTATTTTATGGCAACTTCCGCTTTAATGGTTACTGCGGTTGCTACTTTAGTGGCTGTAAAATGGACTGAACCTCGCTTAGGAAAATACTCCGGCGATGTGCCGCGTGAAGAAATCGTAGAAGCTACACCTTTAGAGAAAAAAGGATTGAGAAATGCCGGATGGGTTTTCTTGGGTTTTATCGCTATTTTAGTTGTAGGATTGCTCCCCGAAATTAATATTGGCGGGCTTCATATACCAGAAGGCATTTTACGCGGAGCTGGAGAAAATCCGATACTCAACTCTCCGGTCTTAAAAGGATTTATCACCATACTATTTTTAATGTTTGCAGCTGCCGGATCGGTCTATGGTTTCACGATTGGCTTGTACAAAAAAGGCGATGATGTAATTAAAGGGATGAACGAAAGTGTCAAAGCCCTTTCTGCTTACCTTGTTTTGGTGTTTTTTGCAGCACAATTTATAGCGTGGTTCAAGTGGAGTAACTTAGGCGTATTACTCGCCGTAAATGGAGCGAGTGCGTTGCAAAGCCTTAATATCCACATCATACCGTTAGCGATTATTTTCATCATATTTACGGCATTTACGAATTTTCTAATGGGTAGTGCTTCGGCAAAATGGGCGATTATGGGACCTATATTTATTCCGATTTTTATGCTTTTGGGTTATTCGCCCGAACTTTCGCAAGCGATATTCCGTGTGGGCGATAGCATTACCAATATCATTTCACCGATGATGAGTTTCTTTGCATTAATTATTGTGTATTATCAAAAGTATGATAAAAACGCCGGTATCGGAACGATTATAGCAACGATGTTGCCGTATTCGATTGCCCTCTTCATCAGTTGGGTGGTGTTACTTATCATTTGGATTGTATTCAATATTCCGTTAGGACCTGGGGTTTCGATGTTTTACGGACAATAGAAAATAATTAGAAAATAATTTATGTTAGAAAAATTAGAAGCCATACACCAACGCTATTTGGAGATCGAACAACAAATGAACGAGCCCGACGTGATGTCGGACATGAAGCGTTATATCAAAATCAGTAAGGATTACAAGGATTTGCAGCCTGTGATTGCTGCTTACAAAGCCTACAAAAATTTGTTGGACAATATCGCTAATGCGAAAGAGGTTATCGCCAACGAAAAAGATGAGGAATTTCGAGATATGGCAAAAGCCGAATTAACGACTTTTTTGGAACAAAAAGATCAAATGGAAGAAGATATTCGTATGTTGCTAATCCCCGCCGATCCTCAGGATAGCAAGAATGCGATTATCGAAATTCGTGCCGGAACGGGTGGCGATGAAGCGAGTATTTTTGCAGGGGATTTGTATCGCATGTATCAAAAATTTGCCGATAGAAAAGGTTGGAAAATGGAGTTGGTGGATTGCACGGAAGGTACGGTTGGCGGGTATAAGGAGATTATTTTGAACGTGACGGGCGAAGGTGTTTACGGCGTTTTGAAATACGAATCGGGTGTTCATCGCGTGCAGCGTGTGCCGGATACTGAGACGATGGGGCGTGTTCACACGTCTGCCGCGTCGGTTGTGGTGTTACCCGAAGCCGACGAATTTGATGTGGAACTTAAACCAAGCGATATTCGAAAAGATACATATTGTTCGTCAGGACCGGGCGGACAATCCGTAAACACAACCTATTCCGCCATTCGCTTGACACACATTCCAACTGGAATTGTAGTCGCTATCCAAGATGAAAAATCGCAAATCAAAAACTTGGAAAAAGCCATGAAAGTGTTGCGAACTCGACTTTACGAAATGGAATACCAAAAATATTTGGACGATATTTCGAGCAAGCGTAAAACCATGGTTTCGACAGGCGATCGTTCGGCAAAAATCCGAACTTACAACTATCCGCAAAGCCGTATTACCGACCATCGAATTGGTTTCACCGTACATTCGCTCCCAGCATTTATGGATGGCGATATTCAAGATGTGATTGATGCGTTGCAACTTGCGGAGAATGCGGAGAAAATGAAAGAATCTGTAGGGTAATTTACCGCGTAGAGACGCACAGCCGTGCGTCTCTACCATCATAAAAAATAAACATATGACAAAAACCAACCTAATTTCCAAAATCTTTGAAAAGACAACCTTCCTCTGCGTAGGATTAGACACGGATTTGACAAAAATCCCCAAACATTTATTGAACACCGAAGACCCGATTTTTGAATTTAATAAAGCCATCATTGATGCTACACATCGCTATGCTGTGGCTTACAAACCGAATTTGGCATTTTATGAGGCTTCGGGTATCAAAGGGTTACAATCGTTGAGAAAAACGACAGATTATCTGAAAAAATTCGATGTATTCACGATTGCAGACGCAAAACGTGGCGACATTGGAAATACATCTGCACAATATGCTACCGCTTTTTTAAGTCCTGATGGTGATTTTAATTTCGATGCGATTACTGTTGCGCCTTACATGGGCGAGGATTCTGTAACGCCATTTTTAACTTATCCCAACAAATGGATCATTTTATTGGCATTGACATCGAACAAAGGTGCATTCGATTTTCAGTTTTTAAAAGACGAAAAAAACGGACATTTTTTGTTTGAAAAAGTTTTGGAAACCTCAAAAGAATGGGGAACTCCCGAAAATATGATGTATGTAATTGGCGCAACCCAAGCCGAGTGGTTCATGAAAATTCGACAGTGGGTACCCGAAAGTTTTCTGTTGGTTCCGGGCGTGGGTGCGCAAGGCGGAAGTTTGCAAGAGGTTTGTAAATATGGAATGACGAAAGATTGTGGGCTTTTGATCAATGCCTCGCGCAGTATTTTGTACGCTTCCGAAGGTTTGGATTTTGCAGAAAAAGCCGAAGAAGAAGCTAAAAATATGCAGCAGGAAATGGCCGAACTTTTGAAACAACGCATGTCATATCGAGCGTAGTCGAAACATCCCATAATAAGGGGATTCCTCACTTCGTTCGGAATGACGACACAAAATCATAATAATGAAAATTACATCAGCTACATTTCTAATTAGTAACACCGATTACAAAAAATGTCCGAATGATAACGTTCCGGACTTCGCGTTTATCGGGCGCTCCAACGTTGGGAAATCATCGCTGATCAATATGCTTTGCAATCATAAAAATTTGGCAAAAACGTCTGCAAAACCCGGAAAAACACAACTTATCAATCATTTTTCAATCAACAATAAACAATGGTATTTAGTGGATTTACCCGGTTATGGTTACGCTCGAACATCCAAAACCAACCGTGAAAAATGGGAAGGTATGATTGTGGATTATTTGTGTAAACGTGAAAATTTGTATTGCGTTTTTGTATTGATTGACTCTCGATTGGAACCTCAAAAAATAGATTTGGAATTTATCGACTGGCTTGGCGAGAAAGGGCTTCCGTTCGTTTTGGTGTTTACAAAAACAGATAAAATTTCGGCCGTACAAGTCGACAAAAATATCGCAGCATTCAAACGCGAAATGTCAAAAACATGGGAGGAAATTCCACCGATTTTCAAGACTTCTTCTGTTGAAAACAAGGGCAGAACAGAGATTTTAGAATTCATCGAAAACGCAATGGTATGATTACAAAAAACAATTCTCAAAAACAGCCGAGTTTGTGGCGGTGGCTTTTGATCGTGCTCGTGGTATCGATTGTAATTAGTGTGTTTTATAATTGGCTGAGTGTTCGGAGCGAACATCGCAATCGACTGCTATTTGCCGAAGAATTACTTAAAGATGACGATACGGAAGCCTTGCTGATTTTTGAAGAGTTGCATCAACAAATTCGTTTGGATTCTATTGATTTTTTTGAAAACGATTTAGTGTCTCTGATGTTTTGTGAGGCGAACGAAAAACTGCTGTTGGAAGATGAAGAAACGATTGTAGATTGTTATGCCTTTTTTTGGGAAAAAATGAAACTAAATGGACGTCCTACTGCGAACGAAAATCTTTTTGAAATTCGCCGAAATCCTTTTGATGTCACTTATGTAGGAGTTATAAAAACTTCCGAAAATCAAAACATATACGTCGAATTTGCATTCAAAGAAAACGCAGTTTGGTTACAAAACACTCTCAAAAAAAATCGCTACAGCGTAGCCTATTACGAACATTCGGGATTAATCAAGCAAATCGGAGCATTCGAATATCCCTTGGTATTACCCAAAGCAAATATCTTATCGAATAAAACATTTTTTGAGTATGAAAAATACAGTCATTTGTGCATATTCATTGGAGATTTTGGCAATGAATACGTATTATTGGTCAGCAAAAGAATTCCAAGATTTCAAAACAGACTTTCGATATTTTCAGTTATTTTCATTTTGAATTTATGTTTGGGGCTATTGGTTTTACTCATTTGGAAACGCGCATTTAGGTTGTTGTTTAAAACATTTACACAACGTTTGCAATTGACGGTTTTAGGTATTGTATTATCTATATTTGTACTTGTCGGGGTAACTTCCGTGATTTATGTTCAACGTTTAAACTCGCAAAAAAATCAAAAAATTCTTCGCGAAAAAACCCATTCGTTATTGTTGTTGATGGAGTTGCGATTTGGGAATAAAACACCAAACGAAATTTTAGAAAATTCGACATTATTGCTCCGAAAACTAAATGAATTTTCCGAAGTTATTTTTACAGACGTTTTTCTCTACGATCCGATGGGACATCTTGTTGCCACATCTGCTCTTGATGATATTTTTCAAGGGTCAGTGAAAGATACCATGAACCCGCAAGCGCTTCATCAATTGAGCAACGAACACAGAAATTTCTACATCCAAAAAGAGACGTTGGACGGACATACATTTTACAGTTCATACGTGCCGTTTCGCAATAACCGAAATGAATTGGTGGGTTATTTAAATCTTCCGCATTTTGCGAAACAAACGGAACTTCGACAAGAAATTTCTGCATTTATACTTGCCTATATCAATTTGTTTGTTGTACTGATTATCGTAGCGTTTATAGTCGTCTTTTTCGTTATCAAACGTTTGACTAAACCACTGATCGAATCGGAACGTCAGATTGCTTGGAACGAAATGGCAAAGCAAATTGCTCACGAAATCAAAAATCCGCTAACGCCGATGAAACTGAATGTTCAGCAAATTCAAAAGGCGTGGAACGACCAAAAAGAAGATTTCAACGATCGTATGAAACACTTTTCAACCGTGATGATTGAGCAAATCGACACCCTTTCCACTATCGCTTCCGAATTTTCAACTTTTGCACAACAACCCAATGTTAAATTGACCGAAGTGAATGTAAAAGAGTGTTTGGGAAAAGTCATATTGTTGATGAATACGGACAATATCATTCAGTTTGAAATAGCAGAAAATATTGACAATACAACGATTTTAGCCGACGAAAAACAATTATCTCGCGCATTGGTCAATATTTTGAAAAATGCCAAACAAGCCGTCTCCGAACTCGAAAATCCACAAATAAAGGTTTCTTTGTCAACATCTGAAAACAGCGTCCTTATTGCTATTCAAAACAATGGAAATGGTATTCCAACTGAAATACGCGGTCGTATTTTCGAACCGAATTTCACTACAAAAACATCAGGAACAGGTTTGGGATTAGCGATTACAAAAAATATCATTGAACGATTTTTCGGTACGATTTCATTCGAAACCAACGAAACAAAAACAGTGTTTTATATTCAATTGCCCAAAAGTGAGCAATTGGATGGTTAATACATATTTTGGTTTTTTGTTAAAAGAAATTTTTCCCAATTTGAAACACCGCAAACGCTGCAAGCCAAGCCAGTGTTGTTGTATAGAGTGCCAGAAACACTGCATATCGCCATTTTCCTGACTGATTTTTAATGGTTATGAAAACCGCAATACACGGAAAATATAGCAGCACAAAAATCAGAAAAGCCAGTGCATTCAATGGTTGTAAATGTTCATCGTTGATAAATCGCTCTTTAAAGGCTTGTTCATCTACTTCCGTTTCAGTTTCTTCACCAAAATATAAAATGCTCATTGTCGAAACAATGAGTTCTTTCGCGGAAATTCCCGCCACAGCGGCAACACCCATACGCCAATCGAAACCAATCGGTTCGATGACAGGTTCAATGGTTTTTCCGATTTTTCCAAGATACGATTCTTCTAATTGTTCTCTTGGCGAAAGGTCTGAGTGGTGCGGAAAATAGCCCAATCCCCAAACAATAATCGATGCAATCAAAACAACACCGCTAATTTTTTTCAGATATTCTCCAGTGTTGAGTCGAATGATTTGCCACATCACACGCAAGGACGGATAACGATAGGGCGTTAGCACAATTGGCGAATCATCGACTTGATTTTTGAACACCGTTTTCGACAAAACAATGGCCGTTAACATCGAAACTAAAATACCGAATACATAAATGAGAAAAATCACCGATCCTGCGTTGTTGGGGAAAAATGCGCCTGCAATTAGCACATATACAGGTAATCGTGCAGAACATGACATGAACGGAATAATCAGCATAGTCAATAATCTATCGCGACGATTTTCAATAACTTTTGTTGCCATAATCGCGGGAACATTACAGCCGAAGCCCATGATCAAGGGTATAAACGATTTGCCGTGCAAACCGATAAGATGCATTAATTTATCCATAATCACCGCCACGCGTGCCATATAACCCGTGTCTTGCATAAGGCCGATGAACGCAAATAAAATTAAAATATTTGGTAAAAACATGAGAACACCACCAACGCCCGTAATAATTCCATCAGTAAGCAAAGACTTGAACCAACTCTCATTCATCGAATTTTTTAACCAATGATTTAACGCATGAACACCCTCTTCAATCCAATTCATTGGGATTTGTCCCAATACGAATGTGGTTTGAAACATAACCCAAAGTACGCCAAGAAAAATCGGTAATCCCCATATTTTATGGGTTAAAACCGCATCTATACGAGAGCTTTTTATGGGGTCTATGGGTTGGCCGAACATATAATCTAATCAAAACAATCTGCAAAGGTACGAAAAAGTTATGAATTATTTTTTCGAAAATTAACATTTTTTCGTATCTTTGCAAAATAAATTCAAATGCAAAACTTCAACATAACCATCAAACGTTACAATCCGTCCGATTCTTCAGTGTGGGATGTCTTTGTGGACGAAGCCAAAAACGGCACATTTCTGTTCAAACGGGCGTATATGGATTATCATGCCCATCGGTTTGAGGATTTTTCGTTGATGATTTTTGAGAAAAACAAGTTAGTCGCCATTTTACCGGCGAACCGCAAAGAAAAAACGTTGTTTTCCCATCAAGGCCTGACTTACGGCTCTTTACTTATTTCCACAGAGGTTTCGCAAAGTTTGATGTTGACGATTTTTGATGAATTGAAGTTGTTTTTGAAGCTGTCCGGGTTTGAAAAGATTTACTACAAATTGGTTCCGGCGATTTATCACAAACTTCCATGTGAGGAGGATTTGTATGCATTATTTCGTCACGATGCAAAATTGGTGGTTCGAAATTGTTCGACCACGTTTTGTATTCAAAAATCCAAAGCATCTCCAAAGTTACGATTGTCGCGGATTTCAAACTATGCTGAAAAACATAATTTACGCTATGAACTACATCCGAATGTAGATGCTTTTTGGTTGATCGTTGAAGAAAATTTGATGCAAAAATACGCTGTTTCTCCTGTTCATTCTCAGATAGAAATTAATTTATTACAATCTTCATTCCCTCAGAATATTCAAGCGGTTGCAGTGTATGCCGATGATAAAATTGTGGCCGGCGGTGTTGTGTATTTAGCAAACGAAGTGGCTCATTTGCAGTATGCGGCGGTATCTCCAGAAGGCGAAAAAATGTATGCGGGCGAATTTTTATACAACCTTTTTATTCACAAATTATTCTCTGATTATCGGTATTTTGATTTCGGAATTTCAACCGAAAACGGTGGTCGAATTTTGAATGAAGGCTTGATTGCTTACAAAGAAAAATTCGGCGGACACACCATCGTCTACGACCATTACGAAATTCCACTGTAGGGGCGAACGCGTGGGTTCGCCCGATAATCATTGCGGTAAAACATCACTCGACGACAAAACCACAAAAAAATGTCCGAAATTCGACAATTCAACAGTGAGTTTGCATTTGCCTTTATGTTCGACTACTTCTCCTGAAAAACCTTTAAATCGACCTGTTTGAATGGTTATAAATGTTCCGACAGGGAGTTTTTCGGCAGAAAATTCGATAAGGCTATCTGCGGCTTTTTCAACAAAATCCCGAAAGCGCTGCAATTCCAAATCGGAAATATAAACCGGAACATTGTTGTGTTTCAAAAAACGGGATACACCTGGTGTTTGAAGCACTTGAAGATGGTCTTTGTTAGAAATTTTCACAAAAACATAGCCTGACAATGCAACCATTTCTACCCATTTTTTACGATCGCTCCATTGTCGGAGTTGTTTCTGTATCGGTAGATAAATGATTATCCCTTTTTTTTCAAGCCTTTCAGCGACTTTTTTTTCGGTTCGAGATAAAACGTGTATGACGTGCCATTGGGGTTCCATGTTGCAAAGATACAAAAAAAATCGAATTGTCGCCATGTCGAGTGCAGTTGAGACATCCCATAACAAGGAGATTCCTCGACTACGCTCGGAATGACGTTTATTTTTGTAAGTTTCAATTTTTTTTCGTATATTTGCAAGTTTAAGCAGACTAAATCAAAAACCAAATACCATGAATTTACCATTCGCAGAATCATTTAAAATCAAAATGGTGGAGCCCATCCGCCGCAGTACACGCGAAGAGCGCGAAAAATGGATGAAAGAAGCCAACTACAATTTATTCAAACTCAAATCCGATTATGTGTTTATCGATTTGCTCACCGACTCCGGAACGGGCGCTATGAGCGATAAACAGTGGTCGGAGATGATGCTTGGTGACGAAAGTTATGCCGGTGCTCGTTCATATTACAAAATGAAAGAAGCCATCAAAACCATTTTAAATTTCGATTATTTTTTGCCGACACACCAAGGTCGTGCTGCTGAAAACGTCCTGTTTTCAGTGCTCATAAAAGAAGGCGATATCATTCCCGGAAATTCGCATTTTGATACAACAAAAGGTCATATCGAATTTCGCAAAGCCATTGCGCTCGACGTGACGATTGATGAAGCAAAAGACACGCAAATCGATCTACCCTTCAAAGGCAATCACGATTTGAAAAAATTGGAAGATGCGATGGCCAAACATGCCGACAAAGTGCCGTTTATTTTGGTTACTGTAACGAACAATACAGCAGGTGGACAGCCTGTTTCGATGGAGTGTATCAAAGGCGTTCGTGCGATTGCTGATAAATACAAAAAGATGGTGATTTTCGACTCGGCCAGATTTGCGGAAAACGCTTATTTTATTAAAACTCGCGAAAAAGATTACGAAAACAAAACCATCAAAGAAATCGTAAAAGAAATGTATTCGTATGCCGATGCCATGACAATGAGCGCAAAGAAAGACGCGATTGTGAATATGGGTGGATTTATCGCCACGAAACACCAAGATTTGTTCGAAAAAGCATGTATGTTCAACATCATGTTTGAAGGTTATATCACTTACGGTGGAATGTCGGGACGCGATATGAACGCCTTAGCTGTGGGCTTAGACGAAGGCACGGAATTCGAATATTTGGAAACCCGTATCAAACAAGTGGAATATTTAGGCAAAAAATTAGACGAGTATGGTATTCCGTATCAGCGTCCTGCCGGAGGTCACGCGATTTTTATAGATGCCAAAAAAGTGTTGGGCAATGTTCCTCGCGAACAATTTCCAGCGCAAACGTTGGGCGTGGAATTGTATTTGGAAGCCGGTGTTCGTGGTGTGGAAATCGGTGCTATTCTTGCGGATAGAGACCCTATTACGAGAGAAAACCGCTTTCCTGAATTGGAGTTATTGCGTTTGGCAATTCCTCGCAGAACGTACACCAACAACCATATGGATTTGGTTGCTGCTGCATTGAAAAATGTTTACGATCGTCGCGATACCATCACAAAAGGTTTTACGATTGTGAAAGAACAGCCGATCATGCGCCATTTTACGGTGGATTTAGAACGTGTGAAATAAACCCCGTAGAGACGCACGGCCGTGCGTCTCTACAAAAAACACAATTTATGCAATCAGAAAATTTAAATATTCATTTGATTCAATTTTCTCCCGAATGGGGACAGAGAAAAGCCTCGTTAGAAAAGGCGTAAAAATTGATTGTTTCATCGGTTGAACATAGGGGCGTTGCGCGCAACGCCCCTACATTGATCGTGCTTCCTGAAATGTTTACAACGGGATTCAAGTTCCTAAAAGAAGTGGCTGAACCCATGGATGGTGAAACCGTGCAATGGATGAAACAAACCGCACAATCGCTGAATACCGCAATTTACGGAAGTTTGCTGATTTTGGAAAACGACAAATTATACAATCGTGGATTTTTTGTATTTCCAAACGGGGACATTCAATGTTATGACAAGCGCCACTGTTTCGTGATGAGCGACGAGCCCAAATACATCACACCGGGGACAGAAATTGTAACCGTTGAGTATGCCGGATGGCGGTTAAGATTGAACATTTGCCATGATTTACGATATCCGGTATGGAGTCGAAATACCTACAAAAATGGACAATACGAATATGATATTTTAATAAATGTTGCTTCCTGGGCAGATAGTAGGGCTCATGTTTGGCGCACGTTGTTGCACGCAAGGGCGATCGAAAATTTGGCGTATTGCATTGGTGTAAATCGTGTGGGGCAAGATGGTGAAGGTGTGAGTTACAGAGGCGATTCGATGATTGTGGATGCCAAAGGAACTGCATTGGCTATGGCAAATCCAAACGAAGAGCAGGCTGTTTTTATCCAAATAAAAAAATCTACGTTAAACGAATTTCGACAAAAATTTAATCTTGGCACTATTTGGGATTCCTTTGAAATTACGATATAACATAGGGATTTTGGCAATTGGCTTAATAGTTTTGAGCAGTTGTTCGAGCACGCGTTATGTGCCCGAAGGCGAACTTTTGCTCAAACAGACTCGTGTAGCAAGAGGAGGTTTTTCAGACTCACATCTTTCTCGAAACGATTTTGTGCATTTGCAAAGGCAACAGCCCAATGAACGTTTGTTGAGGGTTCCGTTGAAATTGAAAATGTACAGTTCGGTAGATAGAGAACGAAACACTTGGTGGACAAGATTTATGCAAAGAGCCGGAGAGCCGCCTGTAATTTTTGATAGTATATACGCTGATCAAACGGTTCAACGAATGCAGCAATTCCTCGTCAATAACGGGCATTTTAACTCAACGGTCTATTATGTTGTCGACTCCTTGAGGAGATCAAAAACCATGCGATTGGTGTTTCATGTCAACACAGGATCCGGTTACCGCTATCGAAATGTGTCGCTTGATATAAGAGATGACAGTTTGAAAAATTCATTAAATGACTGGCGAGCGCGAACCTTAATACGATCGGGACATCCGTACAGCGTTGAAGTTTTGGATGCCGAACGAGCACGCGTAATGCGGCGAATGCAAAATATAGGATTTTTCGAATTCCGCAGAGATAACATTGAATTTTTGATTGATAGTGCACTGAATACCAATTTAATGGATGTTACCATGATTGTTAATTCACCGAGAGACAGCGAACATAACAAACGATATACATTTGATGAAGTTTATATTTTTCCGGACGAAAGACCGGGGCGTTCCAAGGAACACGTATTCGATACAACCATTTATCGCATGCCGAACTCTCGAACAGACACAGCCTTGCAAAATTACTATTTTATACACACCAAACCGTTGCGAATAAAACCACATGTAATTGTGTCCAAACTATTGATAAGACCCGGAGAAACGTATAGTTTAAACAATGTCGATAGAACGTATGAAAACCTGTGGGATTTGCGAGTGTTTAGATCGACAAACATTGGTATTGATCGGCAACCGATAGATACAAATGATCCGCAACATTTATTGAACACATCCATAGAAATGCAACAGGCACTCACGTGGGCATTGGAAACAAACCTTGATTTAACCACATCGTCGGGTTTACAAGGAACAGCAGCCAATGTTGCACTTCGAAACAGAAATTTGTTTGGTGGTGCTGAGATTCTCAGTTTACAATTGCGAGGATTGGTAGAAGTACAATATTTTTTGAATAAAAGCAGGCGAAATGAATACGGTCTTGATTTAATAAATAATTTTGATGTGGGATTAAGTGCAAACTTGGAGTTTCCGCGATTTATTGCGCCGTTTAATTTGCAGCAAACATCTCTACACAGACCGCGAACATTGATAAGTGTCGGTTACTATTACCAACTCCGACCGGCGTTGTATAATCGGCAAACCATCAATACATCGTTTGCCTATTCTTGGCGAAAACCACGCTTTTCACATATCTTAACTCCCTTAGACATTAACTTGGTACACATTTCCTTAAAACCGGCTTTTGCAGATACCATAGACGTGCTTTCGCAAACTAATAAACGATTACGGTATCAATACGATAACCACTTTATTTTTGCAGCAAGATACAGTTTTGCGTTTAGTGGGCAGCAAGGTAATCGTCCGATTAGTTTTAATGCGTTTCGTTTTTCGGTAGAATCTTCTGGAAATTCGCTCTTTCTGCTTAGTAATTTGTTGAATGCGCCCAAAAACGATAGCACCGGCCGATATCAATTTTTCAATTTGCCCTATGCTCAATACATGCGATTTGATGCGGATTTGAAGCGATATTGGTTTTTGACCGATAATCAAATTCTCGTTACACGATTGATGGGCGGCGTTGGATTTGCTTATGGAAACTTCGACGTTTTGCCTTATGAAAAAGGCTTTTTTGCAGGTGGAAACAACAATATTCGTGCATGGCCCCTGAATTTCTTGGGGCCGGGAAGTTATAGCGCTCCGAACAATATCAAAATTGAGCGTGTCGGTGATATTGTTTTGGTTGGTAACGTCGAATATCGGTTTCCGATTTCGGGCATATTCAACGGCGCACTGTTTGTGGATGCAGGGAATATCTGGTTGCGCAACGATAGCGAATCGTTTCCGAATGGAGAATTTGCATGGAAAAACGTTCCAAACGATTTAGCGGTTGGCGGAGGTATAGGACTTCGTTTGGATTTTAACTTTTTTGTGATTCGTTTGGATGCTGCGCTTCCGTTGAGAGATCCGGCAAAACCAAACGGTGAAAAATGGATTTCAAATATGCAAGTGAGGGATTTTGTATTGAATTTTGGAATTGGATACCCATTCTGATGTTAGTTTATAAAGTTTGTAAAGTTGTTGATAAATTTATTATGAAAAGAATTGCAAAATGGATACTTAAATTGTTTGGGTGGAAAGTCGTAGGGATTGTTCCGCCCGAAGCCAAATACGTGTGCATTGTTGCACCGCACACGAGTTTTTGGGATTTCATTTGGGGACGTTTGGGCTATTGGAGAATAGGAGTTACAGCCAATTTTTTGATTAAAAAAGAGTTTTTTATATTTCCGATTAAACGACTTTTGCTTGCTTTGGGCGGAATTCCCGTAAATCGCGAACAAGCCAAAAACACTGTGCAGTATTGCGTAGATTTATTTCATACAAAAGAAAAGTTGGCACTAACCATCACGCCCGAAGGCACGCGCAAATACACCACCAAGTGGAAAAAAGGGTTTTATTATATCGCACAGCAAGCCAATGTCCCGCTTTACGTCGGATTTATTGATTATCAAAAAAAAGAAACCGGCATCCTCGCCAAATTTGAAATCACCGGCAATTTTGAAAACGATTTCGCCGAAATACAAAATCTTTTACGTGGATATGTGGCCAAATTTCCTAAGAATTATTCGTTATCGTAACAGTATCGCTGCATCAACTTTATGTCTTTCTCTATCGTCATAACAACCTACAATGCCGAAACTTATATTTTGGACGCTTTGAATAGCCTGAAAAATCAGACATTTCAAGATTTCGAGTGGATTGTTACAGATGATTTTTCCACAGACAACACGCTTGCAGTTTGCAAAACATGGTTTGCAAAAAATCCACAATGTCAATCGCGATTGAAAATCATTGA
>JAIRRI010000193.1 GCA_031256055.1 Bacteroidales bacterium
GCTCCCCAAAGATATTTTTGATCGTAAATCAATTTAAATCCTCCAATAACGGCAGCTAAAAACCCCAATGCCAAAGCCTTACTTTCATGTCCGGCTTCCAAAAGAATAAAGAAATAGGACGAAAAAGCAATTGCGATAGAGCCCGCAACGGCGAGCCAAACATTCATTCCAAAAGCTAGTAATAAAATGAAGCAACCAACCAATAATCCCATAATTTGTAGGGAGATATTAGGCATAAATCCATGTGATAAGTTGTATAGAAAATCGTTCACTTTGCTCACTGCCGGATAATTCACTTTTCCGCCTCCGATGTGATACGTCGGCATACCGGAAAACATGGAATTGGTCCAATCCGTAGCTTCTCCCGTCTTTTCCAAATGTTGTTTGGCTTCTTGATATGCACCGCGCCAACTGCTGTTATCGCCCGAAAATACCATTTTGCCTTGTAAAACAGGCGAAGTATAAACCAACGTTATTACAGCAAAAAATGCAATGGCTAATAAATAAGGATAAATTTTTTTGAAGTCAATGTTTTTCATAAAAATATATTTTCTGCAAAGATACGAAAAAAAAAAGAATTATTCAAGTGTTGCTTAAATCGAAAATAACTCCTATCTTTGTAGGCGAAAATTTAATTATGAATACCAATATGTCAAAAATCTCCGTAATAATCCCTGTTTACAATGCGGAAAAAACCATCGTCCGCTGCATTGATTCTTTGCTAAATCAAGCACTTCAAGACATGGAAGTCATCATCGTGGACGATCACGGACAAGACAACAGTATAAAAATTATACAACATCAAATTGCCGAACATCCGCTAAAATATAGATTTAAATTTGCAAAAACAGACGCCAATTCAGGTCCCGGAACAGCACGAAATGTAGGATTACAAATGGCGCAAGGCGAATACGTAGCCTTTGTCGATAGCGATGATTGGGTAGAACCGGATATGTATTCAAGCCTGTATGAAACGGCGAAACAACATTCGGCAGATCTATGCCATTGCAGCGCTGTTTGGGAAAATCCAAAAAAAAATCAACAACGCGTTTTGTCCAATATTTCTGTGAAACAAGGTAGTTTTTCCAATGAAAATAAACGCTATTTTTTGGCAAATTTCAAAAGTTATTTTTGGTTTTATATTTACCGCCGTGAAATTTTAAACGAAAATAAAATTACTTTTCCGCCAGAAAAAGATTCTGAGGATATTTATTTTTTGACTTGTAATATTCTGTATGCCAAATCTATTGCACATGTAGATAAGCCTATGTATCACTACATTTATGATTCAAATTCGCTGAGCAGATTTAAAAATGAAAAACGTTATCTTGAGAGATTATCTACGTTTCGCCGATTGTTTGATTTTGCAAAAACGCACCATTTCTACGACGAATACAAACAAGAATTACAGTTCGTTTACCTTAAAAAAGCCTATTTATCAGCAGTGATAAATTATTTAACGAATGCCAAGTGTCCGCAAGCAAAAATTTTGCAAAATATCTATCAAGAATTTATCGAAATTTGTCCCGATTACACAAAAAACACACTGTATAAAATCCATTTTTTGTTTCGTTTTTCGGTTATCGTTTTATATCGAATGCCAAACTTTGCATGTCTGATTTTACCTTCAATTTTAAGGAAAAAATTCAATAAATTTTAAAGTTCAAGATACAAATTTCTCTGAACTTATTTTGAACCTCAATTTATTTCAGAAAAATTTGGCTAATTGAAAAGTTATTTGTATTTTTGCATCGTAAATATCAAATTCATTAACATTAAATCCTTTGTATTATGAAAAAAATTAGCCTTTTAACTGCTTTTGCCATTATATATGGCAGCAGTGTGTTTTCTCAAACACAAATGAAAACAGTAATTTTTAAACCAGGTCCGGATATTGGACAAGACGCTCCAATTTTTCGGAATGTATTTTACTCCGAATGGGAGAATTCAAATTATGGAAATCATGCTGAGATGAGAACAGAGGCATGGACCTGGGATGGGCACCCTGGAGTGATTCGCACACTATTAAAGTTTGACGAACTATCAACAATTCCAAAAAATGCCACAATTTTAAGTGCGGAATTGAAATTATATGGCGTACCGCATAGCGGAGCAGCAAGTAATTCTTCTTACCCCGGAAGTCCTCACAACACTACAAATCCGTCATCAATCTACAGAGTAACGAGTGCTTGGGACGAACAAATAGTAACCTGGAACACCCAGCCCAGTGTCGACAGCACACCAATAATAAGGATTCCTATAACAACAACCCAATGGAATTGGAACTTTACAAATAGTTCTGCAAACTTGGTTGCATTGGTTCAAAACTGGGTATCAAACCCTGAAACCAATTTCGGTTTTATGATGAAATTAGATGTAGAAACCCCTCGTCGGTGCGTTGTATATGCATCAAGCAATCATTCCGACCCTAAATTATGGCCAGAATTAATTGTTACTTATGAATATCAACCGGATTGTCCGCCTTGCGAAGCGAATTTTTCTTATATGGTGAATGCTGCCGTTCCTAACACATACTCTTTTATGGCTTCACACGCCGCAACAAGTCAATATTGGACAATCAATGGAGAACGTGTCTCAAAAGCAGGCTATCTCATTCATACCTTTTCGGGCGGAAATCATAAGGTGTGTTACCATAGACTTCACCCCACGAACGAAAACACTTACTGCGATAGGTGTATTACAATTTATATAGAGAAATCTTTCACAATGGAGTCCGAATTAGAAGAACAGGAAAAGAGGAGATCTGCAAGTGCGAACGTTATACGAGGAACAATCCCTCCGGGAGACAGGATAGAGGATATGATGCATTTTGACGCTCTCAGTAAAATAGACAATATTAATGGTAAAATAAATATTTATCCCAATCCAACAACAAATGATTGGAATATAGAACTATTTAGCAACACAACCGATAAAATTACTATTTCCATATTTGATATGATCGGAAAGTTGGTTTACAACGAGGCGAGTAGCATCGTTGCAGGGCAAAACTCTTTTAAAATTGAATCGAAGAATTTGCAGGCGGGAAGTTATATCATGCAAATAAGTGGTAATAGTATAAATTTCAGAGAGATAGTAATCAAGCATTAAAATTTCAAAATTAGAATAGCGAACAGAAATCAGCAATGCTAATCTGTTCGCTATTCTGATATTGAACTAAAATTTCAATATATGAAAAAAGCACTATTGTCAGCAAATATAGCATTTAAGAATTTTATTCTTTTTTTACGCCCTTCCATTTTTTTGGGATGGAGCAAGTCTTTTTTATTATTAATGGCATATACTCTGTATTTGTCAAAATGGATAAGAGCTCAAAACAAAACGCTAAAATTCAATGATTTTTTTGTTTTTAAGAAAAAGCATAGTAAGAGAGAATTATTGTATGAGCATGTAGTAAAACAGCAAAACTTAGAAAACGAGATAGTTGATTATTTGGAGTTTGGGGTAGCCTCCGGAGTTTCTTTTTCATGGTGGTTGAAAAAGCTGACAAACCCTGAAAATAAATTCTATGGTTTCGATACATTTGAGGGGTTACCTGAAAATTGGGGATTTGTTTTTCGGAAAGGAGATATGTCATCTGCTATTCCAACGGTCAATGATGATAGAGCATCTTTTTTTAAAGGGCTTTTTCAAGAAACCTTGTTGGATTTTTTGAAGAGAGGTTATCTCACAGGAAACAGAAGAAAAATTATACATTTAGATGCTGATATATTTTCTGCAACACTATTTGTTTTAACAACTTTATATCCATATCTTAACCGTGGCGATATTATTTTCTTTGACGAGTTCAACGTTCCAAAACATGAATTTTTGGCATTTAAAATATTTGTGGAATCTTATTACGTCAACTATGAAACGTTAGGAGCGGTCAACAACTATTATCAAGTAGCATTTATGGTGAAATAATTGTGTATGCTGGGCTAAGCTTTAAAAATATCATTTAACCAATTCCCCCGCCAACTGTAGCAAAATCGTTTCCGAAAGTTTGGTCAGATACAAACTATTGGTATAACGATTTATGGCATTGAGATAATTACGTTGGGATTCGCGAAGTTCAAGCGCAGAGAGGCTTCCCAATTGATAACGTTCAAGCGAAATATCCATATTTTGTTTGGCAACTTCGATGTTTTCACTTTCCAAATTAACTAAGTCTCGATTGGTTTGATAATTGATAAAATTTAATCGCAGTTGGGTTTCCAAATTCAGCAGCGAAGCATCTTCGGCGTATTGTGCACTTTCATATACTAACTTCGCATTTCGGCGTCTGCGTTGAGTTTCCAAGCCATTGAATAAATTCATTCGCACGCCTGCGCCGTAATAAAATCCGCGATCCAACATGTTGTGATTATACAAATCATAGCCCGCATTTACGCTAACTGTCGGCATCAACAACGCATTGACTTCTTTTTTCGAAAACTCCGCCATCTGCGTTTCCAAGCGCGAAATATTTAAATCCGTGTTTTGTTCAAGCGCTTTGGCACGAATTTCGGCATAATCCAAATATTGTGCATAAGGGATGTCCTCAACCACCTGAAAGTCCACGTCAACAGGGCGTGCAAGCAATTGATTAAGGCTCGTTTTAGCAGACAATATCAATTCCAAACTGCGCAAATACGAACTGCTGTCAGTATTGTAATCTACTTTGGCATTCAACACATCCAATTTCGACGCGCTGCCGATTTCATATCTCGCCAACACATATTCGTAGCGAGCATGCGATACATCCAGCGTTTGTTTGATGGATTTTAACTGGTGTTCGGTGCTTACAATCAAGTAATACTGATTCATCACTTGTCGAATCGTATTTTCCACAGTCGATCGAAAACTGATGCTATTGATTTCTTCAAACGATTTGAAACGATTATGGGCTGCAAACATTCCCAATCCATCAAAGACAGTCCATCCCAAATCAATACTTGCGCGAGCAGTGGCATCTGTAGGTTCGTTTTTGGAAAAATTTCCATTCAGAGCGATCGAAGGTGACGCACCGGCATTACCCCAAGACGCATAGACTTGCTCTGTTGTGTTTTTCGCAATTTTGATTGAATAGTTATTTTCCAACGCAAGTTGAATTGCTTGTTCAATAGTCATAGGTTCTGCAACCTGCGAAAAGCCTAAAAAAGGCGCAAGGAGCAACAATCCGAATAGTTTTTTAATTTTTGTTTTCATTTTCATTTTTTTTGTCATTCCGAGCACAGTCGAGGAATCTCTTTGCTATGGGATGTCTCGGCTACGCTCGACATGACGTCCGTTAATTAAATATCCTATACCAAAACGTCCGCTCCTTATCCTTCACATCTACCGCTTCCGCAATGGCTTGACAAATGGGCAAAAAACGAGAATAGTCGTTCTCGTTATGTACCAACCAATATTTTCCTTCAATGCGATTTTGACAAGCCAACACAAAACTGACATCAAATTTATCGTCTTTACTTTGAAGTTGTTTGAGTGCGGATTCATCATAATCCAAGGCTCTACACATTAGCCACCAATCTCCGAAACCTCTTGCTCTTAACCATACTTCAGCTTTTTCATCGCCTTTGATCGCATTCGAAAACGCTGCTAATTCAGGATGCTTTTCGGTTGTCATCAAAGCCTTAAACGCCTTTCTGTCGCCCTTTACAGCAGATTTGAAGAGGTCTAATATATATTGTGAATAATCGCGTAGCATTTTTAGTGGTTAGTGATTAATGGTTAATGATTAATGGTCAAATTGTTAACCTTTAATCATTAATCATTAAAAAATCCTTGTTTTATTAGGGTTTTCATAAATTTTTCAGAGAAAAATTCGTTATCGGTTTTTTTGTATCGTTTTTCGGTGAAAATTTGTGCTAAATTGGGGAGTTGATTTTCTTCGAGAAGTTTTTTGGTTAATTCCAAATTTTCTTTTTCGTGATAAAGTGCGTTGATTTTTTCGGTAGAATAAGGCGAATATTCCTCGTGATGAACCACAGCTTCAAGCGGTAAACGATCCGTCAAATCAGGAGTCTCAGAAGGATAACCGACAGTGATTGCAGTAACCGGAACAACACCATGTGGGAGTTTCAACAGTTCGATAATTTCATCTGCCATGTAAGTTGCAGTACCTAAATAACAAATTCCTAAACCGGCGTCTTCCGCTGCAATGCAAACATTTTGCGCTGCTAAAATGGCATCAATTGCGCCATTGATAAACCACAAAAAATTGTTGTAACCCGGCTCTGCATGTCGTGCTTTGCACCATTGGTTAAAACGATTGACATCTGCGCAAAACGTCAGAACAACAGGCGCTTCCGAAACCATCGCTTGATTAAAATGACATTTTTTCAATTGATCTTTACGCTCTTGATCTTGCGTCACGATGATACTATACACCTGCATATTTCCTGTTGTAGATGCACGAGTTCCAGCTTCCAACAAGCGATTGAGTAAAGTCGGTTCAATCGGTTTTGAACTGTATTTGCGAATGCTTCTGTGTTGAAATAGTAATTCGGTTGGATTCATTTTTTTTAAATTTTCGTAGGGGTAAGGCATGCCTCGCCCCTACCATAATTTTGCAAAGATACGAAAAAAAAATGTCAGAACCATGATTTTATCAAGGTTTTTGTTAAAGTTTTTTACGTTTTAACACTTTTTAACTTAAAATTTTCGATTTGCGTTTGTTTTTTATATAATTTTGCAATATGAAAACAACTCTCTCCATTTTACTACTCTGTTTGACTTCAAAATGCTTGTCAAACAACGCATTTGGCGACACCGCTCGCATCGCCTTTTACAATGTCGAAAACTTGTTCGACTATTTCAAAGATTCCATCAAAAATGATGATGCTTGGACACCACGAGGTGCAAATCGTTGGACAAAAGCACGCTACGAAAAAAAACAAAAAGACCTGTTTAAGGTTATTGCTGCCTTGGGATATGAGCAACCGCTTGCCATTCTCGGGCTTTGCGAAATTGAGAATAAAAAAGTTTTGCAAGACTTAGTTCGAGGAACACCGTTGCGTGTTCACAATTATCGCTACATTCACCATGAATCCGCAGATTTTCGAGGAATAGATGTAGCTATGATTTATCGTCCGGATTTGTTTGAAGTGCTCGAACATTACCCGATATTACTGATTATTCCACCCGACACCGTTTCGCGAACACGAGATTTTTTGTACGTGAAAGGCGTTTTATTTCAACGAGATACGCTACATTTGATTATTTGTCACTTCCCTTCAAAATTTGGTGGATTGATGCAAACCATAGACCGACGTGCATTTGCAGGACGATTATTGCGAGAAAAAACAGATAGTATCTTGTTGGAAAATCCTATGGCAAACATCATCACCATGGGCGATTTCAACGATGAGCCGTCTGATGAAAGTATAGCCGTTGCTTTTCGCTCTCGATGTGATACGACGAACTTTCAGCCTACAGATATGCTTAATCTTATGTGTCGTTTTGAAGGCAAGAAAGGCACACACAAATTTCGCGAAACATGGAGTATCATTGACCAAATCATGATTTCGAAATCTCTTATCAAAAATACCAACGGCTTCTCAATTTTGGAACAAAAGGCACATATTTTCGAACCTGATTTTTTGCTGGAAGACGACAAAGTGAATATGGGGAAAAAGCCCTTTCGCACTTATATTGGACCACGTTATCACGGCGGTTTTAGCGACCATTTGCCAGTATTTGTCGATGTGGTTTCAAATTTTTTCGTATCTTTGCAAAAATGAAACACTTGTATTTACATAAGGTTGGGATTGGATTTTTTATTGCAACAATGATTTGCATATGCGCGACGTTGTATTTTGTATCGTCATTCAAAAACTTGCGAAATACGCAAAAGCAGTTGGACGAAGCCTATCGTATTTTTGAAAAAACGAATGAATTGGTGGCTTCATTAAATGTAGCGCAAACCTTCGGCGAACGATATATTATTACTCAAAATGCCGATTTTTTACAGAGTTATCGCACCGAGGTCGACAACGGCTTTCGAGTGATGGATACGTTGTTTTCGGAATTACCCGAAACACAGCAAAATCAATTGTTGGCATTGGCTGATTTATTTGAACAAAAAGAAATTTTATTGCAAAAATTCTCAAGCAGAGCGTATTTTACAACTTATACGAATCTCTTATTCGAACATCCGCAAATACCTGTTGACAAAGGCAATGAGCAACCTCGTGTAGAATCCACAATAGAAGTTGACACAACATTTGTGCGGAATGATCGCCGATTTTTCCGAAGATTATTTTCAAGCAGACAAGAGCCTACGCAGATTATTACCATTCGTCAAAGTGATACGATTATTTCCGAACTGATCAGTCCACATCCTTCTGCTGCGGGAGCGGTTGACACCTTACTTCGAACGCTTGAACAAAATCAACGAAGACAACTCAAATCCCTCGAAAAGCAATATATTGCACTACTTTCAGCAGACCAAAAAATCGGACAAGATATTTCCGCTGTTTTAATTCTATTGCATGAAACCGCGCTAAATCGAGTGATTGAGATGTTGTCGCAAAAAGATAGTTCGAGTAGGAAAGTTTTATTTGCGGGAATATTAGCGTTTTTTGTAGTATCTGTAGTTGTTTTCATAATTTTTCGAAGTGCCGAAAAGAATTTGCGTCAATCTCGCAAATTGGCAGAATCCAAGCGGATTACCGAAGAATTGATGCAAAGCAGACACCAACTGCTTTTATCAATTTCCCATGATATCAAAGCACCGCTGTGTTCAATTTTGAGTTATTTGGAATTTTGGGATAAAGACGATTTATCTGCGGAAGAAATTCGCCAACTTTCTTCCATGCAAAATTCGGCAACGCACATTTTGGATATGCTGACTAATTTGCTTGAATTTTCACGTTTGGAACAAAAGAAAACGCAAATTCAAAACCAAACTATTGAGCCAATTCCGTTGTTTTTGGAAATTGTGGACTTATTCAAACCTATGGCGGACGGCAAACAACTCAAGTTTTTATACCATTTCGAAAATTTAGACCATTGTCTAATTACGATTGATGCGTTGAAACTTCGTCAAATCGTAACCAATCTGATTTCAAACGCCATAAAATACACCACACAAGGCGAAGTTCAACTTTTTGTAGCCCTTTTAGATGATCCAACACGTTTAAAAATTAGTATATCCGACACAGGAATCGGCATTCCAAAAGAAAAGTTAGACACTATTTTCGATCCGTTTTTACAATTTGAAAACCGTTCTGCAAACGTTGAGGGAAGCGGGTTTGGTTTGTTTGTGGTAATCGGTTTGGTCGATGTGATGAACGGAACGATCAACGTTCAATCTACCGAAAAAGGTACAACGTTTGATGTGGAACTTCCCGTGTTATGATGATGCTGAACTTGAAAATAATCCTATTTCAAATATTTTAATCCGGCTCGAACGCAATAATTCAAAAAATAATACAAAGCCGCTACTATACTTAGTTTTTCGACATTTCGATAAATAGTCCAAGTCCATTTTGAAGCCAGTATTTTGTTCGCCGATAACGATTTTTTTCGTTCTCGGTATAAAACCGTTACAGTATTTGTATTTTTTGCCAAATAACCTTGTTTCAAAATGGATAGCCAAAAAACAAAATCCTCGTGTCCGATTTCCTGAAAATAAACTTTTCCGACTTTTTTTGTGTCATAAATTCCTGCTGAAGTTCGGATGGTGTTTTCTTTCAAAAGTTCTTTGTAAGACGCTGTTTTTGGTGCTATAACGATTCGGTTTTTTCGCTCTCCTATTTCATTTATTTTTTCGTGATTGGAAAAAACAATAGCCGTTGTTTCATCCGAAAAAAGTTCGATTTGCTGCTCTAATTTAGTCGGCAACCAAACATCATCGCTATCTAAAAAAGCAATGAACCGGCCATTGGCTTTTTCAATCGCAATATTTCTCGGAATTGTTGCCCCTCCAGAAGGAACATCTGTTTTATAGTAACTGATTCGTTTATCTTTTTCGCAATACGATCGAATAAGTTCTGCAGAACGATCGGTTGAACCATCATCAACAACAAACATTTCCCAGTTTTGATAAGACTGCGACAATACAGATTCTATGGCTTGACCAATATATTTTTCGTCGTTATAGCAAGGTGTTATGATGGAAACTAAATCATTCATTGGGATAGATTTTTTGCAAAGATACAAAAAATGTTTGAAATGTTTAATCGTTTAGTTGTTTAATTGTTGTTTTTTAGCATATTAACAATTCAAACAATTAAACAACTTAAACGATTAAAAAAATGAAATGTTCACATTTCAATTTTTTTTTGTATCTTTGTAAGTTAAAACAATGAGATATGAAAAACGACGAGATTGCTTTAAAATACAGTCCGCAAGATATTGAAGATAAATGGTACAGCCATTGGCTGGAAAAAAAATATTTTCACTCCGAACCCGATGATAGAGAGCCTTATTGCATTGTGATGCCACCTCCAAACGTTACGGGCGTGCTTCACATGGGGCACATGCTCAACAACACGATCCAAGACGTTTTGATACGCAGGGCGCGAATGCAAGATAAAAATGCGTGTTGGGTGCCCGGAACAGACCATGCGTCAATCGCCACGGAAGCCAAGGTTGTGGCGAAATTAAAAGAGGAAGGTATTGATAAAAAAGATTTATCTCGTGAGGAATTTTTGAAACACGCTTGGGAGTGGAAAGAAAAACATGGTGGAATTATCCTTGAACAACTTAAAAAATTAGGTGCTTCGTGCGATTGGAAACGTACCAAATTCACAATGGATGAGGATTTGTACGAATCGGTGATTGATGTGTTTATTGATCTTTACAACAAGGGTTTGATTTATCGCGGTGTTCGCATGGTGAACTGGGATCCAAGTGCATTGACAGCTGTTTCCGATGAGGAAGTTATTCACAAAGAAATTCAAAGCAAATTATATCATCTCAAATATCCGATTGTTGGCGAAAAAGATGCATTCGTAACGATCGCAACTACGCGTCCCGAAACGATTTTGGGCGATACAGCTGTGTGTTGCCATCCTGAAGATGAACGTTTTTTGCATCTCAAAGGGAAGTCGGTGATTATTCCACTTGTCAATCGGGAAATTCCGATTATTTTTGATGAATACGTAGATCGGGAATTTGGTACAGGTTGCTTGAAAATCACGCCTGCACACGATATTAACGATTATCATATCGGTATCAAACATAAATTGCCGAGTGTTGATATTTTTAACGATAACGGAACAATCAACGAAAAAATCGGCTTGTATGCTGGAAAAGATCGTTTTGATGTTCGTAAAGAAATTGCTGTAGATCTTGAAAAATCAGGATATTTAGTGAAAGTTGAAGACTATGTAAACAAAGTTGGTTTTTCCGAACGCACCAATGCGGTGATTGAACCAAAACTCTCGTTGCAATGGTTTTTGAATATGCAAGACATCGCCAAACCTGCGTTAGACGTGGTAATGAATGATACTGTCCAATTCCATCCCGCAAAATTCAAAAACACGTATCGCCATTGGATGGAGAATGTGAAAGACTGGAACATTTCTCGTCAATTGTGGTGGGGACAACGGATTCCGGCGTTTTATGCACCGAATGGTGAGGTTGTAGTGGCAAAAACGAAAGAGGAGGCGTTTGAAAAATTGAAAATGGAGAATGGAGAATTGAGAATTGAAGACGTTAGACAAGATGAGGATGTTTTGGACACCTGGTTTTCGTCGTGGTTGTGGCCCATCTCTGTGTTTGATGGCATTCGAAATCCCGACAACAAAGATTTCAAATATTACTATCCAACCAGCGATTTGGTTTCTGCACCGGATATTTTGTTTTTTTGGATAGCACGAATGATTATTGCAGGATTGGAATACTCGCACAAAATACCATTCAAAAATGTGTATTTAACAGGAATGGTTCGTGATAAATTAGGACGAAAAATGTCGAAATCCCTAGGAAATTCGCCCGATCCGCTGGATTTGATAAGAATTTACGGCGCAGATGGTGTACGTGTCGGGATGCTCCTCACCTCTCCTGCCGGAAACGATTTGCCGTTTGATGAAACGCTTTGCGAACAAGGTCGAAATTTTTGCAACAAAATTTGGAATGCGATGCGTTTGGTAAACGGTTGGGAAGTTTCAAACACTATCGAACAGCCTGAATATGCTAAGATTTCCATTGATTGGTTTGATGCAAAACTAAACGAACAATTAGCTATCATCGAAGATCATTTTGCAAAATATCGCCTCAGCGATGCGTTGATGGCAACTTACAAATTGGTTTGGGATGATTTTTGTTCGTGGTATTTGGAAATGATCAAACCTGCGTATTTGCAACCAATAGACTCTGACACGCGTTTAATAACACTTAGTTTTTTCGATGAATTGTTGCAATTATTACATCCGTTTATGCCGTTTATTACGGAAGAAATTTGGCATATTCTTGGTGTTGATGGCAAAAAATTTGGTATTGAAGATGAACCTGACGACGACATCATTATTTCGGAATTTCCGAAATCAGAAGTTTTTGACGAATCTCTCATTGTTAAATTCGAAATCGCACAACAAATTATTACAGAAATCCGAACTATTCGCAAAGAAAAAAACATCCCACAAAAAGATGCTCTAACGTTGTTTGTGAAAAAAAATAACGAACAACCCGAAACTCTTTTTGATAGCGTGATTCAGAAACTTTGCAATCTCGAAAAATTGGAAAATATTTCCAAAAAATTGGAAAATGCATCTACGTTTATTGTCAAATCAACCGAATATTTCATTCCTCTCGGCGATAAAATTGATAAAGAAGCCGAAAAAACAAAGCTTTTATCCGAACTTAAACAAGCCGAAAACCTGCTTCATTCCACGCAATCCAAACTTTCGAACGAACGTTTTGTAAGCAGCGCACCCGAACAAGTCATTACACTCGAGCGCAAAAAACAAAGTGATGCGCAGCAAAAAATAGACGTGATTAATAAACAACTTGAACAACTGAATTAACCATGAAAAAAATCCATAAACTCGTCGTCAAAGCCTTTTTGGGACCCTTGGTTGTAACATTCTTCATTTCCATGCTGGTGTTGCTGATGCAATTCCTTTGGAAATACGTGGACGACTTGGTAGGCAAAGGATTGGAATTGTCGATCATCCTTAAATTTTTATACTACGCCGCATTAACTTTGGTGCCGATGGCGTTGCCGATTACCGTGCTTTTGGCATCGTTGATGACCTTAGGAAATATGGGCGAACGCTACGAATTGGTTGCGATCAAAGCTTCAGGAATTTCATTGCAAAAACTGATGCGTCCGTTGTTTGTGTTTGTACTTGGTATCGCTTTCATTGCATTTTTATTTTCGAATAACGTGTTTCCTCACGCTTTCCTGAAATATCGAACCTTGCTTCACGACATTCAAATGAAAAAACCCGCATTGAATATCAAAGAAGGCGAATATTACAAACGCATAGACGGCTACGTTATTCGCTTCGATAAAAAAGAGCGCGACGGACAAACCATACACGGCGTGCGAATTTACGATCATACCGACAATGTTGGAAACACACGATTAACCATGGCGAAATCCGGATTGATGCAAACAACCGACGACGGAAAGTGGCTACAGTTCACGCTTTTCGACGGATATTCGTATGCTGAAGAAGTGAAAGATCATCAACATCGCCATACACGCCCGTTTTCGAGGGTGAAATTTGACGAACAAACCATCAAATTCGACCTGTCTTCATTCGAAATGGGTGCTACCGATGGAAGCCTGTTTTCCAATCATGAAAAAATACAAAACCTGACCAAACTTCAGGAAACCATAGATACGCTAACCAAACAGTATATAATACGTAGTCAAGAAATTGTGAAAGGATTGCTTTCGCGATACCATTTTTATCGAACATTTTACGAGGATTCTAACGACGTAGTTAAAAAATTAAATATATCTTCTTTGTCTGTGGACTCTTTAGCTCCAAATTATATCAGCACGGCTGCAAACCAAGCAAAATCAATGGTTACCGATGCGAAATACTATGCAGTCGATCTTCAAAATCGCGAGGCGTTTATCAACGATTATGAAATTGAATGGCATCGAAAATTCACATATCCATTTGCTTGTATATTGTTGTTTTTGATCGGTGCACCGCTCGGAGCCATCATTCGTCGCGGAGGTTTGGGAATGCCTGTCGTAATGGCTGTTCTCATTTTTATCGCATATTTTGCAACATCCATCATCGGTGAAAAATCCGTGCTCACAACAGGTTTACTCGCATGGAGGGGCACATGGATTTCGTCGTTTATCTTTTTACCGATAGGTGTGTTCTTATTGCTAAAAGCCACATCAGACGCGGCATTCTTAGATGCAGATGTGTGGCGGAGAAAGTTTTTGAAGTTGATCGGACGAAAATAAAATGAACCTTTTTGATACTCCAAAACAACGCATTGAAGACCTCACAGAACGTTTGAACCAACACAACTACAATTATTATGTGTTGGACAAACCGACCATTTCTGATTTTGAGTTTGATACTCTTTTGCAAGAATTGACATTGCTCGAAAAGGCCTATCCTGACTATGTTTTACCAAACTCTCCTACTCTGCGCGTAGGTGGAGAAATCACCAAAAATTTTCAAACGGTCGAACATCGTTATCCTATGCTTTCGCTCGGAAATACTTATTCTTTCACGGATTTGGAAGATTTCGACGAACGTATAAAAAAATTAGTTACTCGCGATTTTTCCTATATTTGTGAATTAAAATACGATGGCGTTGCAATCGGATTGCGTTACGAAAATGGGCTTTTGACGCAAGCCGTAACGCGAGGCGACGGCATCAAAGGTGACGATGTAACCACCAACGTAAAAACCATTCGAACCGTTCCTTTGAAATTAAATGGTAACGATTTTCCTGCCGATTTCGAAATTCGCGGTGAAATCATGATGTCGCACAAATCTTTTGAAAACCTCAACAAGTTAAGAGAAGAAGACGGTGAAGAACCTTTTGCTAATCCAAGAAATGCTGCATCGGGAAGTTTGAAACTGCAAGATTCGCGGGAAGTGGCTAAACGAAAGTTAGATTGTTTTCTTTACTTTTTGTTGGGCGATGAATGGAAAGAGAAAACTCACGAAGAACGCTTGAATAAAGCTCAAGCCATGGGTTTCAACACAGGACATTATTTTCAAAAATGCACAACGCTTGACGAAGTTTTCGATTTCATAAAAACATGGGATGTTAAACGAAAAAAATTACCGTTCGATATTGATGGAATTGTCATCAAAGTAAACGAAATCGAACTTTGGGAAACGCTTGGATATACGGCTAAATCGCCACGTTGGGCGATTTCATACAAATTCAAAGCCGAACGTGTTGAAACCAAATTAGAGTCAGTTTCGTATCAAGTCGGACGAACGGGAAGTATCACACCTGTTGCAAATTTAACACCTGTGAAATTAGCGGGAACAACTGTAAAACGCGCCAGTTTGCACAATGCCGATATCATGGAAAAATTGGATTTGCACGAATTTGATACGGTTTTTGTTGAAAAAGGTGGCGAAATTATTCCGAAAATTGTTGGTGTAGATGGAAATAAACGTGATCGTTTTGCAAACAAAATTCACTTCATCACAAATTGTCCCGAATGTCAAACACCATTAATTAGAACTGAAGGTGAAGCCAATCATTACTGCCCAAACGAAGATCATTGTCCGCCTCAAATCAAGGGGAAATTGGAGCATTTTATCAGTCGCAAAGCCATGAATTTGGACAGTCTCGGCGAAGGAAAAATCGAAATGCTTTACGATAGCGGATTAGTCAGTAATGTTGCGGATTTGTTCGATTTAACAAGTGATAAATTGTTCGGATTAGAAAAAATAATTGTCGGAGAAGATGGAAAAAGCAAAATAATTTCGCTTCGAGAAAAATCTGTAGAAAATATTTTGAAGGCTTTAGAACAGGCGAAAACAGTGCCATTTGAAAGAGTGTTGTATGCGCTCGGTATTCGATTTGTTGGTGAAACCGTAGCCAAAAAATTAGCCCGACATTTCAAAACCATTCAAAATCTTTTCAAAGCAACCAAAGAAGAATTATTAGATGTAGATGAAATCGGTGAAAAAATCGCCGACAGTGTTTTGTTGTATTTTTCAAAACCCGAACATCTCGAACTCATCGAAAGACTTGTCAATAAAGGCTTACAACTCGAAATTAAAGAAGACTTATCTGCACCGAAATCCACAATTCTAGAAGGAAAAACATTCGTGGTAAGTGGCGTTTTTTCCAAACCGAGAGATGAAATCAAAGCCCTCGTCGAACAACACGGCGGTAAAAACACATCAAGTATTTCATCACAAACATCCTATCTTTTAGCAGGCGACAAAATGGGTCCTGAAAAACTGAAAAAAGCCGAAAAATTAAAAATTCCGATTATTTCAGAAAGCGAATTTTTGGCAATGATTAAGTCAAACGCTTAATCAGTCGCAATTGATGGCTATACGTTCCTGTGGTTTCGTTAAAAATACCTTGATGGTCGATTTTATCTATGCGAACTTCTCCGCTGGCATGAATGATTTGGTTATTTCCGACAAATATTCCAACATGCGTAATTTTGCCTTCGGAATTATCGAAAAATAACAAATCTCCGGGTTTAGCTTCTTCGACAAAATTAATAACTTGCCCCAATTCCGCTTGCTGTGCAGCATCGCGAGGTAGCGAATACCCACACATTCGAAATACATTCTGCACCAATCCCGAACAATCAATTCCAAACGGCGAACGTCCTCCCCAAAGATAAGGCGATTTTACATATTTCAATGCCCAAAAACTAAGCCGTTCAGGCGTTTGCTTGGAACATTGATAATCTTCTCCGCCTTCAAATGTCCAAATTTCATTACCTATTTTGAACTTTCCTGCGTCAAATAAAGGAAGCGAACTTCCCAAAAGCACAGGAATTTCGCCATTTTTCGAACGTACAAACGCAACAGGTGCATTGATGTAAGTCTTCACCGATTGGTTGAGAGTTTTATTATATGTTTTTTCATCAATCAAATGCAATTGTTTCTTTTCAACCCAACCTTCGTAATTATCAAATTGCACACGAATTTTATACCAATCTTGATATTGGTCATCAATCAAACACAATTCGCCAAACAACAATTGCGTTACCATTTCCGAACGGTGCGAAATTGTTTCTCTAACAGGAACAACACTTAATAAACAAATAGCATGAGTCATCATTTTATAGGTAAAAAAAACTTCGCCGGTTAAGCGAAGTTTTTTAGTTTATAACATCTCAACATTAGCCGGTTAATGTGAATCTAATCGGCAAGTTGAATTGTACACGAACCGCTTTTCCGCGCTGTTTTCCGGGTGACCATCTTGGCATGTTTTGCACTACGCGAATAGCCTCTTCGTCTGCACCACCGCCGATTCCACGAACTACTCTTACATCGGTAATACGGCCATCTCTTTCAACAACAAAAGTAAGGTGAACTGTACCTTGAATTCCAGCTTCACGAGCAAGTGGAGGATATCTAATGTTATCTCGCAAGTATTTCATACGTGCTTCATCGCCACCCGGAAAACCGGCATTCTCTTCTACTATAATGAAAATTTCTTCTTCGTCTTGCACCACTTCTGCTACTATATCCGGAGCAACATAGGCTTCAACTATCTCATTAGTAGATATTTCAGCACTGATTTCTATTTCGTTTTCAATCTCTTTACTGTCGTCTACAATAGTCAAATCCGTAGGAATTTCCATTGGAGGTGGAGGTGGAGGTGGAGGTGGAGGCGGCTCCACAAAGGTAGCGATTATATCTTCTTCATCAGCAGCAGCAGTTCTGCCAATGTCGGATATATCTTTTGCATCGTAAGATTTCCATTCAAAAGCAATCAATACGATAGCCAGTGTAAACACTAACCCAATCTGTAAAAAGAGACCTTTTTTGTTCTCAAGGTCGGCTTTTTCTGTTTTTCTCTTTTCCATGACAATTACTTTTTATGTGAAACCATGTATAGATTTTTCATGTCAAAGTTAGCACTTTTTTTTGAAAAAACCAAATTTTTTGAAAAAAAAATATTCACTAATTTTTATAATACTGAAATTCAATCACAAGCAAGATTGCACATATTGTCCCAAAATATCAATTGCGACGTGATTTTGGCCACCTTCGGGAATGATGATATCGGCAAAACGTTTGCTTGGTTCGATAAATTGCGAATGCATGAGTTTGACTTTTTGTTCGTAGTGCTCCATCGCTTCGATGTAGGAACGTCCACGCTCTTGCGTATCTCGACGCATGATGCGCATTACGCGATCATCAGCCTCAGCATCCACAAATATTTTTATGTCCAAACGTTTCAGAACTTCGGGCTGAGTGAAAATCAAGATACCTTCAACAATAATCACATTTTGCGAACAAATGGTGGTGGTTGCTTTCAAACGACTTGTTGTAACATAGTCGTAGTGCGGCATTTCGATACAATGGCCGGCTTTTAATTCATCCAAATGTTTCACTAATAAATCAAATTCGATCGCATCGGGATGATCAAAATTGTGATGTTTGATTTGATCCGGTGTCAAATGGCTTGTGTCTTTGTAATAGGCATCTTGCGATACAATAGACACACTTCCTCTCGGAAATTTGTTCATGATTTTTTTTACGACGGTTGTTTTTCCTGAACCTGAACCGCCTGCAATGCCGATAATGATCATGGTGTATGTGTTTGATAGGGGCGTTGCGCGCAACGCCCCTACAATTTTTATCCTACGAAATAAAAATGTGATCCATAACGTTCAAATGCTTCTTTATCCAACTGTTCGCGGTGATTCGGATGTGCGATTGAGATGATCAATTTGGCACGTTCTTGCAACGTTTTTCCATACAAATTTACAACACCATATTCGGTGGCAAACCAGTGCATGTTGCTGCGTGTGGTTACAACGCCTGCACCTAAATTCAGGGTGTTGCAAATTTTGCTCACGCCTTTGTTCGTCACGGAAGGCATGGCAATAATGGGTTTTCCGCCTTTGCTCATTGATGCGCCACGAATGAAATCAACTTGTCCGCCAACGCCCGAAAAATGCTTTGTGCCTAATGAATCAGCACACACTTGACCGGTGATGTCGACTTGCAATGCAGAGTTGATGGCCGTTACTTTCGGATTTTTGCAAATCACGTTGATATCGTTAGTATAAGCTACATCCTTCATCAACACAGCCGGATTATCATCAATAAAACTGTATACTTTATGACTTCCCATCAAAAATGTGGATACAATTTTTCCGGTGTCAATACCTTTTTCCGCACCGTTAATCACACCTTTTTCGTATAAACTCAACACGCCATCGGCAAACATTTCGGTATGAACTCCCAAATTTTTATGATTACCCAATTGCGCCAACACAGCATTGGGAATCGCGCCAATTCCCATTTGTAATGTTGCGCCATCTTCGATTAATGCAGCTACATTTTTTCCGATTTGTGTTTCTATTTCATCGGGTTCAGCGAAATGTGCTTCAATCAGCGGTGTATTATCTTCACAGAAAATATCAATTTCCGAAAGTCTAATCATACCGTCACCAAAGGATCTCGGCACATTTGGATTGATCACAGCAATCACTGTATCTGCACACTGAACGGCTGCTAATGTCGCATCCACGGAAGTGCCCATAGATACATAACCATGCTTATCGGGTGGCGAAACTTGAATCATCACCACATTCGGATGACGATACCCTTCGCGAATCAAACGCTGTGTTTCGTGCAAAAACACAGGGATATAGTCGGCATAACCGGCTTGCGTATCTTTGCGCACATTGTGCCCAACAAAAAACGAATCCAACTGAAAAACGCCTTCAAATTCGGCATTTGCGTACGGCGCATCGCCTTCGGTATGGAGATGTTGAATGTGAACATTCTTGAACTCCTTTTTACGTCCGCGTTCGCACATGGCTTGAATTAATTTTTGCGGAGCAGCAGCAACGCTGTGAATATGGATGATGTCATTGCTTTTAATGACTTTGACTGCCTCTTCGGCTGTTACAATTTTTTGCATAGTGGTGTTAGTGTTATTTTTTTGCAAAGATACGAAAATTACAATTGTTTCACTTCGGCGGTGATGCGTTTTTTGATGCCTGTCCAAGTTGCAGGAATGAGCATTTTGGGCATAACTTGATTCGGCATCTTCAAGATATGACAAACTTTCTATAGGCTAAAAACGCATCATCATCGTGATATTTTTCAAGATATAAATTCATAATATCTTTCATTGAAAAATGGTTTAACAAGAAATAGAGATCTATGAAATCTTTTTTTGAACCTCCTTTTTGTTAAAATAATTAAATAATTTTTTTGTTTTCATTAGTATTCGCATGAATGAATCTCCAAAGATAATTCGGTTCCCAGTGGTACTTCAAAGCCGTTTTTTAACTCTATAAAATCACTGGCTTTCAAAGTTATATTACCTCCTTGTGGAATAGTCGTTGCTCCACTTAAACTGATAGATTTTTTTACCGCATAGTTATAAGTGTTGAAGTCAATTTCATTAACTACTTCACGACAACCGTAGTTTAATTGATAGACTTTTACATAATCAACATACATATATTCTTCAAAACGGGGAGATGTCGGAGGAAAAGGATGATCTTCCTCTTTCTGAATCGCCAAATTTAAAATAACTCGAACAGGGTCAGCAATATGGTTATTACTGTTACCGATATTGTCATTCCCCAATATTCTAATAGGCTTACCGTCAACAAAATATATAATCCAGTCTGCATCCCATTCAACAGCATAGGTATGCCACTCGGTATAAGGAGTTGCAAGAGTATGACGTAGTAGCCCAGCCCCAGCTTCATCTTGAAAACAATTCGCGGGATCCCTCTCATTATAACATGCATGAGCATTTGTTGCTATTTCATAGGGGTTATCCCTTGAACCGAAAATTTCACAAATATCTATTTCCGATGCCCTGCCACCATAGTCGCCTTGTTCTACGGAAGTCCAAAACGCCGGAAAAAACCCATAGTTCTGCCTATATGGAAATTTTATCCTTGCTTCAATATAGCCAAACTGAACACTATATTCCGGTTTTGTTTCTATCCAGCCGGACGTATAATTATACAAGACTCCGGGCTCACAATACCAGCATGCTCCTGTCCATACAAGTGAAGTATGTGAGCAAGTCGTTGCATCGTTATTAACCTTAATGACCAAATTACCATTTGAAACAGAAACGTTAGTCTTTGTATATAGCTGAGGCTGTGCAGTATGTGTGGCATGATTTGCCACTAACCATATCGACTCATTAATGCTATTGCCATCAAAATGGTCTTCAAATAGCAACCTCCAAGCAGGGTCGTTGGGGTTGAACTTAGGTGTTTGTGCAACTATTACATGGTGTATTAGCAGTACCATTGTTATTAAATATATTTTTTTCATAACATACCTCCTATTCTGTTAAAATCATTCGTTTGGTATCAATCAACTTACCGTCTACAATCAGCGAATACAGATACATCCCCGATTGCAACGACGAGGCGCGCACTTCTACGGCATTTTCGCCTTGGGTTGTTGGCAGATTGTAGCATTGCAATTGCTTACCGGTTAGGTTGTAAATGCAAATCTTGGCATTGGTTGCATTTTCGGCAAGTTGGTAGGTTATTGTTGTTGCGCTGTTGAATGGGTTTGGAATGTTTTGGTGTAAAGCGTGAACAACGTTGGTTGTCGTTTGTTGAGATGAACGCTTTGGCTCACCAATATCAAAATTTGCAAAATAAGCACCGGTTTGAATGTCGGTTACTTGTTGTTGCAAGTGTTCTATGATTTCGTTTTGATCTTGGATTGCTTTTGTCAAATATGGAATCAGTCCTGCATAATCTATGCTGAGTATTTCGTCCTCACCAACGGTTGCTACTAAATCAGGAAAAAGTTCTCTCACTTCCTGCGCAATAAAGCCTACTCTGTTTTGATAGGCCAGATTTGTCGAAACATTTTTACCACTGCCATCTATCACAAAATCATACATCACAGGACGTAGTCTAGATATACGTTCTCTCATCGGAGAAAGTTCGCGAATGCTTGTTTTTAAGTTTGCATCAGAGCTAGCCAATATACCAATATACTGGCCATTTGAATGGTAGTAAGTCGAAAAAATAACATACATTTGATTGTTTAAAGTGCCGATAGTTGCTCCTCGGGAATTAAGCCCAGTTAGTGCCATAACTGGGGTAAAATTCGGATTACCAGAAAAAGAAGACATTGTCGTTGGAATAAATTGAAATCCAACATCGAGTGACTGGCCTATAAGATTTACTGCTGCTCTGCCTCTTATGACTGCCTTATTGTTAATATTAGACATGTTTATTTCAAATCGTGTGTTGATATCGAACAGCGTCGCTGAAGTATTTCCGGCATGAACAGCACCGTTTGGATGAACTTTGATTTGTGCATTAAGCAGAGAAGTGCAAACACACCAAATGAAGAAAATTGACGGAAAATACCTTTTTGTTTTCATTATTTTTTCCCTTGTACGTATCGGGCGCAACTTTTTGTTGGTATTTTATTTTTTAGGCTTGTTGTAATCAAAATCTTTCCATGGATCAACGAATTTGTCGGCTTCTTGCAAAAGAAGTTTGACTGCCTCCTCAACTTGTTGGTCACGGTTATTCCAAAGCGCGTTGGTTTCGTTTCGCACTTTAACATCAGGTTCTAGTTGTACATTTTCCAAAAAATCGCCATTTCTATCAATATAACCACCAATTGGAATACCGTAAAACAAGCCGTTTTCAGGCAAATTTTCCCACCAAACACTCGTCATGGTTCCCGGAACGGGCATACCCACAAGTTTTCCAATTCCCATTTCTCTGTAAACCCAAGGCGTGCCATGTGCATTGGAATAACTGGCTTCGCCTTGCAACATGATGGATGGTTTGAGCCAACGTTTGGTCGGTTGATCATTGATTTTTTGTCCGCGCGGCACTTGTTCCAAATATTTTGTTCCGCTGAGCAAAACTTCCACATCCTCGTGCAAACGTCCGCCACCATTGAAACGCACATCAATCACAACACCTTCTTTATCGTTATAACGACCTAAAATTTCAGAATACACCGTGCGATAACTTGCATCGTTCATGCCTTGAATATGTGCATAGCCAAGTCTTCCATTAGATAGTTTTTCCACGCGATCGCGTTGATTTTGAACCCAACGGTTGTAAAGCAGAGAAGTTTCGTTGGCAATCGGTCTGATTTTTTCGGAATATTCGGTGCTTCCATCTCTGAACGTGAGCGTAGTTTCTGTGCCGATTTGTCCGTTCAACATGGCGAAAAAGTCTGTGTTTTCAAGGATTTCGACGCCGTTGATTTTGGTGAGGTAATGTCCGGGTTTGACTTGGGTTCTGGCATTGTCAAAGGGGCTGTTGGCAATTATTTCTTCGATTTTAACACCTTTTTCGGCTTTCGTTAAATCAAACAATAAGCCTAATTTCGCAGTTGGCACGTTTGTTCCAAATGTTCCGCGGAAGCCTGAACCCGTGTGCGAAGCGTTGAGTTCGCCCAAATATTCGCTCAACAATTCCGAGAAATCCCAGTAATTATTGATGTATGGCAAGAATTTTTCATAGTCTTTGTAGAAGCCATCCCAATCCACACCATGGAGATCCAGGCGATAGAATTTTTCAGCAACCGTGCGCCAAACGTGGTCAAGCATTGCTGCACGATTTGCATAAGGGTCTTGTTCAACCAAGGCTCTGTAGGTAACATTTTTGCGGGTTTTGGTGTTTTTTACATCCAAGGTAAAGATGGTGCCACCTGCGAAAACCATCAATTTGTCGCCTTTTTCGTCCATTTCAAGACTGGCGTTTTGCACACCTAATTTTTCTACCAATTTGGTTTCATTGGCTTTGAAATCGCGCATCCAAAGGTCGTAGCCTTTTTCCACGTTCACCAAATAAAATAATTTTTCGCCATCGGGCGTCAACACAAATCCGCCCAAATCGCTGGAATGAATGGTCATACGCTCAATTCGGTTTTCTATATGTCTCAATTCAAATTCCAAAGATTTTGATGTTGTATCTTTCCCGCCTGCGAGTTTTTGGCGTTCTTTGTCCAATTCTATATCCTCTTTGCTCATTTTAAATCTGTCGAGCGCTTCCTGATTGGTAAAAATTCCGAATACGTCATTTTGCGAGCCCCACGAAGCATGAGAACGCATACCAAACCTATCGCTTGCAAACAAAATCACATTGCCGTTCATGGCAAATTTCGGAGCATTTTCTATGTAGCCGCTATACGTGAGATTGGTGATTTCGCCACCTTGCGCTGACACCAAACCAATATCCACATAAGGATGACGAATGGCGCCCATAAATGTCAACACCAACCATTTACTGTCGGGCGACCAAGCGAAGGATTGATCACCGTCGGCATACGACCAATTTCGGCTTCCATCGGTAATTTGACGGATTTGTTTTGTATTCACATCAATCGCATGAATTTTTGTGCGATCGCGCAAAAAGGCAATTTCCTTGCCGTTTGGGGAAAATACAGGTTGAAAATCCTCGTGTTTGCTATCATTGACTAAAATTTCTTCAACAATGTTATCGGAACTGAAAAAATACGGCTCATTTTTTGCCATGTTTTTTGCGACACAAACCACCCAACTGCCATCACGACTTGCAGCATAGGCAAGGCTTCTGCCATCGGGCGACCAACTCAAACTGCGCTCAACTCCTGGAGTGTTGGTAATGCGTTTGGTAGTTCCAAATTCCACGGAAGTGACGTAAACATCGCCGCGAACTATGAGGGCAACCTCTTTTCCGTTAGGCGAGAACGTTGCTTCTGTTGCGCCTGTGGTGAGGGTTTGCAAGGTTATCGGATTTTCGTTGTCGCGGAAAATATCGACTTTGACTTGTTTAGGTTGTCCGTCTTTCGGCAATATGTAAAGTTTTCCATCAAAGGTGTAGCAAAGCGTTTCATTGTCGCTGATGGAAAGAAAACGAACGGGGTGGCGTTTGTAGTCTGTTAGAGTTCTGAAAGGAATCTCGCCTCCCGTACGAACTCTGTTTTCGAAATCGGCTTTCCAGATATTGAAATTACCATTAAGTTCACTCAAATAATAAACCGTTTTACCATCTTTACTTAATACAGGATTGCGACTATCTTGCACAAAATTGGTAATTTGTGTAAATTCTTTTGTTCCAAAATCGTAGTGCCAAACATCACGAGCCACCGACGAAGTCTGATGTTTGCGCCATTCGTTTTCTTGACCTGTGATATCTTCATACACCATGAATTTTCCATCGCTGCTGATGGTTACATTGTTCATCGCATTTGGCAACACCAAAACCGAACGTCCGCCTTGAGCCGAAACCTTGAACAATTGCGTTGCCCAGCCTGCAGGGAATTGCGCGTAAGACGCAGGATGTTGAATATTTGCCGTGAAATAAACCTCTTTGCCATTATGCGAAAAACCTTGCAATCTTTCGTTTGCCGAATTGGTCGTTAATCGCATCGGAGAACCGCCTTCGGAAGGCATAATGAACACATCTTGATTGCCGTGGCGATTGGAATTGAAAGCAATTTGTTTGCTGTCGGGCGACCATTTGGGATTGTAGTTGTAAGCAGGATGTGAGGTCAATTGTATGGCTCGACCACCATCCACACTCACTTTGTAAATGTCGCCTTTATACATAAAAGCGATTTCTTTGCCATCAGGCGAAATGCTCGGATAGCGAATCCAAGACACATCGGTTTGCGAAAAGCCCAAATACGAAAGGGCAAGCAGAACGAAAAAGAGGATTTTTTTCATGGTTTGATGTTTTATTTTTCGGCAAAGATACGAAAAAATTTTGGAATAACATAAAGGGTCGTTGCATGCAACGACCCTACGACAAAATAATTATTGATTTTTACCGTCTTTCAAGCCTTGAACTGCCTGTAATATTGCTATAACCGATGGTCGGATTGCCATCGTAACGCAATATACTTGAGCCCGATAATGTGGCTGAAAGCGTATTCAATACGGTGAATTCGGCCTTGCTCGCACCCGAAAGTTTGGCATCCAAATCATCGCAAACCATGCCGAAGCCCGATGCTCGGGAAGAACCCGACAAAACTAAGTCAAGCGTTTTGCACTGCCCTTCCAATTCCATTTTCGACGCACCACTAAGCACGGCAGAAATATGATTGGCTTCAATTCTTCCTCCGTTGCGAAGGCGAAAGGTTGATGCACTTCTCAAATCAATTCTCAAATCATCGCTAATCACGACATCTTCAATGTAAGCCGTACTTGATCCGCCAAGACTTATTAGTTCTAAATTTTTCACGGTTAAAGAAATCGTAAGATTGGGTTTACGATGCATAAATGATACATCGTCGTAGCGAAGACTTATGGTATATTTCATTTTTTCGGAAGATCCTTGTCCCAAACTACTCCAAACGATATGTGGATATACATTGTCGTTCACAGTTATGGTTATTGAATCTTCCGCATTTTCGTCTTCCGAAATGTAAATATACAGATCGCAGTCCATATCAAAAAGGTTTAATCCTGTTATGTTCGGATATGTAAACGTTTGAGTAACTAGCATATCCGAAGGGTGAATGCGTTCGTGTTTGTTGCACGATGTGAGTAGGTAAATTAGGGCTATGGCAATATAAGTTATATTTTTCATGATGTTAAATTTTTAATTTTTGATTTATAATTTTATGGATAGTCCAACGTCTAAACTCATATCAAACCCAAAGCGATTTTGCAAGGTCCACGTTTTCCAGTTGCTATTTAATGGAGTGGGTCTTTTATATCTCCACATGTTTAAACTCGGCACAATTTTTATTCCGATTTTATTGCCCCAATAATAAACCAAACCGCTACTTAAAGTCGTCCAGTTATCACTACCAAATCGGTGTCGAAATTGCTCGCTGAAAATTGGCGAAGCATCTGAAAAAATAGAAGAACTACGATATAACGAGGTTTGTAAGTGCAAATTATTCCACAATTGTGTGTTGTTTCCAACACCGAGTCGAAAATCCATAGTAAATGTTTTGTTGCTAACAAAAGCTACATCAATATCCGTTCCAATAGCCATTAGACCATGAAGTTTTCGACCTCCGAGACGATAACTCAAAAACGTTGTGTGGTAAGTTGACTGAATTACTTCCAATTCATGAAAGCGGTCATGTTTCAGAAAATTAAACAAACCGATGGATACCCCTTTTTCAATCGAATCCACTTTGTTGATGAGTCCGATTTGCACGCCATTCAAGGTTTTCGTTTCGTTATATAAACCAATTTGAATGCCTCGAACGCGATCCGCACGGTTGTAAATTCCAGCCCATTGCATACCTTCAATTGTTGTGGCTTCGTTTGCAATACCGCTCGATTGAATGCCGATCAGCGTGTCTGCAACGTTATAAATTCCGCTCCATTGTATACCTTCAACTTTCTCGGCAACATTCGCAATACCGCTTGTTTGAATGCCTCGAATATCGCCGGAATGGTTATAAATTCCGGCAAATTGAATACCTTTCACATCTTTGGTGAAATTGCAAATTCCACCAAATTGAATGCCCTCAACCTGTTCGGTAAGATTCATAATTCCGCCAAATTGAACACCTCGCATCGGACCACTCACTTGATTATAAATTCCACCAAATTGAACGCCGTTAACTCCGCCAACCGCGCCCGTTAGCGCACTAAACGCCAAATTGAAAACATAATCTTCGGAATTCACGCCAAAAAGTCCAGCAGGATACGCAAAACTCAGATAAATTGGCGACGTTTGTTTGGGTGTGGACACGCTATCAATTTCGACGATTTGCGTGACAACGGTGTCCTTGATAATGATGGTTTCCAGTGGTTGTGCCATACTCGGCACAATGCCTGAAACTGCTGCCATTGTACCAACTCCAATGTTTCGAATAAGTCGGTTGGCTGATGTTCTTAAATTTCTCATAGTAGATGATTGTTTTGGTTCTTCATCTATAATGATGCTATCTTTGAAAATGGTTGCAGTTGGTTCTTCAAAAAAAATTGTTGGCGCAGGTGCTGGGCGTTTAACCGATATGCGAATGGTATCGTAAATATAAATCGTGTCGCGTGTGGCTTGCGAAAAAAGGCTTGTTCCGATGAAAAGCCAGATGATGGTCAAAACATATTTAGTCTTCATAAATGGTATCAATGATTACAGTCGTTTTTTTGATGATCAATGGAGGTTCTTCCTCAATAACTTCAGGAGTTTCTTCAATAATTTTTTGATGAACAGGCTTTATAATTTGTAGTTGCAAATCTGTCGAATCTTCAAACCAGAAAAGCGTTTCGGGAATTTCATATTCAATCGTCGTTTGAATATCCGATGAAATTTTTTGCGTATTTTCGTTGGCTTGATACGCGAGTGCTCCAACCACTATCGCGCCGCCACCAACAGCGGTGGCAATACCTGCCACAACGCCCGTCGAAAGTCCAATGGAAACCGTCGAACTCGCCAACTCAACGCCCACAGGTATGGGTGGCATAGGCAAGGTAAAATTCGCAAATGTTTCACAATACAGCGTGTCGATAGGGCTTGCCTTGGCAAACAACGCTGAAAACCATGCGAAAATAAAGAGGGATTTTTTTCGATGTTTTTTCATATCTAAGGCTTTTTGATAAAGGAGGTCTTGTAATTTTTTTCGAGCACGGTTCAGATGAGATTTGGATGTGCCTTCCGAAATGCTCAACTGTTGGGCAATATCTTTGTGTGAATAACCGTCCACAACGTAAAGATAGAACACAACGCGATGATGTTCAGGCAGTAAATTCGCCGTTTCCAACAAATCATCCTGCGAAAATTCGGCTTGTTGAATGATTTGAAATACGGTTGTTTCATCGGTTTGCAGGGTTTCATAAGGCATGGCTTCGATGCGATCATCCAATCCCGAAAATATCGGATTTTTGGCACGAAGGTACATCAACGACTCGTTCACGACAATTCGGCGCAACCAACCCTCAAAAGCGCCTTTCCCTTTAAACGTTTCGGCTTTTTGAATAGCCGTTACAAAGGCATTTTGAACCATATCCTCAGCCTGCCTACGGTCTTTTACGTACCGATAAGCCACTCCGAGCAAGCGTCCGGCTTCTTGCTCATAAACACGTGTCCATTGGATTTTTTGCATATGCTTGTATCTTTATGATGCGAAAATTTGAAAAGGTTGCAGTTTTGGGTGAATTTTTTTTGCAAAGGTACGAAAAAATAAATAAAGGTCGTCATATCGAGCACAGTTGAGACATCCTATAGCGAGGGGATTCCTTGACTACGCTCGGAATGACGGCGCAGTTTCATTTTTTTTCGTATCTTTGCACTCATGAAAAAAATTCTAATCATCCGACTAAGTTCCATTGGCGACATCGTGCTGACAACTCCCGTTGTAAGATGTTTGAAAACACAGTCGGATTGTGAAATTCATTACCTCACAAAACCGTCAAATGTGCCGATTTTAGAAGCAAATCCCTATATTTCAAAAATTCATGTTTTGAAAGAGGATTGGAGCGAAATAATTCAAGAATTGAAAGCGGAAAATTTTGATTTTATTGTGGATTTGCATCGAAATTTGCGCTCTTTACGAATAAAATTAAGCCTTTGCAAACCGTCGTCAACCTTCAAAAAATGCAATTTCACGAAGTGGAAAATAGTACATTTAAAATGTTTTACGAAGCACAAATTACACGTTTCGCATGTTGTTGAACGTTACATGGAAACGGTGAAACCACTTGGTATTACTTACGATGGAAAAGGTTTGGATTATTTCATTCCTGAAGCGTCTCGACTCCGCTCGACGCCCGCTGACACCTGTACCGTGAGCGGAGTCGAAGGGCAAATTCCTTCACATTTTTTGGAAAACGAATATATCGCAATCGCCGTTGGTAGTAAGCATGCAACCAAACAACTTCCAGTAGAAAAACTTTTGGAAATTTGCAAAAACACAAATGAAAATTTTGTTTTGCTTGGCGATAACAACGACAAACAAAAAGCCGAAATCATTGTAAAATCAACTGAAAACAATGTATTCAATGCTTGCGGAATTCTGAATTTAAATCAATCTGCCGCAGTTGTGCAACACGCCAAATACCTCATTTCGGGCGACACTGGGTTGATGCACATCGCAGCGGCATTGAAAAAACCTGTTGTTTCCGTATGGGGAAGCACCGTTCCAGAATTCGGTATGTATGCTTATTTCCCGAAAGGACAAGAGCATTTGAGCAAAATTGTTCAAGTCGAAAATTTGTCGTGTCGTCCTTGCTCAAAACTTGGTTACGACGAATGTCCGAAAAAACATTTTAACTGTATGAACCAAATTAACACGCATGAACTCAAAATTTGACGAACTCTTAGATATCATGGACAAACTCCGCGCAGGTTGCCCATGGGACAAAGCACAAACCCTCGAATCTCTGCGATATCTAACGATTGAGGAAACCTACGAACTCTCCGACGCGATTATCAATAACGATTTGGACGAAATCAAAAAAGAACTCGGAGATTTGTTGCTTCACGTTGTGTTTTATGCCAAAATCGGCGAAGAAAAAAACGCCTTCACGATTGATGATGTGTTGGATAATATCAATCAAAAATTAATCTCACGACATCCGCATATTTTTTCCGATACAAAAGCCGAAACGTCCGACCAAGTCAAAGCCAATTGGGAAGCCATCAAACTCAAAGAAAAAGGCAGAAAATCTGTTTTGGAAGGTGTTCCGAAAAGTTTGCCTGCAATGGTGAAAGCCTACAGAATTCAAGAAAAAGCGCGAGGTGTAGGTTTTGATTGGGACAATGCTCATCAAGTTTTGGAAAAAGTTATCGAGGAATTTCGTGAAATGCAGCATGAAGTAAAAAGCGGCGGTTCCCACGAACGAATTGAGGCTGAATTCGGTGATTTGATGTTTGCGCTAATCAATTATGCACGTTTTATCAATGTAAATCCCGACGATGCTCTCGAACGCACCAATCAGCGATTTATCAAGCGTTTCAACTATCTCGAAGAACAAACCATTCAAAAAGGAAAATCCCTTCACGATATGACGCTTGATGAGATGAATGTTTATTGGGATCAAGCAAAAGAAAATGAACGAAAATAAAAATAAAAGGTTAAAGGCTAAAGGTAAAAGGTTAAGGGTTTCTATTAGTGCAACTCTAATCCTTTTACCCTTGACCTTTTACCTCTTAACCTCTTTGCAATCAAACTCAAATACTAAAAATATGACTACTAAAGTTTTTGCATTTAATCCCGTTGAAACCAACTGCTTCGTGTGTTACGACGAAACAGGCGAGTGTGTAATTATCGACCCATCTTGTGGCGATGAAAATGAATATCAACAACTGTTCGATTTCATCAAAAAAAACAATCTAACGCCCAAACACATCATCATCACACATCCTCATGTTGACCACATAGTAGGAACTGCAAGGGTTTGCGACGAATATAAGTTGCCGTTGGCCATGCACAAAGCAGGGCTTTCCCAATTCGGAATGGCTATGCAACATGCCGAGTATTTAGGTTTGAGGTTAGACCGTTTACCTGAAAAACACATTTATGTTGAGGACGGCGACCTCATCAAATTCGGTAATTCCGAGTTTAAAGTGCTTTACACACCGGGGCATTCCGACGGCAGTATTTGTTTGGTCAACATTCCCGAAAAGGTTGTATTTACAGGCGATGTGCTGTTTCACGGCGGTATTGGACGCACCGATTTAATGACAGGAAATTTCGAGATGTTGAAAAAAAGTATTTACGACAAACTTTTTGTTTTGGGCGATGATTTTGTGGTAAGACCGGGTCATGGCGGTCGCACAGAAATCGGTTTTGAGCGCTATAATAACCCATTTTTGTAGAAAAAATTACTAAAAATTTGGTCAATTCAAGTTTTTTTTGTATCTTTGCAGTCCTTTAAAAAAAGGCGGTCGCGTAGCTCAGCAGGTAGAGCACATCCCTTTTAAGGATGGGGTCCTGGGTTCGAATCCCAGCGCTACCACAAACACGTAGGGGTCGAAAATTTTCGACCCCTACATTTTTTTTCATAACCCAAAAGAATTTAATGCGCATCAATAAATTCCTGAAGCATTTCATGCCATGAGACAGTATCATACACTTGCGGGTCTGTTTGTTGATTGAATAGCAAATCCAAGATGTATCTCGGTTTTTTACCACCGATGTGCATGGATTTAATGCAAGACACACAATATACACAAACATCCTCGCAAGGCATGGTATCCGCACGTTTTTTCATCATTTTGTGAACAGCATCAATTGGGATTTCCGGATAAAAACTATCTCCGCAACAAATCGAATTTGTTCGGTTATTGGATGTTTCAATCACTTCAATATTCATTTTTTTAAGAAGTGTTCTTATGGCATTGTGCACCTGGCTTTTTGTTCGAATAGGACAAGCATCATGCACAGTCATCTTTAAACCGTTATAATTCGGAAATGGAAACGTATCGCTTTTGGCGAGAATTTCCCAAAGCGATTCCGTTGTAATTCCATCGTAAAGTGTGCTGAATCTTTTATCGCAACCTGCGCAAGTGTTAATGATTTTAGTATTTGTCGGAAGTTTTGGATCATGTCTGCAACAAATTGTGTGTAATGTGATATCACCTAATTCTTGGCGTAAAAAATTAATAAGTTTTTCCGCATATTCCGGTTTGTACAATAACAATGCACATCCGGGATTATAAACTTGGTTCATAATTATTTCATTTTTGATTTATTAAGCCCTGATTTTGACTACACTAAAAACTCCAACTTGCACCATCTTTGCCGTCTTTTACAACAATATTCAACGCTGTTAATGCATCACGAATATGGTCAGAAGTTGCATAATCCCTGTTGGTTTTCGCTTGTTGGCGGATGTCTAAAATCATTTGCATTAAGCCGTCGATGAGTTCGGAATTGTTACTGTCTGCTTCGTCTGACAATCCTAAAATTTGCGTGTAATAAACGTCAAACAATTCTTTCAACGCTTTAATACCATCATTCAACAATGGTGTCTTTCCGTCTTTTGCCGAATTGATTATCTTTGCTGCATCAAACAAACATGCAATGACTAATGGAGAACTGAAATCATCGTTCATCGCGGATTTGCAAAACGTTGAGAGGAGAGAAATTTCGAGTGTTGGCGTGGGTTGAAAATTCGTTCCAGGGGTTAACGTTTGCAGCGTCTTTTTCGCTTCTTGCAAACGTTTCAACCCTTTTTCTGCGGCTTGCAAAGCTTCGTTCGAAAAATCCAACGTGCTTCGATAATGCGCTTGAAGGATGAAAAACCGTATCGTCATTGGTGAATACGCTTTTTCCAAACTTGGGTGATCGCCTGTAAAAAATTGTTCCAGCGTGATGAAATTTCCCAACGATTTGCCCATTTTTTTACCATCAATGGTGATCATGTTATTGTGCATCCAATATTTTGCAGGCTCTGCGTTATTGGCAATGCACGCTTGCGCGATTTCACTTTCGTGATGCGGAAACTGCAAATCCATACCACCGCCGTGAATGTCGAATGTTTTACCCAAATATTTGCAACCCATCGCCGTACATTCCACGTGCCAACCCGGAAAACCTATGCTCCACGGCGAGTTCCAACGCATGATGTGCTCGGGCGAAGCCTTTTTCCACAAGGCAAAATCTGCGGGATTTCGCTTTTCGTGTTGACTGTCCAAATTATCTCGCGTTGTGGCTAAAAGTTCGTCCAATACGCGCCCTGATAATTTTCCGTAATGATAATCTTTGTTGTATTTCGGCACATCGAAATACACCGAACCATTGGACTCATAGGCATATCCTGCGTCCAAAATTTGTTGTATGGCTTCGATCTGTTCGGGAATATGCCCTGTAGCGCGCGGTTCAATGCTCGGTCGTTGCACATTCAACATATCCATAAATTTATGATAGCGATCAATGTAATATTGTGCAACCTCCATCGGCTCTAACTGTTCCAAGCGTGCTTTTTTCGCAATTTTATCCTCGCCTTCGTCGGCGTCATTCTCCAAATGTCCGACATCTGTGATGTTCCGAACATAACGTACTTTGTACTTCAATTTTAAATAGCGAAAAACCAAGTCAAACGTAATCGCAGGGCGCGCATGTCCCAAATGCGGATCGCCGTAGACCGTTGGTCCACACACGTACATCCCCACATTCGGCGCATGGAGTGGTTCAAAAACCTCTTTTTTTCGGGTCAGTGTGTTGTATAAATTGAGTGTATTCATTTTGCAAAGATACGAAAAAATTAAAAATTTGAAAAAAAATTTGGTCTATTCAAAAAAAATCGTAATTTTGTATCGAAATAATATCAAAATGCTATTAAAATGAAAACACAAACACACGAATTTATCAAAGAAATGAAAAGAAGTAACGGCTTTTTTCATTCATTTCTAAACTTATTACTGTTGGGAGGATTTATTTTCCTCGCCATTTTTTGCGGTAAACAAGGACATGTCGGACTAACCGTAACCATCTCTATTGTAGGATTTTTTGTTTGGCTCATTCATCTCTGTGGGCTATGTTTAATTCAGCCTAACCAGTCTGCCGTTTTGGTTTTTTTCGGAAAATATTCGGGAACGATTAAACAAAACGGATTTTTCTGGGTTAATCCGTTTTACAGTCGGAAAAAACTTTGGCTTCGCGCAAGAAACTTGAACCCTGAGGTCATCAAAGTGAACGACAAAAACGGCAATCCGATTATGATCGGTATGATGTTGGTTTGGAAAATTAACGACACATTCAAAGCCAGTTTCTGTATCGATTCGGAAAAATCAACAAATCCAACCACCGGAATGCTATCTCAAGATTTGAAATCTTTCGACAGATTTGTTCACGTTCAAAGCGATGCAGCTTTACGCAAAGTGGCAAGAATGTACGCTTACGATCATATCGACAGTAAAAGCGAGGAAATTACATTGCGTTCGGGCGATGACGAAATCAATGCACATTTGGAACAAGAACTTAGCGAACGTTTGGCTATTGCGGGCATTGAGGTGGTCGAAGCGCGAATCAATAATTTGGCGTATGCACCTGAAATTGCAAGTGTGATGCTTCGCCGTCAACAAGCCGAAGCCATTATCGCTGCACGCGAAAAAATCGTGGAAGGCGCAGTATCTATGGTGGAATTGGCATTGAAACGCTTGGAAAAAGACGGCGTTGTTGAATTGGACAGCGATAAAAAAGCAACCATGGCAAGCCATTTAATGGTTGTTCTTTGTGCGGATGAAAATGTGAAACCGGTGATTAATGCCGGAAGTTTGTACTAATTTTTTGATCATGGCAGAAAAAAAACCTTTTCGTTCTAAGGATTGATCCCGAACTCATGAAAGCCGTTGAAAAATGGGCTTCCGATGAGTTTCGAAGCACCAACGGGCAGTTGGAGTGGATTATTTCCGATGCCGTCAAAAAAGCAGGACGAAACCGCAGGCAAAAAAAATGAAAGCCAAAAAACCGTCATGTCGAGCATAGCGAAGCGAAGTCGAGACATCCCATAGCAAGGGGATTCCTCGACTTCGCTCGGAATGACGTTTTATTCAGATTTTTTTTGTATCTTTGCACCTATTATGCAAATCGAACTCCTCAAATCGAAAATCCACCGCGCAAGCGTTACGCACGCAAACCTGCACTATATCGGAAGTATTGAGATTGACGAAGACCTCATCGAAGCCGCCAATCTCATCGAAAACGAACGTGTACACATCTATAATATTACCAATGGCGAGCGTTTCGACACTTACGTCATCAAAGGCAAGCGCGGTAGTGGAACCATCGGTATCAACGGTGCTGCAGCGCATAAAGCCAATGTTGGCGATTTGGTCATTATTGTGTCGTATTGCACGATGGATTTCGAAAAAGCCAAAACATTCTCGCCAACGCTTGTTTTTCCTGTTAACAACAAACTTTAACACGTATGAAAAACACTCAACTTTTGAGAAACATCTTGAAATTTTCACTTTTCCTCGGGCTTGGGATTTTTATTACGTGGTGGTTTGTGAAAGATTTGGATGTCGAATATCGCAGGCTAATTATGGCGTCTTTTCGAAATGCAAACTACGGAATCATTGGAATAGCCTTAATTTTCGGCGTTATCAGTTTTTGGATTCGAGCCAAACGTTGGCAAATGCAAATGCAATCCATGAATTATTTTCCGAAAACAAAAAACGTCTTAATGGGTGTGATGGTAGGTTATTTGGCGAATTTAGCATTTCCAAGATTGGGCGAAGTGGCACGTTGCGGATTATTGGATAAATACGAAAAAATTCCCACAGCAAAATCTATCGGAACCGTAATAACCGAGCGAGTTTTAGACACGGTTTGTTTTTTGATTTTATTGATTTTGACCTTAGCCTTACAATTTGAACGTTTGTCGGATTATGCTATGGAAAATTTTACCGGATTATACGAAAAATTTACCAATCCGGAATTTGTTAGAAAAATGCTATTTTTAGCAGGTTTAGGCATTTTGGCATTTGGTTTTTTCATCTTTTTCTTGAGAAAAAAAATCGCCCATACAAAAGTGTATCAAAAAGTGAAGGAATTGATTTTGCAATTTTGGGAAGGTTTGATTTCATTGAAAAATCTTAAACATCCGTGGAGATTTATCATTTACACCGTTGCACTTTGGGTATGTTATTATTTAATGGCTTATATCGTGTTTTTTGCTCTGACAGAAACGGCACATCTCCCGCCGAGTTCGGGTTTGGCATGTTTGGCATTTGGAACTATCGGTATCATTGTAACACCTGGAGGAATTGGGCTTTATCCCGTTATTATTGCAAACACGTTAATGCTTTACGGTGTTTCTGAACCCATTGGTTTTGCTCTCGGTTGGCTGATTTGGACATCGCAAAATGTTACAGTTGTTATAGGTGGTTTGGCATCGTTGGTAATTATGCCGATGGTTAATCAAAAATCAAAATTGTAAAGACGTAATGCATTACGTCTCTACCAAAATGACAAATATAGAAACCATATTGCTTAATCCCGAAAAAAAAATCTATTTTGCTTCGGATTTTCATTTAGGAACACCGAACGCAATAGAAAGTGTTTCTCGCGAAAAGCGCATTGTTCAATGGTTAGACGAAATTTCGAAAGATGCGCAAACGGTTTTTTTGCTCGGTGATATTTTTGATTTTTGGTTCGAATACAACCATGTTGTTCCGAAAGGATACGTGAGATTTTTAGGGAAATTGGCGGAAATGGCGGACAAAGGCATTGATTTGCGATTATTCGTCGGCAATCACGATTTGTGGACATTCGGCTATTTGGAACGCGAAATCGGATTAAAAATTTATCACAAACACCAACTTTTTAAAATCGATGAAACCCTTTGTTTGATTGGACATGGCGACGATTTGAGACAAAAGCAATTGATTAAAAAAATGTTTACTTGCCGATTCAATCAACGCTTGTTTGCTTTTCTACATCCTTGGATTGGTGTGGGATTAGCTAATTTTTGGTCTCGAAAAAGTCGTGCCAAAACAGGAAAAAATGATGCTGTTTTTGAATCCAACGAAAACGAAATGCAATATCTATTTTGCAAGGAATACTTGAAAAAAAATCCTGAAGTAACCTATTTTATTTTCGGACATCGCCATTTGCCTTTGGAGATCAAACTTTCCGAAACATCGACTTATCTCAATACGGGCGATTGGTTGAACTACAATAGTTATTTGGAATGGAGCGCAACAAAAAAATTGCAACTCAAAACTTTTTAATGCCAAACATAATCCCCATCAGCGTTCTGTTTTACCTTGTCGTTGTCTAAAAGCCATTGCAAAAACAGCAAGATTTTTCGTTCACTGAATAGGGATAAAGCATTTCGAATATCGTCTAATGGCGTGGGTTTCCATTGCAATAGCGGTTTGATGATTTCAACCATGCGATCAAATTCCACATCGCTTAATTCGGTTTTGTTTCGTTCGATACAGTAGTCGCAACGTCCGCAACGCTTGCTGTTGGTTTCGCCGAAATAGGTTAAAAGCAGTTGACTTCGACAACGATTGGTGCTTTCGGCATAATTCAAAACAGCGTCTAAACGCTCGCGAGCAGCCGTTTTGCGTCTGCGATAAACTTCCGGGTCGAGTTGTAAATTTGAGGCTTTTATGCGTTCTTGAACAAAGACAACTTGGGGTTTATTTGGTGTCGGGATGTATTCTAAAATTTCCCATTTCATGAGATTTTGCAGGGCAATCATGACCTGTTCTTCGGGAATTTTCATGCGTCGCGCCAAATCATGTTCGCGAATTTTTACAAAATCCGAAAACAAACCTCCATACGATCGCAGTAGCGTTTCCATGAAAGCGCCATACTTTTCATTTCGCACTTGAAAATCGTACACATCGTCTTTATCTGCCCGAATCCATAATTTCGAAGGTACATTCAAATCTTCTGTAAAATTGATTAAACCTTGACGTTCAAGCAATCGCAAGGCATGATACGTTGGCGAAAATTCCAAATTATAGGTTTGCGAAAAATCAGATAAATCAAAATCGAATCTCGCTCCTACCCCACTTCCAACAGGCACTTTACAATAATCGCCCAATTTATCGTAAACGGTTTTGATGAACGAAATATCGGGATAGGTTTTCAAAAAATCCTCTTCCAATTTTTGTTTATCCACGTTTGAAAAAAGCACCACCGCATGCGCACGCTGTCCATCTCGACCACCGCGCCCCGCCTCTTGGAAGTAGGCTTCTAACGAATCCGGCAAATCCAAATGCACCACAAAACGACAATTCGGTTTGTCGATACCCATGCCGAATGCGTTTGTGGCAACGATAATTGGCGTTTGGTCGTGAATCCAATCGGCTTGTCGCTGATTTCGCACGGCTTGATCTAATCCTGCATGATAACAGGCAGCACGAAATCCCTGATTACACAAATAATCTGCTATTTCCTGAGTTTTTTTTCGATTGCGAACATACACCACGCCTGCGCCTTTCACGGTTTCAATAATTTTGATCAAACGTCCTAACTTGTCTTCTTCATGAAACACGTAATACGTCAAATTTTCTCGTGCAAAACTTTTCTGAAAAACATGACGTTTTTTGAATGCTAATTTGTCTTGAATGTCAATAACAACAGATGGTGTAGCCGTTGCCGTAAGTGCGATAACCGGCACATCGGGCAAAAACTCCCGAATTTTAGCAATTTTCAAATACGGCGGACGAAAATCGTAACCCCATTGCGAAACACAATGCGCCTCATCAATCGCCAAAAGACTGATTTTCATCCAGGGCAAATTCGCTAAAAAGGCTTGTGTTTCCAAACGTTCAGGCGATACATAAAGAAATTTCAACTGACCGGTGATGGCTTTATTCATTACCAATTCCGTTTCAAATTTATTCATGTCTGAAATGATGGTTGCTGCCTGAATGCCGCGTTTTTCAAGGTTGTCAACCTGATCTTTCATCAACGCAATAAGCGGCGAAATCACCAAGCACAAGCCATCTAATGCCAATCCGGGCACTTGAAAACAAATGGATTTTCCGCCACCTGTGGGCAATAGCGCCAAGGTGTCGTCTCCGTTAAGTACAGATAGAATAATATCTTCCTGCATCTCGCGGAAGCGCGGATGTCCCCAGTATTTCAGCAGTATGTTGCGGATTTCTTGTTGCAATGCGGAGAGGATTTTTTACAAAGATACGAAAAAAAAAGAAGTCATAACCGAAATTTAAGTTAAAAAATGTTAAAACTTAAAAAAGTTTAACTAAGTCTTCGTAAAACCTTTTCGATTTTCATTTGTCGTTTTTTTTTCGTATCTTTGCAAAAAAACTGCATTATGGATATTACCGGACAACTGATTAAAATTCTTCCAGAAACCACAGGACAAGGTGCAAAAGGCCCTTGGATTAAGCAAGAATTTGTAATTGAAACCAGAGAACAATTCCCAAAAAAAGCATGTTTCAGTGTTTGGGGCGACAAAGTGGACATTCTTCGAAAATTCAGTATGAGCGACATGGTTAAAGTGTCATTCAATGTTGAATCTCGTGAACATACTGCTACCGGACGTTGTTACACCGAGTTGCGTGCCTGGCGTATTGATCGCGCTGACGAAAGTGGTGTATCTGCGCCAATACCTGCATATTCAAGTTCCGCACCTGCTCCGTCAAGCCCGAGACCTGCTGAAAATACGGAAGGATTAACGTTTTCCAACGAACCTGCCAACGATTTGCCGTTCTAAAATGTAATGAAAAAATGGGAAATAGTAAGTTTTATCTTGCTTGGATTGGCTGCCTGCCAAACTCCACAGCAAGAAGAAACTGCTCCAACCATTGAATACATCAAACGTCCGAAAATCAAGAATACTGCCGATATACCTGTGTTTGACTATGATTGGCTCACATCGGAAATCGAAACCTATTTTTTGTATTTTAGTTCGGATAGTGATTTGAACCAATTGGATTTGGTGCGAGATTATTATGCCTTGCACGCTTATCAGCCACATTGGATTGACATTTCCGATACGTTGCAACAGGCAGAATATTTGAGCATTTTGGCATCTGCCGAAACGCACGGATTAGACCGAAACACTTATCATTACGATCGTTTGGCAACCAATTTGGAAAACCTTTCGTTCTTTTACTTTGAAACGGGAAAAATCAACTATCAACTTTGGGCAGAAAGCGAAATCTTACTTTCCGATGGTTTGATTTTGTTTACAGAACACCTGAAACGTGGTGTATTCGATCCTTTAAGTAACGAGGATTATCACTATTTCATTTCCTCAAAAGATACAATCTTCTTCCCTTTCGGAGTATTTTATGCAGAAAATTTATGGTCTTTTTTTCAAAATTTAACACCATCAAATGTTCAGTATAAAACACTTCAAAACGAATATCTCAAACGTTTGAAAAAGCCTGAAAGTACAAGGGCAAACAGAGATATTGATACCTTGAACATTTTACGCGTTAATTTGGAGCGCTGGAGATGGCATCCGTTATTTACAGAGAGTGATCAAAATGTGGTTTATGTGAATATACCGGCTTTTGAATTATATGTGTTAAAGGCCGATTCGGTGTTGATGTCGTCGAAAGTTTGTGTGGGTATCAAACGTCCGAAAACATACGCAACACATTATCGAAATTATCTAAAAAACCCCGAAAAAACACCAAAACCAAGGCATAACGAAACGCCCATACTCAAAGATAAAATCACTTATTTAACGCTGAATCCACAATGGCGCGTTCCAAGCGAGATCGCAAAGAATGAGATTTTGCGAAACATTCAAAAAGATTCGAATTATTTGAGCAGAATGGGCTATCATGTGTATCGAGGAAACGTGCTGATTGATCCGCATTCCGTGAACTGGAACGCTATTACTCCGGCTAATCTGACCTACCGATTTGAACAATCCGCAGGCGAACTAAATGCTTTGGGAAAAATGAAATTTATGTTTCCGAATAAATTCAGCGTTTACCTGCATGACACACCTTCCAAGAACGATTTTTTGAGGCGCAATCGGGCTGTGAGTCACGGTTGTGTGAGGGTTGAAAATTATTTAGAATTGGCGCATACGTTGCTTTCGAATATCCCGAAATACAACATTGATTATCTTAGAAAAACCATAGGTTTGGACGAAGAAAACATTCGACAATTGAAAACCGTGAACGTGTTTTTAAATCCTCCGATTTCCGTTATCATCGACTATAAAACTGCATGGATTGACACTGATGGAAATCTGCATATCTACTCCGATGTGTACGAGCGAGACCTGTTGGTTTTGGAAGCGTTGCAAAAATAATTACTTGTCGTCATTCCGTGCTTGACGCGGAATCCTCTTGCTATGGGATGTCTCGACTACACTCAACGTGACGTCAAAGAATAGCAATCGTTTTTACAATTTCTTGTGAAAAATGTACATTGATTTTTTGACGAAAATCATCGGATTGAAGTCGCAAATCGTTTTTTAATGCAGGTGAATCCACTTTTACAAACAAAATGCCGTTTTCTATTTCGATTTTCAGCGTATGTGCAAGAATTTCAGGCGACATCAAGGATTTCCAAATACTCACAACTTGTGCTTCGTCAAATACATGTTGTTTGTTGTGAATTTTTGCAAATGCTTTAATCAATGCGGTTATCGGCGTGGGATTCGACATGGTTTACAATGTTATTTTCGGCAATATCAAATAGTTTGAATGTAATGTTTTGTTCGTTCAAAATTCGTTCTAAGCGGCGAGCATCTGTGTCGGTAATAAACACTTGTCCGAAGTCGTTGTGCCCCACCAATTCAAGCAGTTGAAGAACACGAGAGTTGTCCAATTTATCAAAAATATCATCTAAAAGTAAAATCGGGAAATAGCCGTTTTGT